>NZ_JBVVQZ010000009.1:0-243245 GCF_055811635.1 Mesorhizobium sp. WSM4806 | reverse complement strand
GGTGACGGCGATGGTGACGGCGGCGGCGGTGGCGGCGGCGGCGGCGGTGGTGGCAGCGGCGGCAATGGTGGCAGCGGCGGCAATGGTGGCAGCGGCGGCGACGGCGGCAGCGGCGGCGACGGCGGCAGCGGCGGCGACGGTGGCAGCGGTGGTAGCGGCGGCAGCGGTGGTAGCGGCGGCAGTGGCGGCAGCGGCGGTGGCGGCGGCAGCGGTGGCGGCGGCAGCGGCGGCTAACGACCCACCAGATATTCGCTCGATAATCGCGAAGGTGAGCGTCTAAAGACGCTCACTTTCTGTTTGGGATACAGCCAAAACTCGATCGATCTCGGCGAAACCATGTCCGCCCACCGGATTCAAACCTCCAAACGCCTCATGCCAAAGAGGAGCTCTCATCGGGCCGAACGGCCTCCCGAACGACGGACGGTCGTGTCGCTGCCGGAGGAGATGGCAAGGATCCGAGACTTGGCGGAAGCCTGGATAATCCGCAATATTGGAAAAAAGGGCCTGTTTACCTACAGTATCAATCCGTATACGGGCGAGAAATCTGAAAAAAACAATGAACTAAGACAGCTTATGTCATCGCGCACGTTGGCGGAAATGAGCGTAGGAAATCTCTCGCTTCGCCCTGTTCATCGCCGGAATTTGTCATTCATCATGAATACATGGTATCGGGAGGAGGGTGGTATTGGTTATATTGAATATGATGGCAAGTCAAAGCTCGGGGCAAATGCGATGCTGCTTCGCACATTCGCGGCAAGCCCTCATTTTGAACAGTTCCAGTCAAAGGCCAGTGCGGCCGCGGAGGGCATCCTTGCGCTCCAGAATGCAGACGGGTCCTTTCGCCCTTGGCTAAAGGAGCCGAATTATTCCTTCGACGCAAAATACCTCTTAACATTTTACTCAGGGGAAGCACTGGTTGCTTTGCTCGAATATTATATCCGGACTGGATTGACCCGTTATTTCGACGAAGCGGCGCGCAGTGCAGAATTCTATTTAGAGGAATATGTCCGCAATATCGCAGATAATTATTACCCGGCATACGTGCCTTGGCACACCATCGCTTATCGGCATCTATATGAGTTGACGAAAGCCGATAAATTCGCCGAGGCGGTGTTTACTCTGAACGACAAATTGCTTGAACTTCAGGACCGGTCGTACAGGATTGGACGATTCTTCAATCCAGCAACCCCTCAGTACGGCCTTCCGCACGCGTCCTCGGACGGAGTTTATAGCGAGGGGCTGGTTTATGCATTCGAGATGGCGCTGCGGACAGGGGATGAGGTGAGGGCAGGGCGATACCTTGACGCTATTATGCTCTCGTTGAAAAACATCGCATCCTTGCAGTATAGAGAAAAACTGGATGAATCTTCTCTTCCTTTTTATGCGTACCGAGGAGCCATCAGGACCAATGCAGAGAAAAATAGGTGGGCTCGCATAGACAATGCCCAGCATACGATAGACGCTATCCAGGCCTTGTGGAATTTTCTCGGAAGCAAGCAGGCTTCTACATTCGAGCTGGGGCTTTGACTCCCGTCAAAGGACAGCCGGGAGCCCCGAACTGCTCCTGCGTTTCTTCACCGGGCAGTGCGGCCAGCATCCCAGTCTGGATCTGTACCATTTCGACCTTCAACGCCACCCAAAATATTGCCCGTGGTTCTGCTTGACCGGCTCAAGCCATGATGCAAGCATGGAAAGCGTTTTGAACACATCAGGCTCATAAATGCCGACGTTGGAATACCTGTTGACCCCATCGCCGGAAGAGCTGGCGCAAACCCATGTGCTGTTTTTGGCGCGTCATGCCCTCGACTCCAGCCCGGAGCGCAGGGCCAAGTACGGCTACCACGTCGTCTACCATGCCATCATGCTCGAAACGCTACGCGGGCTGGGTTTCAGGGTCACGCCGGCGAGCGAGCACGAGGTGCTGTTCGGGCCTCTCGACTTCGATTTCCTCTATGCCATTCACTCGCATGCGATATTCGATGGTCACGAGCTCCTGGCGCCGGCAATCGCGGCCTATCGTGGCGTCCCGTGTCTCGGCGCATCGGCGTCAAGCCGGGCGGTCTCGGAAGACAAGGTATTGGCCAAGCAACTGGCTGCTTCGCTGGGGCTCGATGTCGCCAAGCACAGGATCATGCAGCCCGGTGAGGTCAGCAATGACAAGTTCAGCCTGCCCGGTTCGTGGATTGTCAAGCCGCGAGGGGGTATCGCTTCCGACGCAATTGTAAAGGTCGAGAATGAAGCGGATTGGCGGGATGCGCTGACAACCATCTCGGATCCGCGTCACGGCGGCCGTGAATTCATTGCAGAAGAGTTTGTGCCGGGCCTCAATCTGACGGTTCCAATTGTCGAGGGCTTCCCCCCGGGTTCATTGGCGGTCTTCGAGGAGAGCGGCCGCCCTGGCGACAATGTTCTGACCAATGAAGCAAAGCGAGGGCTCAACAGTTCCTACAAGTCCGCTCCTTACGACGGACCGGGAGCCGAAGAGGTTTCGGAGGCAACCGCACGAATGGTGGCCGAGATGTCGCCATTCGACTATGCCCGCTTCGACTTCCGTTATGATCCCGACACGCGGCGGACCGTTTTCATCGAAGTGAACATCGCCTGCAATATGGCGCCGGCCTCGGCGGTCTATCGTTCGGCCGCCCTGCATGGGATCAAGTATGAAGAACTGGTGGGACATGTTTTGACGCACAGTCTCAGGCGTCAGAGAAGGCGGCAAAGATAACCGCAACGCTCGATAAGGCACTTCAGTGATGGTCAGCGCATGCAAATCGATATGGTCGACAAATTCGAAGCGTTGGAGCCGCTGAGAGAGAATTGGGACCGGATATATGACTCCGATCCGGAGGCGAACTTCTTCCTGTCGTGGCCATGGATGTCGAATTGGCTGCGACGCCCAGGTTGGGTGATTTTGGCCGCGCGGTCTCCCGGGTCGAACGAGTATGTCGCCTTCTTCCCTTTGCAACTCGTCACCGGGCTTGATGAGCAGACGGGGTTTTATAGCAGCATAAGGATGGCCGGCTCGTATTTCGCCACCTATACGGGCTTCATCTGCGTTCCCGAATTCGAAGAGCAAGTCGTTTCATTGTTCGCCGATCGCCTGCAGGCGCTGAATTGGACAACGTTACACTGCGACGACATTTCGATATCGGCCAGGCGCCGTCAAATGCTGCTTGGAAGCTTTTCTGACAACGATTTTGTGAAAGAAAAGATTGAACGACGTCGCCATACCACCCGAACAGGCGAAAACATAAATCATGACATCTATATGTATGTCGATTTGCCAGCCGATTGGGACGAATTCCTGGATCGCAACCTTGGCTCGAAAACCCGTCGTGATGTCCGCCATTTTCTTCGTCAGGTCGAAAATAGCGGAGAATACCGGGTAAGTTTGGCAGACTTCGAGACAATCCAAAGCGACCTGGAGGTTTTCTATCAACTTTGGCTTGCGCAGTGGGAGGCCAAAAGCCGCGTCTATGCTCAGGGTGTTATTGCCAACTGCCGCCATATGTTACTTGAGTGCCACAAGGCGGGTGTGCTGTTCGCGCCCGTATTGTGGAAAGGCGATACTCCATTAGGAGTGCACATTACGTTTATCGACAGGTCGAAGCGTTCACTCGTCTGTTTCCTCGTCAGCCGCAATCTCGCAATTCGGAAGCCTCCACCGGGCTTGGTGCTTCACGCCTACAGCATCCGTTGGGCAATTCAAAACGGCCTCAGGACCTACGACCTTGGCACTGGAGATTTTTCGTACAAGTACAGTTTCGGATCGAAGGAGCGGCTTGTAGAGGGTGTCCGGATCGACTCCACCAACAGCCGCGGGAACAGGCTGGATCGAAGAAGCCTTCCTTCGGTGATTTCGTCGGTGCGAAAGCTGCGTCAGGAGGGGAAGTTCCATCTGGCCGAGCGCGGCTGCAGGCAGGTGCTCGAAACTGAACTGAGCAATCTGGAGGCGCGCCGGCTTCTGGACGAGCTTGTGGCGGCTAGGCGTATTGAGGAGCAATTTGCGCGTGCGCTGCAATGCCATCGGAGCAAGCAATTTTTGGATGCCCAGAGGATTTATCTGCAGGTACTGGCAGCAAGTCCCCGGCATTACGACGCTAATTATCTGTTGGGCGTTCTATGTCTTCAGGCCGGTCGGTATCAGGCAGCGGACACCTACCTGGCTCGCGCCACTGAGATCAATCCGAAAGCCGCAGCTGCGTACAACAACAGGGGGCATGCCTTGCGCGGCCTGAAACGGTATGACGAGGCTCTCGCGTGCTACGAGAAAGCCATCGGGGTGAAACCCGATTTCGTGCAGGCAATGAACAATCGGGGGGTGACGTTGCGGGCGTTGGGGCGCATTGATGAAGCACTCGCCAGCTTTGACGAGGCGCTGACGCTCAAACCGGACTTTGCCAAGGCCTTATCCAATCGCAACCAGTTGCGTGTGCCCCTGCCGCGCGATCGTTTGTCCATCGCCGATGATGTGGACACCTTAGAGTAATGCGCATCGCGTTTGCATCTGGTCAAGGACAGGAATGGCCGGATAAACCGTCGACCTGCTAACCTTTCCACTCCATCGATAGCCCATGCGGATCGCAGACCGCGAGCGTTTTTACCCTGCGCTCGCCATTGAAGTATCTGCTGACCTTGAGAGGATTGAACGTCTCAGTGGGGTTGGGGTGTGCGACCTCGCCTTCCACGGTGACGCGCCAGACCGGCGCCGTCTTGCTCGCCTCCAACAGGATATCGTTTATGCGTCGGTGTTGATCGCCGGAAAGCTGATAGCCCATTATCGTGTGATACACGCACCGGGCTTGATAAGGCGGAATCTCCGCCAGTGCAGAGCTCAGGTTCAACACGGCGTCGCCGCCTTTGATCCGGGGCGGATGCGCGGCGGCGACCTTCAAGGCGCCATCCAGTTTTGTAAGCCGGTCAATGCGCTCGGGCCAGACAAGCGCCTTGAGCCACCGGCGTTCATTTTCATCCCGAACATCGGTCGGATAAAGTTCGAGGCCGATCCTCGATGAAACGGGGGGCGGGAACGTCCCCAAAACAGGCAAGCCAGGCCCTTCAAGGATGCAGGAAAGGACAAAATCCGCATCGGTCCACCGCTCCAGCTTCGGAGCGCCTTTCCCGTCCGTATACCGATATCCATAGCTGTCGAAGTTCAGGTTCAGGCCGGCGCTGGATCCGATCTCGACGAGGCCAAGCGGAGCGGCGGCTTCGCGCGCAACCAGATCGAATGCGGGCAGCAGCAGCGCGCTGCGGCCAGCCTCGTTGGTGTTGGTGGCGCGCTTGGCGATGATGTCGACAAGCTCGGCTTCGTGAGCACCGCAAAAAGCGGCGAAAAGTTCGAATGCGCGATCGTCGGCCGGCCGCGTTCCGCCCAGACTCGGATAATAATCCTTGAGAGGATGATCGACGCCGCCAAGCAGGAGATACTGTACCGCGCCGAAGACAAGGTTCGCCGCCGGCTGGCCCTTCCTGCGCCCTGCCGCCAGGCGCTGCAGCGCGACATTGTCCGCAATCCCGAGCGACAGCTTTTCATAGAGGGGGGAGCCGCCACGACGAGACTCGTTGGCAAAGAAGCGGTAATAGTGAGCGCTTGTTTCAAACACCACCATAGCAGGAACCTAGCGGGCAATAGATGTCTTGGATGTGGATTCCACCTGTAATTGCCTTAATGCTTTCGGCCCAGCGGGTCAAGGAACCGGGCGAACAATAGAGGCTTTCGAGCATACATTCCTGAGAGGCTGGCGGATGAACGAAAGCGTGGACGATTCACCTTCGGGATATACTGTCATTGATGGCGCTTTCCGCGACGAATCGCGCAGCCGTTCCGTGCCGTACCGGCTTCATGCCCCAGCTCCCCTCTCTGGCGCTTCCCCGGTGATCCTTGTGTCGCATGGCATTGGCGGATCGCGCGAGGCGATGCCTTACCTCGGGCGGCGCCTGGCGCAAAGCGGCTACGTGGCGGTGCACCTGCAGCATACCGGGACGGACAGTTCGATATGGCAACAGGCAAACTCTCTTGCGGAAGTCTACCGCATTCTTCGTGAAGCCATGTGGGACGCCAATGCGGCGCGCGCGCGATTTCAGGACGTGCCCTTTGCCCTGCGCGAGCTTGCGCGCATGAACGGCGAGGGGCGGCTCGCCGGCCGCCTGGATTTGACACGCATCGGCATGGCCGGACACTCTTATGGAGGCGTCTCGACGATGGTTGCCGCAGGGCAGAGAATGGGTCCGGGCGGGCAGTGGTCGTTCAAGGAGCCAGGAATTCGCGCTGGCCTGGTCATGAGCCCGAACATACCCATCCAGGGCGGCGACTTGGCCGCCCTTTACCGCGATATCAGTATCCCGCTCTTTCACATCACCGGCACGAAAGATGGCAATGCGGTGCCCGGCAACAAGGAATTCGATCCGATACAGCGGACCCTCCCTTACGCAGCGCTGACCATCCCTCATCAATATCTGCTCGTTCTCGACGGTGCTGGCCACAATGCGTTTTCCGGCCTGAAGCACGGACCACACGCCCACGGCCCCGAGGAGGAGACCCGCTACACGCGCGTTGTACAAGACGCAGCAGTGCTGCTCTTCGATGCCTACCTGAATGGGAAAACAGCGGCTCTGGCGGCGCTTCGCCAAAAGTTTCAATCCAGCCTTGAGCCGACCGACAGGTTTGAATGGAAATAGCGGGAAAGTCCGCCAGCGGTCACCGACAGTTATTCGACCTGGATCCGACGTGGCAGGATGGGGAGTGTGCGGTTTTCTGCGCAAGTTGCGACAGGGGAGGGCCGGTAGGTTGTGGATTCACAATCTGGCACGAATTTAGTGGCGATACCATCCGAAGCCGCGGGTTACACGACCCTATTTGGACCTCGCGCATTCTTTTAATATTCTTGAATAATGGGTGCGCTGGCCCTGGCGAACCTGTATTTTCGGTCACCTAACTTCGCCGGATGTGTGGGCGGTTTGCGTAAAGTGCACAATCCAGGACATGCTCGCGAAGTTTTCCTTCGCCGTTCCGGGTGAGGTCCACCGTATGTGTCGCACTATTGATAATATGCTATGACCTGTATGCAGTTGCACTTGACCTCGGGAGGAGTGTTGGTGGCGGGAGTTGATGGGATCAACGCGGCAGAAACGGTGCTGATTGCTCAACGCAAATACGCGGACCTGAAGCACCGACAAAGCCAAATCGGTCTCACAATTCCAGAGGCCTTTGTCCACGGCATCCGACATATCGGCTATCGCAGCAATGTCGACGCCATCGCTGAACTAATCGACAATTCCATTCAGGCCTACTCCCAGCGCGTCGACCTCGTTTTCGGCTATGACGGAAGCGTCTCGCTCAAGAAGCCATCCCAACCAGCGGTCGTCGATGATGGGCACGGGATGGCGCCCGAAATGCTCAGGCTTGCGATGATGTGGGGCGGGACCCATCGTGAGAATGATCGCGCTGGTCTGGGCCGCTACGGCTATGGCTTGCCCAGTTCAGCGGTCAGCATCGGACGACGTTTCACGATCGTTTCCAAGGTGGCAGGGGGCCAACACTTCGCCGTCACATTGGATCTCGATGCCTTAGACGCTGGGAAGTATCGCAATTCCGCCGGGGATGTCGCGCTTCCCTCGGCTCGACGAGCAAGACTCCCGGCCTTCATCAACGAGTATCTCAGACGGACTTTCCCTGAGGGATGGCATTCTGGAACAATCGTGGTCATCGAGAAGCTCGACCGTCTTGATTGGGCCACCACGTTGGGTATGCGAATCAACCTCGTCCGACATTTCGGAGTGACCTATCATAAGTTGGCCAAGGAGACTGCGATCCATGTTGATGGTCATCGCGTTCTTCCCATTGATCCTCTGTTCTTGACCCCCGAATGCGAGTTCTTCTTGCTCGACGAAGACCGTGCCCAGTCGCTCGACCGGATAGATATCAAGGTCCGCAATCCTGCTGCACCTGGCCAGGAGGGCCAGATATCCCTCCGTTACGCGTGGCTTCCGCCGAGCTTTGGCGCGATAGACAAGACACGCGACGCCGTGGGCCTCAATGCGAACGCCGCTTTCCGATCCTCAAGGACTATCATGGGTTAATCTTCAGCCGGAATGGGCGGATCATCGACGTTCAGTCGCGCGTGCCCTGGACAGTATTCATCAACAACGACCGTTACATCCGTGTCGAGGTGGAGTTCTCCGCTTCGCTCGACGAGATGTTCGGCGTCACCACGACCAAGCAGCAGGTTTCCGTATCTACTGCTGTTTGGCACGCGCTCCGCGAAGCCGGCTTGCCTAAGGCGATCGAGCAACTCCGCGGGAAAGTCCGATCGGCAAAACTGGAACGACGCAGTGTCGGCGGTCAGCGCCAGGACCCGACGGGCCTGGAACAGATATCCAAGCGATTGGTTCAAGTGCCGAGCCATCGACCCGTGCGGACGGTTCCGCTGTTGACCCGAGACGGCGTCAGCCTTGATCTCCGTCCGAGCGACAGACATCCGCTTTTCAACGGAACGGCTTCAAAAATCGAGACCTCTCGAGCGCTTCGGGCGCTCGTGGGCCAAAACATCAATCGCGCCAGTTCGTCAGGAGGCCGTCGCCGGTCCGACTATGAATGCTTGCTTGAGGATTGGTCAGATGTGCTCACACGCACTGGCATCACTGACGCGCCTCAAATACTTGGCAGCACAGATGAATAAGCGCTCGGCCCACTAGCGCACGATGGGCATTTTTGGCATGAGCAGGGTTGGCGCGAAGTGAGACAGGGCAAGGGGGATTCGAACGGAATGTCGGAGCGAAAGGGTCATTTTGCTCAGGATCGATCCCGCTCCTTCGCTCCCTTCCTAGCGCCGCATGAGCGCAAGGAACTCCATTCGCTCCTCAAAATCGGTGAGGGCCCTCCGCCAAGTTTTGCCGATGCACTTCGAACCCTTGCTCGCAGCTATGTCGACGATAGATCAGAAATCCTCCGGGACGGATGGGGGGCTTTCACTTCCGGTGCTTGGCGCGCGCGCGACCTGAATACTGAGGTGCGCGACGCGTCCGCGATTGTCTCCATTGCGGCAAACCAGTTCACGCCGACTGTGGCCGGCTGGGTCGAGTGGTCAGCCCCAGCAAGCAACGTGGGCATTCACCAAACACGCTTCTACAACGTCACTGACAGCACGGTGGCTGGGGCCGGGACGGTTGAACGTTGCTCCGGCGCCGGTGACACGTCGACCCGATCGTTTGGCGGGGCCGCTGTTGTTGCCGGGAAAGCCTACCGCGTCGAACACCAATGCCTGACCACCCAAGCCTCCGGGTTCGGATTGGCTGGCAGCTATGGGACTGAGGTCTACACCCGCGTCAATTTCTGGAGGACGACATGAAATACGCCCGCATCATTGAAGGCGTGGTGGATTCGATCGCGTACGATCTGCCCTATTTCGAAGGCAGCCCAGAGCCGGGATGGAAAAGGTTCCCGACGATGTTTTCGCCGGCTTTTCATTCGATGGTAAGAATTTCACCGGCCCAGAGCCAACGCCGCCACGTCGTCAGACAGTTCTGAAATGGGTCGTGCAGGCGAGGATAATCGACGCTGGCAAGATGCCCGAGGCCTACGCCGCCTTGACGCAAAACCCGGTCTATTTCGCCCGCTGGTTTGCTCCCGATCGACCCGAGGTCTACTGCGACGACCCGGACGCCATCCTGCTCGTCACGGCTCTTGGCCTCGGCCCTGACGCGATTCTCGCGCCTATCGTTTGAAGCTTGGCCGTCCATGCTTCCTCGCTGAGATGGGGCGGCCCAGCAGCCAGTTGGGAGTTTGGGTGGGTGGCCGCTGGGCCTAACCGACGGGGTTTGGGGGTGTCCGCCGGCTTGGACGAATAATAAGCCGTTTCATGCAGAATTGCTAATTTAGTAAATGATCATGTTCCGTTCCCCTGGCCACCAGATGGGACGGGCCTAGACTCGATTCCGTGCGTAAACCAGTGCGTGCCGGACCCGGCCGGCTTGAGTTCATTCCTCCGATGATGCCTACCTTGGTCGCCAAGCCGCCCCAAGGCGATGACTGGATGCATGAAGCCAAGTTTGACGGCTACCGCTCCCAGATCATCATCGACGCCGGCGGCGCTCGGATTTTCACCCGCCGCGGACTCGACTGGACCTCCAGATACCGCGACCTAGCTGCGGCGGCGCGAACGCTGGACGTCGAGAATGCCATCATCGACGGCGAGGTCGTCGTCTTAAATGACGCTGGCCTTTCGGATTTTGCCGCTGCGCAAGGCAATCACCAGGCGCCAGCACGACCTCTATTTCGTCGCCTTCGATCTCCTGCATCTTAACGGCCACGACTTGCGCGACATGGCGCTGGAGGATCGGCGGGAAATCCTGGCCGGGCTTATAGGGTCTGACAGCCGCATCCAGTTCAGCGAGACGATGCCAGGCGAAGTCAACGCGATCTATCATCTGATCGACGCGGCCGGCCTGGAGGGGATGGTATCGAAGCGCCGAGACAGCAAATATCGCAGCGGCCCGACCACCAATTGGCTGAAGACAAAATCCTTCACCGAAAGCGAGTTTGAACTCCTCGGCGTCGAACGCGAGAGGGGCAAGCCGGCGTTTGCTCTGATGGCTGAGCCAGGCACCCGGAAATATGTCGGCAGTGCGTTCGTGAGCGTCAACCGCGAGATGCGGGAGCGGTTGTGGAAGCGCGTGCAGGAACATGCCGGGCCACCGCCCAAGGATATGCCAAAGCGGCCGGCAACGCACTGGGTCAAGCCGGGGCATCAAGGCCCGCGTGAAGCATCTAAGGTGCGAGGAGGATCTTCGGCACGCATCGCTGCAGGATTTCTGGGATGACGAGTGAGCTTCCGCTTCGATCTGAATCTCGTTTTGTTGACCCTTAAGCAGCCGCACTTGCGGTAGGTTGATTGAGTCGACCCTAAGGCGCTTCAGCCCTGCTTGACGAAGCCGGCGGTGACCTCATCTTTGTGGGCGGCGAAAGCTGCCAGGACCTCGGTTTTCTCGGGCTTCGGAACCTTGAAGTGGTCCAGGGTCCGCCCGAGTTCCGCTGCGACCTCATCAAATTCCGCGGGTGAGATCCGGAGATCCCGGTGGGCTTCCTCAAGGCCAAGGTGCGTCGTGCCGGGCTTGGTGGCCACAAACTTGAAGGGCCCGCCAGAAACGTCGCAGACCCACAGCGTGCGCATGAACTTGAGGCCGGGCAGCCTTCCAAGGTTCTTGGTGTGCCATTCGCGCAGCTGCGGGTTCTCGGACGTCTGGCCGACGATGGGGTTCTTCACGATGGCGTCGCTGAAGTGATCCACCACCGCTGCGATGGCGAAGACGCCTCCCAGCCGCTCGTACAGACTGTTCTCAGGCGTGGTTTGGTTGGCCTGCGCGGAGGTATTATCCTCCGCCGCCAAAGCCATCGGGGCGACGGCCAGCCCGGCGACGACGCTTCGTCTTGTGAAAGAGGTCGAAACAACCGTTTTCATCTCTGGTCTCCTTCGAGTTGAGCCAGAGCGGCAGCAGCCTGTCTGGCAGCTTCGTTGAAGTGACATCGGATACTTTGCCGTATCCGGCATGCTCTATGGGACTAACGAGCCACCCGGCGGAATTATTCCGATCGACCGCATTCCATTGGACGAGAGCCATGACCATTAGGTGAGGGGCGATTGGCGCGGCCGCACTTATGACCAGAGCGTTGCGCCGTGCGTTGTTTCGTATCCCATGGCGGTTTTCGAGATACCGAAACAGGTCTCCCTGTTCCCTCCCTAGGCGGCCTAAAATGCCTGCCGCTCAACCTCAAGAGAACCTAGCGCGACTGTCGCGGGCTGTTTCGCTCAGAGCTGCGACCATCCGCTTGCCCTTATCATCAAAATCAGGATTATATTCCTCCCCGTTGCGGCGAACCCTTCAACGGAGATCGCCGATATCTCCACATGAGCGGCGGTGGTGTCGACTTTTCCCTTGCCCGGCTCAACGGTCCAAGTGCCGGTTTTCCCTGCTTCGGCGTTGGCGATAAACCGGCGCTCTTCTTCAAGCTGCTGGCTTAGTTCTTCTCGGAAGGCCTTCCACTGGTGTTGCGGGCATCGGTTTCCATCCTGTCTTGCCCCAGTCGGGAATTCCGATTTGGAGCCGCCATTGCACAGCTGCCCTGCGACATGCGAGTTTGTCAACCAAATGGCTCATCGGGAGTCTCGTCATGTCCATTCGCCGGATTGCGTTGACCTCGGCAGCGGTCACGCTTGCCTTCACAACCCTCGCCCAGGCCAGGCCGGACACCCGCGCCATGACCTGCCAACAGACGCAGGCGCTAATCCAGAGCCATGGCTCGGCGGTGCTGACCACCGGCCCGAACACCTATGCCCTCTACGTCCGCCGGTACAGCAATGCGTGCGACTGGTCGGAAATCCCAGCGGTAGGGTTTGTGCCGACGCTCGATGGCCAGTGCTTGGTTCATCGATGCAGAGAGCCGCTCTACACTCCTCCCGGCTGACGGTGACGAGCATAGCTATTCTGCTGCGCCTTTCGGCAGGTAGCCCTTAGCCTCAAGGTCGTCCCCTGTGAGTTTCTGGACATACGCAGCGACCATGCGCCTGTCTGCCTTTGGGTCCTTGGAACCGAGTCACATCATCGGCGTTACCGGCCAACCAAACGCTGCCAACGATATGGAGGAACGCGCGTGATCGAGTTGACCGAGACGGAAAAGCGCTTTCTCAAGCGCGTTGACACCATCACTCACGTTCCCTGGTCGAACAAAGTCACAGCCGCAGATGCCAACGGCAAGCCCATGCGTATCGCGAGGGCAACGTTTGTCCGATTAAGAGACGACGGCATCATCATCCGATCTACTAGCGACCTGACCTCGAACACCTACGTCATTAATCCTGCACCCGTGACGCCACAAGTCGAGGAAGTGCAGGAAGCGTCCTGATCGGGCGGGGATTAGCAAACCCGCAAAGCCGGGGGCCTTGCGGGATCGCCCAGGATTTCACTCGGCTCTCAGTACCTGGTGTCTGATCAACCAATCACGAATGATTAATCGGACGGCTTCAGGTCGCGAAACATCATGCTCGGCAACAAATTGATCGACGCCCGCCAGCATGTTCGGTTGAAGGCGGACCATGATCGGCACACCCTTTCCGGTGGGGGCCGGGCCGCGCCGTTTCTTTGATATCACGGTTTCTTGCTTTGGCATAAAAACTCTGATATCAGAATTCCCGTTCTTGCGGAAGCGCTAGAGCCTCACACACAACCGAATTGGAGAAGATCCGATGCCGAACACCCTTGTTCGGGCTGCCGCCGAAGGCATGCCCGCGATCAACCGCCGCCGCCTGCTCAACCTGACAGGGGCAGGCCTCGCTCTCGCCGCCACCGCTGCCAGCGTTCGCAATGCTTCAGCCACGCCGGTCGCCGCGCCTGCCGAGCATCCCGACGCCGATCTGTTCCGGCTCGATAAGGAACTGGAAGAAGCTCACGCCCGGATGGAAAGGGCATCGGAAGCTAACAGAGGAGTCAGCGGCAAGATCGAGGCCTTCTTGCCGCCAAGGCCGCTTCATCCCACTGACTGGAAATCGCCGCAGATGCCGGCTCACCTGAAACAACTAGAGGATGATGCGCTTAAAACCCTGTCCTTCCATGATGTAGCCACCAAGGACGATTGGAAGCCGGAACCGGTTCGCGCATGGCGTGAGGAAATCAAGAGAAAAAGCGCACGTCCAAGCCGAGTGGGAGGAATGGTCGGCCCTGAGAGACGAGCGGTACCGCGAGCACAACTATGAAGCCCTGGAAGAGGCATTCAGCGCGGTTTGCAGCGAGGAATGGGAAACAGGCATGCGCATTTGTGCGATCCCTGCCCAGACGCTTGAAGGAATGGCGGTAAAGCTTCGCGTGAGCGACAGATTGGGACTGGAGGATTTTGGCGATCCCAACGAGGCCTTCTTGTCGATCGCCGCCGATATCAGGCGCCTCGCCGGGGATGCGTCATGCTGAAGAAGGACCGCGTTGCCCACTACCTAGAGAAAGCCGAGCGCTTGGAATACATCATCCCGAACTTCGACCCGGCGAACGGGGACATGATCCTGGTATTCAAGACCGAAGACGCCACCGGCGGGCGCTCATTCCGCCTCTCGCCCGAGCTGGGCGCGGAGTTCCGTTCCTAAATTTTCCAGGCGATCCGCGAAAAGGCAAACTGACAAGTCATTCCTTATCCGAAACGACAAGGCCCGCTGCCCTCACGGTGGCGGACTTTTTGAATCTCGATAATGAATGCTGCGGGTTAGTGGCCATCGCGCTTTGAGGGCGCAAGCCGGCGGATCAGATCGATTTCCTGGCCGACCGTGTTGGCGCGGAAATGGGCGCCTTCCGACAGGAGTTCGGCGCGCATCGTTTCAAGCTTCCGAAGCGTGTCGGAAGCCTCTTTGGCGGTGGGGTGTGCTGTTTTCATAACCCATAAATACCGGACTGGTACTAGAAGTGGTTTCGAGATTGAACGGAATACCCCGATGCCAACCCGCCTCCGCGAATGCCCCTTTGACAACAGCCGCGACATCACCGTCGAGCATTTCGACGGCGACGACTATCACGTCAAGTGCAAGCGCTGCGGCGCACAGGGCCCGACTGCCGACACATGGGCTGAAGCAGAGAAGCGTTGGAACGATCGCGGCAGCAGCGACAAGCACTAACCCGCACACACCAGTAGCCCGCTGCCCTCACGGTGGCGGGCTGTTTGGATTGCGGTTCCCGTAGTTGAACAGTCAAGCAATAGCGCCGCCGGCCTCGTTCCCAGCGGCGTTCACCATCTCCACGAAGGCAGAGTAGTTCTCCGCGACCTTAGGCATCTTCAGGCGCCTCGTTTCGGTGCCATCCTTGTCGGTCGTACTGATCTCGTTGGTCTTGAGTGCAATTTCACCCTTCCTGATCGTCATGAAGTGTAAATGCGGGCTAACACCATCCACTGGATGGTCAGAAACTTCGAGGCTGAGAGACAGCGCCATCATCTGTGACCAGCCCTCGCTTGCTTGCATACTGATTGTGGCGCCCGGTTCACGGAAATAGGTTCGGACCAGCCTTTTGTACTCGCGGACCTTGGACCCGGAGCCGATATGGAGAGCAGCGAAGAGATCTCGCGTAGCAGCGTGTGGCACGAAATGCGGCGCCACCATGCGGATGATGGCGATGGGCGTAGCGCCAGGCCAGCCCATGTCGCGTTTGAATGAACAGCCCACCAAGAGCAGCTGGCAGCCGACATCACGCTCAGCGGCGGGCTGGCGCCTGAACACCTCGCGCGCGATGCGCTGGATGCCCACTGCCGCTGCTTCGGGCTCGTACGCCTTCCCCGGTGGCGTTGCCACGCTGTAGCGGCTCTGCAGAACCTCCCAGATGGCAAAACCGCAGGCTACCGAGCCGGCGAATCCTAGCCCAAAGTACGGGCCGAGGGCGTAGACCTTCCTGAGCATGTCGCGGCGCTGGCCGTTCCGAAGCGAAACCCTGACGTCCGAGACGAGCAGGCCAACGCCAAAGACGGAGGAAGCTCCAATCACCCATGTCATGCGGACCCGCCCGTATGGTGTTAAGGGATTGCGACAGTCGCAGGAAACTATTGGAAAGCAACAAGAGTCCCGGCTCACGCCGAATCTGTTCACGGAAATTCGCGGGCGTTTATTCGATGCATATTCGACGCATCGCTGGCATTGTTTGCTAAGTGCTTGAAATTGATGGTACGCCCAAGGGGAATCGAACCCCTGTTACCGCCGTGAAAGGGCGGTGTCCTGACCGCTAGACGATGGGCGCGCTCAGATGTGAGCGCTTATAGTTGCGTTGCACCAAACCGGCAACCCGTCTGCCGCTACCTGCGACAACTTTTTTCGGTGACCGCAAAACCGCGCATTTTCGGCGATTTCCCTGGTTCGACGCGGCACCGTATGCCGTCCTGAGACGGCACACGGCGGGCGTTGCATGGACGAGAGGGAGAACCAGCCGTTACCGCCGCCGACGGCAGCGCCAGTTCCAGTCGCGCTCGGGACCGACGTCGATGTGGACGGATTCGGTATGGCAGTAGGTGCCGACGCCGCCGCGCCCTGGCATGCTGCGGATGTAGCTTGCCAGCTGCGCTTTCGAGACGCCTGGAACCTGGATGTCGGCGGCGGCGCAATACATGTGCAGCGAATTCTTGGCGCCGTTGGCGCGGCGGTTGCGGGCCGGGTCACGATAGCCGGAGGTGACGATCATCTTCTTGCCGTAGTGGCCCTCGATCGTCTTCAGCACTCGGACCAGCGAAGGTTTCAGGCAGGCAACGTCGACATTCTCGGTCTGCTTCAAAAGACCGTTGGGCGCCAGCCGGGCAAGTCCGGGAGCGTATGCCACCTGATAGGCGCCGCCTTCATCCTCGTTCAGATCGACGTCGCTGTCGTCGTCGAGGCCGGATTTGCGCTTGATCTCGAAAAGCGCGGTCTTGCGCACGCCAGGCAGCGCGTCATCGGTGAAACGGCTGGTATCGCCGAGCGAAGCCAGTTGCACCGGCTTTTCAGCTGATTTGGCCGAGGCCAGGGTGATGGCGGGTTTTGCCGCCGCGTTGGGCTGAGCCGCCTTGGGCTGAGCGGCCTTGGGCTGCGCCGCCGGCGGCTGCTCGCCCGACCTGTTGCTGGCCTGCGGGGCAGGTGCTGCCGAGGCAGGCGTGCTGAACAAAGAGGCGAGGAACCCCTTCTTCTTCGGCGCATAGGCCTGCGGCTCTGCGGCGGTCACATAGACCGGGTTGCTCATCGCCGGCGCGGCGGAGTTCGGCGCGGCCGTGCCGGCATCGGCGGTTTCAGTCTTCTGCGCAGCAGCGTCGGCCTGTTCAACCGTCTGCGCCGCCTGTGGCTGCGGCGTCTGGCCCGCAGCCGCCTCTGCGCCCGCTTTGGCCGGGACGGGGAAGCCGGCATCCGATTTGGCGCCTCCCTGGGGGGCCTGCGCCCCCGGCTTAACCGCTGGCACATGAGCGACCTGCTCAGGAAGGCTTGCGTCGCCCTTGGCGGTCATCGTCATTTGTGAAGTCGTCATCTGCGACGATGAATCAGTGGTGACCTGTTGGCTGCCGGAGGCCGTGTCCGGTGCCGAGGCATTGTAGCCGGGCATGCCGACGGACAGGGATGGGTCGCCGGCCGAGGTGCAGGACGCTAGGAGCACGGAGAAAAGCGCGGCCGCAATGGCGCGGCTTTCTCCCTTCGCGAGGCGCGATCCTGCTGATTTCAAAACCAAATTCCCCCTCGATGTCCGGTCGGTACTTCATTGGCGGCACCGAAACGTCTCGCCGCAATAAATCCTTGTCCCCGAACGGAAACGAGACCTGTGTCAAATCCGCAAGCCCCAGAGTAATTCGACGGCTAGAGAAGAATCGGGAATGCTTAAGGGTTGACGACACCATTTCGCCCTCTTTTACCGGCGCGTCAACTCACCACACATTACAGAAGGTTACACACGCACCTTGACATAGGTGCCTGGCGCATCGCCCAGGGTTTTCATGTGCTTGCCGGGTTTGCGGGCCTGCACGCGGGTGTCGTCCTTGGCCTCGATCCAGCGTTGCCAGTGCGACCACCAGGAGCCGGGATGGTTGGTGGCCTTGGCGAGCCACTCGTTGAAGTCGCCGGTTGGCTTGCCGCCGGTCCAGAAGTGATATTTCTGCGCAGCCGGCGGATTGACGACGCCGGCGATGTGGCCGGAGCCGGCCAGGACGTAGTCGACCTCGCCGCCGAAATATTTCGAACCGAGAAACACCGAAAGCGCCGGCGCGATATGGTCTTCCTTGGAGGCGAGGTTGTAGACCGGGATGGTGACATCCTTCAGCGAGACGACGCGGCCCGCCAGTTCCATCTCGCCTTGCGAAAGTCTGTTCTCGAGATAGCAATTGCGCAGGTAGAAGGAGTGGTTGGCTGCGGCCATGCGGGTCGAATCGGCGTTCCAGTAGAGCAGGTCGAAGGGCAGGGGATCCTTGCCGCGCATGTAGTTGTTGACGACATAGGGCCAGATCAGGTCGCCCGAGCGCAGCATGTTGAAGGCGGTCGCCATCTTGGTGCCGTCGAGATAGCCTTTCTCGTTCATCGCCTTTTCGACGGCCGCGACCTGCTCCTCGTCGACGAACACTTTCAGGTCGCCGGCATGGGTGAAATCGACCTGCGTGGTGAAGAAAGTGGCCGATTTGATGCGGTGGTCGCCTTCCTGCGCCAAAAGCGCCAGGGCGGCCGCCAGAAGCGTGCCGCCGACGCAATAGCCGACGGCGTTGACGTCCTGTTCGCCGGTGGCCTTTTCGATCGTGTCCAGGCCGTATTGCAGGCCCTCTCTGATATAGGCCTCCCAGCTCTTGGTGCCGTGCCGCTCGTCCGGGTTGATCCAGGAGATGACGAAGACGGTGTGGCCCTGCTCGACGGCCCAGCGGATGAAGGATTTTTGCGGGTTGAGATCGAGAATGTAGAATTTGTTGATCCATGGCGGGCAGATCAGCAGCGGCCGCTTGAGCACGGTCTCGGTCGCCGGGTCATATTGCAGGATCTCGGCGACGTCGCTGCGGCCCACCACCTTGCCGGGTGTCGTGGCCAGGTTCTTGCCGATCTCGAAGGACGAATAGTCGGCCTGCCTCAGTTTCAGGTCGCCCTTGCCGGCGGCGATGTCCTCGGCCAGCATCTTCATGCCGCGCACCAGGTTTTCGCCATTCGAAGCGATGGTCTCGCGAAACAGTTCCGGGTTGGTCAGGATGAAATTCGACGGCGAAATGGCGTTGGACACCTGCTTGACGTAAAAACCGGCCTTGTGGCGGGTGTGCTCGTCCAGGCCGTCGGCGTGCTCGACCAGCTCGTTCGCCCAGCGTGAGGTGACGAGATAGGCCTGCTTGAGGAAATCGAAGAAAGCGTTGCGGCCCCATTCCGGGTCCTGGAAACGCTTGTCGCCGGGCTCGGGCTTGAACGCGCCTTCGGCGTCTTCGCCGCCGTCGCTGAGGCGCTGGATGGAGTTGGCCCAGACGGTCATGTAGCCGGAAAACAGCCGCGTTTGCGCCTCCAGCGCGCGCTGCGGATCGGAAAGCCAGTATTCGCTGAGCTTGGAGAAGGTTTTCACCATATCGACGACCGGCTCGGCGACATGATCGCGCACCTCGCCTTTCTCGCGCGGCTCGGCCCATGCGGAAGCCGCCTTGCCGGCCTGCTCGATCATGCGGGCCATGTTCAAGGCGAAGCGCTCCGGATCCTTGACCAGATATTGCTCGACGGTCGAAGGCCGGTCATCTTCCGCTTTGCCCGAATCGCGTGTTTTGGACATGGTTCGCGGGGTTCCTCCCGAAGCGTTTTCTTGACATAGTATCATGGCACATCCAACAGGGTCCAACGCGCTCTATCTTGGCTGCCCGGGAAACAATATGACGACTGATACTGGCAAAACTGTTTTTTCTGGCACTGGTCGTTTTTGCCGCACAGGCGCGGCGGTCGTCTTTTTGGCGATCGCCGGCTGTTCGAGCACCAACGTCGAGGGCGCCACGCCTGTCGCGGCTACCGACGGGCCGAAGAACACCGGCACCTATCCGAACCTGAATATCCCGCCGCAGGCGGCGGCGGAGCAATTCACCGAGGCGGAAAAGAACGCCAAGCTCGCCCAGTTGAAGGCGGAGGCACAGGCGCAGGGCTCAAAGGGCGGCGCGGTCAAGGTCGCGAACCCGGCGGCGCTGAACACATTGGCGAAGCTGCACGGCGCCGATGCGCTGAAGCAGATCGAAGCCAAATGCGATCCCGCCCTCGACCCTACCTGCAAATAGGATTATATCGCGCGACCGACAACCACCTTTGCCAAAACCACTTTGACCGTCTGGAATTGAACCCACCACTGGAAACGACATGGAAGAATTTCACAAGGTCCGCCGGCTTCCGCCCTACGTCTTCGAGCAGGTCAACCGGCTGAAGGCCAGTGCCCGATCGCGCGGCGCCGACATCATCGACCTTGGCATGGGCAATCCGGACCTGCCGACGCCCAAGGCCATCGTCGACAAATTGTGCGAGGTCGTGCGCGACCCGCGCACGCACCGCTATTCATCGTCGCGCGGCATTCCGGGCCTGCGCCGCGCCCAGGCCAATTACTATGCCCGCCGTTTCGGCGTGAAACTCGACCCGGACACGCAAGTGGTGGCGACGCTGGGCTCGAAGGAGGGCTTCGCCAATATGGCGCAGGCGATCACCGCGCCCGGCGACGTGATCCTGTGCCCAAATCCGACCTATCCGATCCACGCTTTCGGCTTCATCATGTCTGGCGGCGTCATCCGCTCGTTGCAGGTGGAACCGGACGACGGCTTCATTCCGGCGCTGGAGCGCGGCATCCGCCATTCGATCCCGAAGCCGCTGGCGTTGATCCTCAATTATCCGTCGAACCCGACGGCGCAGGTCGCCTCGCTCGATTTCTACAAGGAGGTGGTGGCCTTCGCCAAGAAGAACGACATCATCATCCTGTCTGACCTTGCCTATTCGGAAATCTATTTCGACGGCAATCCGCCGCCCTCGGTGCTGCAGGTGCCGGGCGCGATCGACGTGGCGGTCGAGTTCACCTCGATGTCGAAGACCTTTTCGATGCCCGGCTGGCGCATGGGTTTTGCCGTCGGCAACGAGCGGCTGATCTCGGCGCTGACGCGGGTGAAATCCTATCTCGACTACGGCGCCTTCACGCCGATCCAGGTGGCTGCCGCGCACGCGCTCAACGGCGACGGCGCCGATATCGCGGAAGTGCGCGACATCTACCACAAGCGCCGCGACGTCATGGTCGACGCCTTCAGCCGCGCCGGCTGGGTCGTCCCGGCGCCGGCGGCGTCGATGTTCGCCTGGGCGCCGATCCCGGAGCCGTTCAAGCATCTCGGCTCGCTCGAATTCTCCAAGCTTCTGATCGAGCACGCCGACGTGGCGGTGGCGCCGGGCGTCGGCTTCGGCGAGCATGGCGACGATCATGTGCGCATCGCGCTGGTCGAGAACGAGCACCGGATCCGGCAGGCGGCGCGCAACATCAAGCGCTTCCTGGCGTCCAGCGCCAAACAGCCCAACAATGTGGTGCCGCTCGCCGCGCATCGTTGAGTTGCCACAGATCACATCGACCAAATTCTTGAGGGGCGTCGCCGGACATGGCTGAAGCGTTGCGTGTTGGAATCGCCGGTCTCGGCACTGTCGGCGCTTCGGTGGCGCGCGTGCTGCGCGACAAGGCGGCGGAACTGACTCGGCAATGCGGCCGCGAGGTCGTCGTGTCGGCCGTTTCGGCCCGCGATCCCAAACGCGACCGCGGCGTCGATCTCGGCGCGGCCAAGTGGTTCGACGATCCGGTAGCCATGGCGCAGACCGCCGAGATCGATGTCTTCGTCGAACTGATCGGCGGCGACGAAGGGCCGTCGCATTCATCGGTGAAAGCGGCGCTTGAAGCCGGCCGCCACGTCGTCACCGCCAACAAGGCGCTGCTCGCCAAGCATGGCGTGGCGCTGGCCGAGACCGCCGAGAAGAAGGGTGTTCTGCTCAATTACGAGGCGGCGGTGGCGGGCGGCATTCCGGTCATCAAGACGATGCGCGAGGCGATGGCCGGCAATTCGGTGACCCGCGTCTTCGGCATTCTCAACGGCACCTGCAACTATATCCTGACCCGCATGGAAGCCGAGGGCCTGTCGTTCGACGACTGCCTGAAAGATGCGCAGCGGCTGGGCTATGCCGAGGCCGACCCGACCTTCGACATCGAGGGCCACGATACCGCGCACAAGCTGTCGATCCTGACCAGCCTTGCCTTCGGCACGAGGATTGCCGCCAACGACATCTACATGGAAGGCATTTCCAACATCAGCCAGGCCGACATCCGCGCGGCCGGCGATCTCGGCTACCGGATAAAGCTGCTCGGCGTCGCCCAGCGCACGGAAAGCGGTATCGAACAGCGCGTGCACCCGACCATGGTGCCGACGGCCTCGGTCATCGCGCAGGTGCACGGCGTCACCAATGCGGTGGCCATCGAAACCGATATCCTTGGCGAGCTTTTGCTCTCCGGTCCGGGTGCCGGCGGCAACGCCACTGCATCGGCGGTGGTCGGCGACATTGCCGACATCGCCAAGAGCCGGCCCGGCTTCCAGCACGGTCCGGTGTTCGGCCTGCCGACGAAGGAATTGCGGCCGTACAAGAAGGCGCAGATGCGCAGCCATGCGGGCGGCTATTTCATCCGGCTGACCGTGCATGACCGCATCGGGGTCTTTGCCGCCATCGCCAAGCGCATGGCCGACAACGAGATTTCGCTGGAATCGATCGTGCAGCACGCCGCCGGGCCGGATACCGCCTTGCAGAAGACAGTGATTCTCGTCACCCACGAGACGACGGAAGCGGCGGTCCGCAAGGCCGTCGACGGCATCACCAGGGACGATCATCTGACCGACAAGCCGCAGGTCATCCGCATCGAGCGGGCGGAATAGGCATATCGCTTTTCTCCTTCAATCGATTGATATCGTTGTGTTTTCAAAAAAGACCCGCAGAGGTCTTGCTGTTGTCATGGAGCTTTGACACAACCGGCGCGCCTCTGGCGGGAGGCAATGTGCCAACGAGGATTGTCCACCGATGAACGTTGCCCAGAACATCGTCGCCGGCCTTGACCGGATACTCACAATGGAACTGGTGCGTGTCACCGAACGCGCCGCCGTTGCGGCAGCCAGATTGCGCGGACGCGGCGACGAAAAGGCCGCCGACCAGGTCGCGGTCGACGCGATGCGCGAAGAGCTCAACCGCCTCGCCATCAACGGCACGGTGGTGATCGGCGAAGGCGAGCGCGACGAGGCGCCGATGCTCTATATCGGCGAAGAGGTCGGCTCCGGCAAAGGCCCGGCGGTCGATATTGCGCTCGATCCGCTCGAAGGCACGACGATCTGCGCCAAGAACCTGCCCAATGCACTGGCGGTCATCGCCATTGCGGAAAAGGGCAGCCTTCTGTTCGCGCCCGACGTCTACATGGACAAGATCGCCATTGGCCCGGGTTATGCGGACGGCGTCATCGACATCGATGCCGCGCCGGCCGAAAACATCGCCAGCCTGGCCAGGGCCAAGGGCGTGGCGGTGTCGGAGATCACCGCCTGCATCCTCGACCGGCCGCGCCATGGCGCGCTGATCGAGGCGGTGCGCGCCACGGGCGCTGCGATCCGGCTGATCGGCGATGGTGACGTCGCCGGCGTCATCCATACCACCGATCCGGACGAAACCGGCATCGACATCTATCTCGGCACCGGCGGCGCGCCGGAGGGTGTGCTGGCGGCGGCAGCGTTGCGTTGCACCGGCGGCCAGGTGCAGGGAAGGCTGATCCTCGACACGCCGCAAAAGCTGGCGCGCGCGGCGAAGATGGGCATCCTCGATCCGAAGCGGGTCTACCGCGCGCAAGACATGGCGCGCGGCGACGTGCTGTTCGCGGCAACCGGCGTGACCGACGGCAACATGCTGGCCGGCGTCAAGTTCGGCCGCAATTTTATCACCACGCATACGATCGTGCTGCGCTCGTCGTCGCGCACCGTGCGCGAGATCAGGGCCAGGCACCAGGATCTGGAAAAGTTTTGATTCCCGACTCGGCTGGCCGTCGCATATTGTGAGAAATGACAATCCGCAGACGGCGCGTCGCATGACGGGCGAAAACCGTATCTTCCTCGATGTCAGGCAGTCGGCATCAGGTGTTTCCTGGGAGCACCGGTTGACCGAGCGGCAGGACATGACTGCGCTTGCCATAGCGCAAGGCTATGGCGTGCCGGACATCGTTGCGCGCGTGCTTGCCGGGCGCGGCGTGACCGCCGAGCAGACCGAGCGGTTCCTGGATCCGACCATCCGCGATCTTTTGCCGGACCCGGCGTCGCTGACCGACATGGACAAGGCCGCCGCCCGCATCGCCGGGGCAGTCGTTGCCAGGGAAAAGGTGGCGATCTTCGGCGACTACGATGTCGACGGCGCCGCCTCGTCGGCGCTGCTCAAGCGGTTCCTCACGCATTTCTCGGTGCCTGCGGAGATCTACATACCGGACCGTATCTTCGAAGGGTACGGCCCCAATCCGGAAGCGATGCGCGAACTCGTCTCGCGCGGCGCGACGCTGATCGTCACCGTCGATTGCGGTACCAACAGCGCCGTATCCATCGACGCGGCGAACGCTGCCGGCGCCGATGTCGTGGTGCTCGACCACCACCAACTCGGCGGTCCGTTGCCGGCAGCGGTTGCGGTCGTCAATCCCAATCGCGAGGACGACCTTTCGGGGCAGGGCCATCTTTGTGCCGCCGGCGTCGTCTTCCTGGCGCTGGTGCAGACGGCGAGGATCCTGCGCGGCCGGTTGCCCGATGCCGCACCGCCGGACCTGCTCGGCTTGCTCGACCTCGTTGCGCTGGCCACCGTTTGCGACGTGCTGCCGCTGACCGGCGTCAACCGCGCCTTCGTGGTCAAGGGACTGCAGATCGCACGCCAGCAGAGGAACGAAGGATTGGCGGCGTTGGCGCGGGTCTCGCGCATCGGCGAGCCGGTTAGCACCTTTCATCTGGCCTATCTGATCGGCCCGCGCATCAACGCCGGTGGGCGCATCGGCGACGCAGCACTCGGCAGCCGCCTGCTCGCCACCGACGATCCCGTCGAGGCCCGCACCATCGCCGAGACGCTGGACCGGCTCAATCAGGAGCGGCAGCAGATGGAACTGGAAATGCTGGCCGCGGCCCGCGTCGAGGCCGATGCCGAGCTTGCCGGCGGCAATGGCCCGGCCATCGTCGTCACCGCCAGCTCCAACTGGCATCCGGGCATCGTCGGCCTGCTGGCCTCGCGGCTCAAGGACCATGCGCGCCGGCCGGCTTTCGCCATCGCCTTCAACGCCAATGGTGTCGGCACCGGGTCCGGCCGTTCGGTGTCGGGCTTCGATCTTGGCCGGCTGGTGCGCGAGGCGGCCATTGCCGGGCTGATCGTCAAGGGCGGCGGCCATGGCATGGCGGCCGGCATCACGGTGGAGCGGGCGAAACTTGGCGCGCTCAGGGCCTTCTTCGAGGAACGAGCGGCGGCCGAGGTGTTCCGGCTGCAAGGCGAGGAAAGCCTGGCGATCGACGGCGCGCTGGCCGCCGAAGGCGCGACGCTTGGCCTGCTCGATGCACTGGAGAAAGCCGGCCCGTTCGGCGCCGGGCATGTCGCACCGGTCTTCGCGCTGCCGCGCCATCGCCTTGCCGATGCGAGGCCGGTCGGCACCAATCACATCCGCGCCGAGTTGCAGTCGGAGAGCGGTGGACGCATCCAGGCGATCGCGTTTCGCGCCGTCGATACGGCGCTCGGCGAATTCCTGTTCAAGAACAGGGGCAAGCCGGTGCATGTCGCCGGTTCGCTGTCGGGCAATCACTGGAACGGCAACCGCACGGTGCAGTTCCGCATCGTCGATGCCGCGCGCGCCTGAGGATAGCTTCCGTTTTCTGCGCGGACCTTCAGTTCGGGTCGCGCTTCAGGCGAGAACCGCCTGCAGGCGGGCCAACTCGTCGATCTGCGCCATCGTCACCAGATAGCCGATGCGGATCGCCTCGTCGGCGCGATGGAATTCGGTCAGGCCGATATGGCTGAGTTTTGGCTGCAGCGACATATCAGGCGGGTCGCCGGCAAGACGCGCCCGCGAAATGCGATCCTGGATGATGTTGAAGGCTTCGACCATAACTCCGGTGATGCCGAGCCGTGTCTGGTACTGGTGCCCTGTGTCGATCAGGCCGGGCCTTGGCGCGTCCTTCTCGACGACCAGTTCGCCGGCGCTGTGCTTGATGACGGCGGCGCGGCCGAACAGATCGTAGTGAAGGTTCACCGCGACCACGAGCGGCTGCTCGTAGGCGCGGCAGACCGAGACCGGGACCGGATTGACCAGCGCACCGTCGACCAGCACGCGACCGTTGCAACTGACCGGTTCGAATACGCCGGGCAGGGCGTAGGAGGCGCGCATGGCGGTGATCAGCGAGCCGCCCGACAGCCAGATTTCATGGCCGGTGCGGATCTCCGTGGTGACGCAGACGAAAGGTTTTGGCAGATCCTCGAAACGGATGCCGGCCATGTGCTCGCGCAGCCGTGCATCGAGCTTCATGCCGCCGAACAGTCCGCTGCCGCGCAGGTTGAGATCGAGAAGACCAAAAATGCGCCGCTTGGTCAGGCTTCTGGCGAATTCTTCCAGCTCATCCAGCTTGCCGGCAAGATAGCAGCCGCCGACCAGCGCGCCGATCGAGGTGCCGGCGATCATCGACACTTCGATGCCGGCTTCGTCGAGCGCGCGCAGCACGCCGATATGGGCCCAGCCACGCGCGCAGCCGCCGCCCAGCGCCAGCGAAATGCCTGTTTTCCTGGCGGGGCTCTTTTCGGATGCACCGGCGGACGATGACAGGCCATTCGCCTCCCGAACGTCTGGTCTGTTATGCAATGACGCCCATTCGAGCATCACAATCTCCCTTGTCCCGCGGCTAAATTATCGGCAGGCCGTATCGAAATCATGAATATACGTGATTGCAGTTCGGCGAATGGTTCAAATAGATGGTTCATGAGGCTTTCGATACGTTTCTTGCGTATCGAACAGCGGCTTGCTGCCATCGTTGGCAAGCGTCCCCTTGCCGTCGATCAGTCCCACCGTCCGATAAAAGCAGGAACGCCGGCCGGTGTGGCAGGTTGCGTCATGGCCCATCACTTTGACGCGCAACCATATTGCGTCCTGGTCACAATCCGTGAGCATCTCGACGATTTTCTGGACATTCCCGGACGTTTCGCCCTTCTTCCACAGAGCGCTGCGCGAGCGCGACCAGTAGTGGGCAATGCCGGTTTCCAGCGTCAGCGCCAGCGCCTCGGCGTTCATATGCGCGACCATCAGCAGCATGCCGTCTTCGGCATCGGTGACGACGACGGTGACCAGGCCGCCGGCATCGAAGCGCGGCGAAAAGACCGTGCTTTCTTCCAGTGCTTTCTTGTCTGATGGAGCTTTCGGAAATTCCACTGCCGACATCGCCGGTCCTTGTTCAGAGCCTCGCCGAGCACGATCGGATCGGAACGGGCGAGGCTCTGTCTTGTTGTTTGGCCATGATCTGATCCGAGAACCGGTTCTCATTTCTCGCGACCATGGCTGGCGGCCGGCGAGGCTCGTTCAGCCCCTGCCGCCGCGCACCATGGTGACGAAACGGACCTGTTCCTCGGGCGTGTCCTTGAAGACGCCGGTGAAGGTCGAGGTCAGCGTCGTGGAGCCTTCCTTGCGGATGCCGCGCATGGCCATGCACATATGCTCGGCTTCGAGCATGACGGCGACGCCGCGCGGATTGAGCACATCCTGGATGACGCCGGCGATCTGTGCGGTCATCGCTTCCTGGGTCTGCAGGCGCTGGGCAAAGATATCGACGACGCGGGCGATCTTGGACAGGCCGACGACCTTGCCGTCCGGCAGATAGCCGACATGCGCCTTGCCGATGATCGGCACCATGTGGTGCTCGCAATGCGAATGGAACGTTATATCCTTGACGAGAACAAGATCGTCATAGCCGGCGACCTCCTCGAAGGTGCGGCCGAGTTCTTCGGCCGGGCATTTGTCGTAACCGCCGAACATTTCGCGATAGGCCTTCACCACACGCTTTGGCGTATCGACCAGGCCCTCCCGGTCCGGATTGTCGCCGGTCCAGCGCAACAGCGTGCGAACCGCGGCCTCGGCTTCGGCTTCGGTCGGCCGATCGGTGACCAGCTTTTCCATATAGGCGGAAGGGGGCATGAATTTCTTGATGACGGCATCCATAAAGGCGTCTCCCGTAGTTCCCCTCTCAGGAGGAACGAGTTGAACGGACCACGACCTTTCGGGTGTTAGAAACGTGCCCTGTTTCCAGCCCGTAAGCGGCGTGAAGTGAATTGAGCAGGGACGCGGTCGTTGGTCGCCTTGTCCATACCCGAGTACCAGCATTATATATGATCGTTGCGAGCGAAAGGAAGGCCGTCTGCGGCAATCGCTGTTCGCTCCGCGGCGACGGATTGGAAAAATATGATCGACGACGTCTACAATGCGAAAATTCTGGGATTTGCCGGGAATATCGCGCGGATCGGCCGGCTCGACCATCCCGATGCAACCGCGCGTGCGCATTCCAAGCTGTGCGGCTCGACGGTGACCGTCGATCTGAAGATGGATGACGGCATCGTCACCGATTTCGCCCATGACGTCAAAGCCTGCGCGCTTGGCCAGGCGTCGTCCTCGATCATGGCGCAGCATGTCGTCGGCGCCAGCGCGGATGAATTGCGCAGCCTTCGCGAGACGATGCTGAAGATGCTGAAGGAAAACGGCGCGCCGCCGCAAGGCCGCTTCGCCGACCTCAGATATCTCGAGCCGGTGCGCGACTACAAGGCGCGCCATGCCTCGACCATGCTGACCTTCGATGCGGTGGTCGACGCGATCGGCCAGATCGAGAAGAAGCGCGCCGAACAAGCGGCGTAGCCGTCAAATGGCCACGGATCACACCCATCAGAGGCCGCGATACACACGCAACTGGCCAGGTCCCTGGCGCAAGACGCCCGGCCGAATTTTGGGCACCTCGCTCGTGCGTTTTTATCAGCTGACGCTGTCCGGCTTTGTCGGCAATTCCTGCCGGCATTTGCCGACCTGCTCCGAATACGCGCACGAAGCGATTGCCCGCCATGGGCTATGGGCCGGCGGCTGGCTGGGTTTTTTCCGCGTGCTGCGCTGCGGGCCGGGCGGAACGCATGGCATCGACCGGGTGCCGGAGGTGCTGGCCGAGCGCTATGTCTGGTTCACACCCTGGCGGTACTGGCGGATCGGGAAAAAGCGCAGTGATCCGGAAACTGATGCCGGTGGGGCGTAAGCTCTGCAACCAGAGCAGGATCTTTACGATTTGCTAGGGTTAACCGCACGTTGCGCATTTAAGACAAAATCGAGACAAGACGCCTCGCTAAGCCGCTCCTGATAGCCATCAGGAGAGATTGCCAATGCGCCAGATAGACCGCCGTCCATTCGTTTTCGCCTTGGTTATCTACCTTCTGGCCTGGCTTTTTGGTTTTCCGATCCGCGCACAATCGGCGCCGCTGGGGGAGGTCGAATGCACGCTGATCCTGGATGCTGCAAGCGGTGAAACGCTGTATCGGGACGGGGTCTGCGACCAGCGCTTCAGTCCCGCCTCGACTTTCAAGGTCCCCTTGGCCCTGATCGGCTATGACGCGGGAATCCTGAGCGACGAGCACACGCCGGCCTGGGGCTACAAGCCCGAGTTCAAGGCGGTCGAGCGGGACCAGAAAACCGTCGACCCGACGATCTGGGAAAAGGACTCGGTGCTGTGGTTTTCGCAGGAAATCACCCGCCGGCTCGGCAGCGAGCGGTTTGCCGGCTACGTCTCGAAATTCGACTACGGCAACACCGATGTTGCCGGCACTCCCGGCAGGAATGATGGCCTCACCCGGTCCTGGGTGAATTCTTCCCTTGAGATATCGCCGGTCGAACAGGTGAATTTCATGCGCCGGCTGGTTGCCGGCGAACTGCCGGTTTCGGACAAGGCCCACGCGATGACCAGGGCGATCTTGCCGACCTTCCGGTCAGGTGGCTGGACGGTCCAGGGCAAGACCGGGACCACCAGGCTTGGCGAAAGCGCCGAGAAGCGCTCGCTCGGCTGGTTTGTCGGCTGGGCGAACAAGGATGCGCGCAGCATCGTCTTTGCCCGCCTGGTAATCGATACGAAACGTTCCGATACGCCGAAGGGGCCTCAGGCGCGGATGATGTTCCTGAAAGAGCTGCCGAATCTCGTCGACAGGAGCAAGTGATTGGCCATTCGCCTTTACGGCACGAAAATCTGCCCATAAAAGACTGCCGCCGGACGCATCCGGCTTTTTACTTTATGCATGTCGTCGGCCAAAAACCGCTGCACACTTTTGGGCGACATGCATTTCACCACCCGCGCTCGTTTGCGGGACTGGATAGGAGAATTTTATGCTGAATTCCGTTTCCCTGACATTTCCCGATGGCTCCGTCCGCGACTACGAGGCGGCGATGACCGGCGCTGGCCTGGCGGAATCGATCTCGAAGTCGCTGGCCAGGAAGGCGGTCGCCTACTCGATCGATGGCGTGGTGCGCGATCTTTCCGACCCGCTCGGCAAGTCCGGCAAGGTCGAGATCATCACCCGCGAAGACCCGCGCGCGCTGGAGCTCATCCGTCATGACGCAGCGCACGTGCTGGCCGAAGCCGTGCAGGAATTGTGGCCGGGTACGCAGGTGACCATCGGCCCGGTGATCGACAACGGCTTCTACTATGATTTTGCCCGCAACGAGCCGTTCACGCCCGACGATTTCCCGGTGATCGAGAAGAAGATGCGCGAGATCATCGCGCGCAACAAGCCGTTCACCAAAGAGGTGTGGTCGCGTGAGAAGGCGAAAAAGATCTTTGCCGACAAGGGCGAGCGCTACAAGCTGGAACTGATCGACGCCATTCCCGAAGATCAGGACCTCAAGATCTATGCGCAAGGCGATTGGTTCGACCTCTGCCGCGGCCCGCATATGGTCTCGACCGGACAGATCGGCAGCGCCTTCAAGCTGATGAAGGTGGCCGGCGCCTATTGGCGCGGCGATTCGAACAACCCGATGCTGACCCGCATCTATGGCACGGCCTGGGCCGATCAGGCGCAGCTCGATGCCTATCAGACCATGCTGGAGGAAGCCGAAAAGCGCGACCACAGGAAGCTCGGCCGCGAGATGGACCTGTTCCATTTCCAGGAGGAGGGGCCGGGCGTCGTCTTTTGGCATGCCAAGGGCTGGAGGCTGTTCCAGAACCTGGTCAACTACATGCGCCGCCGCCTCGACGAGCAGGGTTATCAGGAAGTCAACGCGCCGCAAGTGCTCGACAAGAGCCTGTGGGAGACGTCAGGTCACTGGGGCTGGTACCGGGACAATATGTTCAAGGTGACGGTTGCCGGCGACGACACCGACGACGATCGGATGTTTGCACTGAAGCCGATGAACTGCCCCGGCCACGTCCAGATCTTCAAGCACGGCCTGAAGTCCTACCGCGATCTGCCGGTAAAACTTGCGGAATTCGGCAATGTGCATCGCTATGAGCCGTCCGGCGCGCTGCATGGGCTGATGCGCGTGCGCGGCTTTACCCAGGACGATGCCCACATCTTCTGCACCGAGGAACAGCTCGCCGACGAATGCATCAAGATCAACGACCTGATCCTGTCGACCTATGCCGATTTCGGCTTCGACGAAATCACTGTCAAGCTGGCGACCCGCCCCGAAAAACGGGTCGGCACCGACGCGATGTGGGATCATGCCGAGGGCGTGCTGCAGGACGTGCTCGACAAGATCGCAGCGCGGTCGGGCAACCGGATCAAGACCGGCGTCAATCCGGGCGAGGGCACGTTCTACGGGCCAAAATTCGAATATGTGCTGAAGGACGCCATCGGCCGCGATTGGCAATGTGGGACCACGCAGGTCGATTTCAACCTGCCGGAACGGTTCGGCGCCTTCTACATCGGCTCGGATTCTGAAAAAAAGCAGCCGGTGATGGTGCATCGCGCCATCTGCGGCTCGATGGAGCGCTTCCTCGGCATCCTGATCGAGAACTATTCCGGCCATTTCCCGCTGTGGTTCGCGCCGCTGCAAGTGGTGGTGGCAACGATCACCTCCGATGCCGACGATTACGCGCAAAAGGTCGTCGCGCAACTGAAGGCGGCCGGACTGTTGGCGGAAGCCGATCTTCGCAACGAGAAAATCAACTACAAGGTCCGCGAGCACAGCCTGGCCAAGGTTCCGGTGATCCTCGTCTGCGGCAAGCGCGAGGCGGAGGAAGAGACGGTCAACATCCGCCGGCTCGGCTCGCGCGACCAGGAGTCGCTCGGCCTTGGCCAAGCGGTGGCGATGCTTGCCGAAGAAGCGGTGACGCCCGACCGCAGGCGCAAACGAGTGGCCTGAGTTCAGCCGGATTGTCGATGAAATGGCGGTGGAGCGATCCACCGCCATTCACATGCACGCCACTCACATGCCCGCCATTTCACACGCTTGTCACGCCGGTCTTGTAACGAGCCTCATGCTCAAGCTGAAGATGCGCGAAAGACCGTTTCCCGAGCTTTCCTATGCCAGCCCGCATCAGCCGGCATTGACGCGCTGGTTCATCCACTCCATCGAAGGCCTGTCCGGCCGCGATCGCTTCGCGGCGCTCTATGACTTTTGGCGCCGTCATGTGGTGCCGAGCGGCGAGCGCGTGTTCAGCCGCACGCTGGAGCTGATCGATGTCAGGGTGCGGACCACCGGCCAATGGCCGCCGGAAAAATTGCCCGACACGCCGCTGGTGATCGTCGCCAACCACCCGTTCGGCATCGGCGACGGCATTGCGGTGCTGTCGCTGGCCGAGCAGCTTCAGCCCCCGTTCCGTGTCATGATCCACAAGGATCTGCTCAAGATCCGGGAGATGGAGCCCTATTCGCTGCCGATCGACTTTTCCGAGACCAAGGACGCGCTCCGGAACAACATGGCGGTGCGCCATGAGGCGGTGCGGCTGCTGAAAGACGGCGTAATCATCGTCGTCTTCCCCGCGGGCGGCGTCGCCACCGCGCCGAAAGGTTTTGGCCGGGCGCGCGACCTGCCGTGGAAGATGTTTCCGGCGCGTCTCGTTAGGGATGCCAAGGCGTCGGTTGTCCCAATGCACTTTTCCGGCCAGAACGGGCGGCTGTTCCACCTGGTCAGCGGACCAATGAACCTGGCCGAGCGTGACGGGCGCGTCGCGAAGTTCGTCGGCAGGGCTTCGCTGACGCTGCGTACTTCGCTGCTCATCCACGAATTCGGTCGGCTGTCCGGCAAATCGATCGACGTGCACGTAGGCGACGTGCTGGGATGGGACGAACTGGAGCAGGTGCGCGACCGCAAGGCTTTGCTCGAGCGGCTTTACCGGGCTGTTTTCGATCTGGCTCCGGCGGAACCGCGCGGCCGCGGCCAGTTTCTGCCGCAACGCATGCGTAACGCGGCTTGATCGGCAATCATACGCTGCTGGACCGGTTCCCGAACAGGGTTCGGACGTCTAGTCCGCGCCTTCCTGAGGATCGATCGCCGAGGCCTCCGTGGCCAAAACCTGGATTTCCTGGTTCTGCCCGGCCACGACCGTAAAATCTTTCTGGTAGATGCGGTCGCGGTTCTTGGCGATGATTGTGTAGTCGCCCTCGGCAAGCACCATCGAAGCAAAGGCGCCGACGGTTTCCTGGATGGGATCGCCGGATTCGTTGAGCAACGACCAGGAGGTGTCGGCGATCGCCTCTCCGCCCGCCTCGCGCACCAGCTTCATGGTCATCTCCGCCGCACGATGCTCGACGGCTGCTTCGGTCAGCTTGCCGGCCTCGACGCGGATGTCTGAGCGGATGACCGCATTCACCGAGCCATAAGTCGAGACGACGTGATAGACGCCCGCGTTCAGCCGCACGACGCTGTTCGGCTCGACGTCGGGTATGATCAGGGCGCGATCGTGATTGGCCTCGGCCTGGCCTTCATAGATCGAAAAGCGCAATTTCTTCGGCGGTATGCGCACCCCGCCTGACAGGACGGCGTCGAGCTTGAGTCCGCCGGCATCGAGCACGAGGCTTTCGCGCTTGGCGTCCTTGCCGACGGTGATGCGCTTGGTGGCTCCGGCCCGGCCGTAAGAGGCGTGGACCAGATAGCTGCCGGGCTCGAGCTGGAACACCGCGCTGCCGCCATGGGCGGAAGCGACCATCGGCAGCTTGCCGTCGCCGGTGGCGTCAGGCTTGAAGACGCGCCAGACGATGCCGCGTGTGATGTCGGCGCCCTTGTCGGTCAATTGCGCCGACAGCGTGATCGCCCCGCTGCTCGCCGCTGCCAGCGGTGCATCGCTTTTCGGAGGCGCATAGTTCGACATTCCGGGAAGTTTCAGATCACCGAGGCCGTCCGCATCCTGCGCGACGGCAAGCGAAACCGGCACCATCAACAGTGCGGCAGCGAGCCAGATCGGGAAAAGTCGCGATGTCCCCTCAAACATGGCTTGCCTTGAAGCCCAAGGCGGTGGCAATTTCAAGGCTTAAGAGTCCGATCAGATCCTGCTAGAGGGCTCTTTGTGCGGCGCGCCGCGCCAAGCCCGAGCCGCCCGATGCCCCGATGGTGCGCTTCAGCTCAAATTCCAAGGAGACTTGCGCCCATGGCGTCGCCGATCATCGATTTTCTGCTGACCCGAAATTCCGCGCCGATCCCGGAGTTGAAGGAACCGGCGCCCTGCGACGCTGACATCGCGACGATGATTGCCGCCGCCTCGCGGGTGCCGGACCACGGCCGGCTCGAGCCGTGGCGCTTCATCCTCTACCGGGGCGAGGCGCGCGTCGAGATCGGCAAGAAGCTGGCGGCCCTTGCCGCACAGCGCGAAGGGCCGCTGCCGGAAGGCCGCCATAACCAGGAACTGGCGCGCTTTTCGCGCGCGCCTTTGGTGATCGGCGTGGTGTCGAGCCCGAAGGAAAACCCAAAAATCCCGCAATGGGAGATGTTCCTGTCCGGCGGCATGGCGGCGATGAACCTGATGCTATCAGCCAATGCGCTGGGCTATGGCACCAACATGATCAGCAACTGGTATTCCGACGTGCCGGAGGGCAGGGCGATCCTGGGGCTGGCGCCGCATGAGCGGGTGGTCGGCTTCATCCATATCGGCTCCTATCAGGGGCCGGCGCCCGAGCGGCCGCGGCCGGATCCGGCAAAGCTCTATGGCGATTATGCAGGGCCATGGGTGGGCTGAATGTTCTACGAGCCGTCTAAAGGCCACGGGCTGCCGCATGACCCGTCCAAGGCGATCGTGGCGCCACGGCCGATCGGCTGGATCTCGACGGTGAACAAGGCCGGCGAGGTCAACCTCGCCCCCTATTCATTCTTCAATGCGTTTTCGACGCGGCCCTTCATCGTCTGGTTTTCATCCGAAGGCGAGAAGGACAGCGCCACATTCGCCGAAGAAACGGGCGAGTTCGTCGCCAATCTCGTCAGCCGCGATCTCGCTGAAAAAATGGTCCGCACCGCGGTCGATGCGCCGCGCGGCGTCACCGAATTCGACTATGCCGATCTCGCCATGGCGCCGTCGCGGCTGGTTGCGCCACCCCGCGTGGCGGCGGCGCCCGCGGCGCTTGAATGCCGGGTGACGGAGATCATGCGTCCAAAGGCGCTGGACGGGACACCGACCGGCGCCATCGTCGTTGCCGGCGAAGTCGTCGGTGTGCATATCGACGATGCCTTCCTGAAAGACGGCATATTCGATATCGTCAGGGCGGGCAATGTCGGCCGTCTCGGCTATATGGATTATGCCAGCGTCAGCGAGATCTTCTCGCTGCGCCGGCCTCATTGGGGAAAAGACTAGGCTGGGAAAATATTAGGCCGAAATCCCTGCCGCCCTGGCGCGTGCCAGAAGCCGCTCTGCCAGCTTGAGATGCGGCCGGTCGTACATCTTGCCGCCGATGCCGACGACGCCGGGATTTCCAGCCGCCTCGAATGCCTGGACGATCGCTAGGGAGTGTTTCACCGCCTCGGTCGACGGCGTGAAGGCGGCGTTGATGACAGGCACCTGCGCCGGATGGATCGCCATCTTGCCGGTGAAGCCGTCGCGCTCGGCCTCGGCGCATTCCGCCGCGAAGCCGGTCATGTCGCGAAAATCTGGGAAAACCGTGTCGATCGCCGCGACTTCCGCGTCACCGGCGGCGAGGATGGTCATGGTGCGGGCGAAGCGGAACACATCGGTGTAGCGGCCATTCTCGTCGCGGGCCGTGCGCGCACCGATTGCTGCCGAGAGATCTTCCGCACCCCAGGTCACGCCGACAAGTCGCGCACTTGCGTTGGCGTAGGTCGCAGCCGCCAGCACGCCGGCAGCTGTTTCGGTGATGATCGGCAGGATTTTTATCGCACCGTCCGGTAGCCCGCTTTCGGCCTCGTGCACCCTGAGCTTGGCCGAGAGCTGCTGGACATCCTGTCCGCTGTTCGACTTCGGCAGCATGATGCCGTCGGGTTTCACTGGCACGAGTGCCGCCAGATCCTCGTCGGTCAGGTCGGTCGAGAGATCGTTGATGCGGACATAGATCGCGGATCTGGTCTGATGCCTGTGTCCGGTGATGAAGCGTGCGGCGATATCGCGGGCCAAGGTTTTGTTTTGTGGCGCGACCGAATCCTCGAGATCGACGATGACCACGTCGGCGTCGGCGCCAATCGCCTTTTCCAGCTTCTTTTCCGAATCGCCGGGAACGAACAGCAGCGAGCGCATCGGTCAGGCCGCCTTCTTCATCATCATCGCCTGCCTCGTGCATTTGGCGACGAGCACGTCGTCCTGGTTGTAGGCGCGGTGCTCGAATTCGACGATGCCGCGGTCCGGCTTCGACCTGGAGTCGCGCACCGACACCACCGTCGTCTCGACGCGGATGGTGTCGCCGTGGAAGACCGGATGCGGAAACACCGTCTCCTTCATGCCGAGATTGGCGACGGTGGTGCCGACGGTGATGTCGTTCACCGAAATACCGATCATCAGGCCCAGCGTGAACAGCGAATTGACCAGCGGCTTGCCCCATTCGCTCTTGGCGGCGAAGTCGAAATCGATGTGCAGCGGCTGCGGGTTCAGCGTCATTACCGAAAACAGCATGTTGTCGCTTTCAGTGACGGTTTTCCGCAGCGTGTGCCGGAAGACATGGCCGACGACGAACTCTTCCAGATAAAGCCCGGTCATGGTCGATCTCCTCCGCTGCCGCATCGCCCCGAAAATCGGAATCGAGTTTTGGAAAGCACGATGCGAAGATTCAAAGTGTTAGCGTACTTTCCGAAACCGCGCACGTCGCCAGGCGCTGCATACCGCGCTGGCAAGCAAAGTTAACAAACAGGGGGCCAGTTAACAAAGATGGGCCAGTTAACAAACATGGTGAACCGTTCGTAAACCATTTCTACCTAGGGTCTTCACTGGGCGGGAACGGACTCGGGCTAGGGGCATAGCGGACGGCATGGTTGTTTCGCATTTCCTGAAATGGATTCATACGGCAAGGGTCTCTGAGCGCGCCGCGGCAGCAAGCGCATTGGCTCGCGCCTACATCAATGCCGAGCTGCCTTTCGAGGATCGCTGCGCGGCGGAGGCGGCGCTGACGCTGCTGCTCGACGATGCCTCGTCGAAAGTGCGGCTGGCGATGGCAGAGGCGCTGTCGATGAGCCATCACGCGCCGCTGCAGATCATCAGCGCGCTGGCGTCCGATCAGCCGGAAGTCGCCAGCCTGGTGCTGGCACGTTCGCCGCTGCTTACCGATGCCGATCTGATCGACCGGGTTGCCGGCGGCCAGAAGGCGATCCAGAAACTGATCGCCGATCGTCCGCGCGTCTCCATGGCGGTCGCCGCCGCGATCGCCGAAATCGGCGAGCCGGAAGCCTGCGCCACGCTTCTCGCCAACAGCGGCGCCGACATCGCTTCGCTCAGCTTCCGCCGTATCGCCGAACGCCATGGCCATCTGCCTTCGCTGCGCGAAGCGCTGATATCGGATGCGCGTCTGCCCGCTGACTGCCGGCATATGCTGCTGATAAAACTTGGTGAAACGCTAAAAGGTTCGCCGCTGGTGCTGGCGCTGATGGGCCGTGCCAGAACCGAGCGCGTCATGCGCGACGCCTGCGTCAAGGCGTCGATGACGCTGATCGAAGGCACCCACCAGGAAGAACATGCGGCACTCATCGAGCATCTGCGCCTGCGCGGCGACCTGACCGCAAGCTTCATCATTCGCACCATTGCGCACGGCAAGGTCGATTTCTTCGGCTCGGCGCTGGTCGCGCTCAGCCAGCAATCCGAACAACGGGTGAGGGCGCTGCTGGCCGGCGGGCACGACGTGGCGCTGCAGGCGCTGCTCCGCAGCGCCGGCCTGGCCGCGGCCACGCACGCCATCATCCTGCGCGCGCTGAAGATCTGGCGCGAGGTCGCCAATGGCAAGCGCCTCGCCGGCGTCCAGGAAGTCAGCTGGCTGATGCTGAAGGAATTGGGCGGGCAGTCCGCCGAAGGCGATCTCGCCGGATTGGTCAAATCGATCCACCTCGATGCGCTGCGCGAAAACGCGCGCGGTCACGCGCTGGCGATCGCGGCGGCTTAGGCCTTATCCTTCACGAAGAACTCCGGGAACTCCGCATTCGACGCGAGCGGGTTAGCTCAGATGTCCAGCACTTCCGTCTCGGCGAATTCCGCGCGTTCCTGGATGAAGCGGAAGCGGGCTTCCGGCTTGGTGCCCATCAGCGCGTCGACCGCATCCTTGGTCGCCGCCTCGGCATCGATCACGTCGACCCTGAGCAGCGTGCGCTTTCTCGGGTCCATGGTGGTTTCCTTGAGCTGGGCGGCCATCATTTCGCCCAACCCCTTGAAGCGGCCGATTTCGACCTTGCCGCGCCCGGTGAACTCGGTGCGCAGCAGTTCGTCCTTGTGCGCATCGTCGCGGGCATAGGCGACCTTGCCGCCTTGGCGGATCGAGTAGAGCGGCGGCACCGCCAGGTAGAGATGGCCGTCGCGGACCAGGCTCGGCATCTCCTGATAGAAGAAGGTGATCAGCAGCGAAGCGATGTGGGCGCCGTCGACGTCGGCGTCGGTCATGATGATGACCCGGTCGTAGCGCAGATCCTGATCGCGGTATTTTGACCGCGTGCCACAGCCAAGCGCCTGGATCAGGTCGGAAATCTGCTGGTTGCCAGCCAGCTTGTCGTTGCCGGCGCTGGCGACGTTGAGAATCTTGCCGCGCAGCGGCAGCACTGCCTGGCTGGCGCGGTCGCGCGCCTGTTTCGCCGAGCCGCCGGCCGAATCGCCCTCGACGATGAAGAGCTCGGCGCCGGCCGCGGCATTCTGCGTGCAGTCGGCGAGCTTGCCGGGCAGGCGCAGCTTGCGCACCGCGCTCTTGCGCGAGACTTCCTTCTCCTGGCGGCGGCGCACCCGCTCGTCAGCACGCGCGATCACCCATTCGAGCAGCTTCGAAGCTTCCTGCGGGTTGTCGGCCAGCCAGTGGTCGAAGGGGTCGCGGATCGCGGCCTCGACGATCCTGATCGCCTCGATCGTCGCCAGCCGGTCCTTGGTCTGGCCGACGAATTCCGGCTCGCGGATGAACACCGACAGCATGCCCGCCGCCGAGATCATGACGTCTTCCGAGGTGACGATCGAAGCGCGCTTGTTGCCGACCAGCTCGGCATAGGCGCGCAGGCCGCGCGTCAAGACGTTGCGGAAGCCGGCCTCGTGGGTGCCGCCTTCGCCGGTCGGAATGGTGTTGCAGTAGGAATTGAGGAACCCGTCGCCGCCGAACCAGGTCACCGCCCATTCGAGCGAGCCGTGGCCGCCTTGCCTGTCGCTTTTGCCGGCAAAGATTTCGCGGGTGACCTGGAATTCGTCGCCGAGCGAGGCTTTCAGATAATCCTTGAGGCCACCGGGAAAATGGAACTCGGCCTTGGCCGGCGTCGTGTCCTTCTCCTTGATCAGCGAGGGGTCGCAGGTCCAGCGGATCTCGACGCCACCGAACAGATAGGCTTTCGAGCGCGTCATCCGGTAGAGCCGCGCCGGCTCGAACGCCGCACCCTTGCCGAAGATCTGCTCGTCGGGATGGAAGCGTATCCTGGTGCCGCGGCGGTTATGCACCTCGCCGAGCTGCTCCAGACCGGTCACCGGAACGCCGCGCGAAAAGCGCTGGCGATAGAGCTGGCGGCCGCGCGCGACCTCGACCTCGAGATGGTCCGACAGCGCGTTGACGACGGAGACGCCGACGCCGTGCAGGCCGCCCGAGGTTTCGTAGACCTTGCTGTCGAACTTGCCGCCCGAATGCAGCGTCGTCATGATGACTTCGAGCGCCGGCTTCTTGAATTTCGGATGCGGATCGACCGGAATGCCGCGGCCATTGTCGGTCACCGCCAGATATCCGTCGGCCGAAAGCTCGACATCGATGAAAGTCGCGTGGCCGGCGACCGCCTCGTCCATCGAATTGTCGATGACCTCGGCGAACAGATGGTGCATCGCCTTGTCGTCCGTGCCGCCGATATACATGCCGGGCCGCCGCCGCACCGGCTCCAGCCCTTCCAGAACCTCGATGTCGGCGGCACTGTAGCTCTCGCTGCCGTCGCGGGATGCCGGGCGCTTCGCCGCCTGCACCAGCGGGTCGGCCGGGCGCGCGGTGGCGCGAACCGGTTGCGGCTGCTTGTCCAAATTGCCGAAAAGATCGTTGCTGTCGTTCATGCTGGTCCTGGATTGCGATGCTGCGAATCACCACCCGATACTGCCACGCTTTTTGCGGGCAGGCGACGGAGGTTCCCGTTACGTTCGAGGATAGAGCCTCTTACTGCAAAACCATTCGACAACCAAGCGGCGGAAATGGGCCGAGGGCATCGACGCTTTGTAAACCTTGTCCGGAGGTTACGCCGGAAGGTTGGCCGAAAAAGGGTATTCGCGGATTGCTGCTGACCTAGAATGCGGCAGAACCCGAGAAGAGGCTGTCGCTTACGCATGTTGGATTACAGTTCGCTCCTGCTGCGGCAGCGCTGTCGGGCACGTGCCTCAGCATCACCCTGTTTGCGATCTGGTGCACCGCGCCACAGGCACGCTTTGTGCTGACGGTGGCGTGCGGCATTCTCGTGCTCGTCGCACATGTGGTCTTGTTCTGGCACTATGCCAAGCATCCCAGCCCCTGGCTTTGCCAGATTGTACTTGCGCTTCTCAGCCTGGGCCTTCTGACCCTCTGCCTGTCGGCCATGCAGTATCTCGGCGTCCATGACTACAGGCGCGCCATCTTGCCGACCCTGGCTGCGATGGCGGTTTGCGCAGGCGCGACGTCGCTGGGCTTTGACGGCGTCGGCTTCATCGTCACCTACGCGACGGTAACGGCGCTGCTCTCGCTTATCGGGGTGATGTTCTGGATCAAAGGTGGTCATGATCGCCGGATATTGCTGGTCGTTTCGCTCCTGAGCGGCGTCTGTGCGCTGTCCTTCGGACTTTGCGGCGCGGTCCTGCTGGTCAAGGGCCAATGGGTGCTCGGCGTTGCGCCCGACAACTGGGCCGAACGGTTGAATTCCGCCGTGGCGGTCGCCTGCATGACGGGGCTCGGCGCATTGACGCTCTCCCTGCACCATTTGCAGGCGCAGATCGAACTGAAGGCCGAGACCATGACCGACCCATTGACCGGGCTGATGAACCGGCGGGCGTTGACGGCATTCTACGGCGAGCGGATTTTCGGCCCGTTCATGTCCGTCGCCATGTTCGACCTCGACCATTTCAAGAAGACGAACGATGTATTCGGTCATCCGGTTGGCGATCAGGTTCTGCGCCGCTTCGCCGCTGTCGTCAGAAAATACTCCAGGACCGGCGTCGACGCCTTCCGGCTGGGCGGCGAGGAATTCGTCCTCGTCATGTCGCGGATGACTGAAGAGAAGGCTTACGACATTGCGAGCAAGATCAGCGTCGCCTTCGGCACGGAAGTCGTCGCCACCCAGCTTGGTCCGTTGCGCAGCACAGTCAGTGGCGGCATCGGCTTTGGCGGGACGGATGGCACCAGTCTCGACAATGTGCTGGCCGAAGCCGACGCCGCACTCTATGCGGCAAAGCGCGCCGGGCGAAATCGCGTCGTCGCCCAGAACAAGGCGAGCAAGGCCGACGCGCCGGCCTTGCGTTCTGCCTGATTGAGGCTTCTATCTTCTTGTTAGACCATGATCTTGTCCGAAAACCGGATTCCACTTTTCGGGATCATGGTCTACTCCGCCGCCCCCAGATATTCCGACAGCGGCGGGCAGGAGCAGACGAGGTTGCGGTCGCCGGCGACATTGTCGATGCGCGACACCGGCGGCCAGTATTTGGCTGACGTGTCGGCATCGCCGGCGGGGTAGGCCGCCTCCAGGCGCGAATAGGGATGGGTCCACTGGCCGGCCAGCGCCTCGGCGGCGGTATGCGGCGCATTGACCAGCGGATTGTCGGCTAGGGGCCATTCGCCTTTCGCCACCTTGGCTGCCTCGCCTGATATCGCGATCATCGCCTCGCAGAAGCGATCGAGCTCGCGCTTGGGCTCGGACTCGGTCGGCTCGACCATCAGCGTGCCGGCGACCGGAAACGACATGGTCGGCGCATGGAAACCATAGTCGATCAGCCGCTTGGCGACGTCGTCGACGCTGATGCCGGCACTGTCCTTGAGCACGCGGGTATCGAGGATGCATTCATGCGCGACGCGCTCGTGCCTGCCCTTGTAGAGCACCGGGAAATGCGCTCCGAGCCGCGTCGCCACATAATTGGCGGAAATGATCGCCGTCTCGGTCGCCTGCTTCAGGCCCGAAGCGCCCATCATCCGGATATACATCCAGGTGATCGGCAGGATCGAAGCGCTGCCGAACGGTGCAGCCGACACGGCATGGCCCGAGCCTTCGACGACGTGGCCGGGCAGATAGGGTTGCAAATGCGCCTTGACGCCGATCGGGCCGACGCCGGGACCGCCGCCGCCATGCGGGATGCAGAACGTCTTGTGCAGGTTCATGTGGCAGACGTCGGCGCCGATGTCGCCGGGGCGGGCGAGACCGACCAGCGCGTTGAGGTTGGCGCCGTCGAAATAGACCTGGCCGCCATGCTCATGGACAAGGGCGCAGAGGTCGCGCGCGCCTTCCTCGAAAACGCCGTGCGTCGAGGGATAGGTGAACATCAGCGCCGCAAGGTCTTGCGCATGCTCGTCCGCCTTGGCTTTCAGGTCGTCGACGTCGATGTTGCCGTCTTCGGTGCAGCGCACGACGACGACGTTCATGCCGGCCATCGCCGCACTCGCCGGATTGGTGCCATGCGCCGATGACGGGATCAGGCAGACCGTGCGGTGAGCTTCGCCGCGTGAGCGGTGATAGCCGCGAATGGCGAGCAGCCCGGCATACTCGCCCTGGCTGCCGGCGTTGGGCTGCAGGGTCACCGCGTCGAAGCCGGTGATCTCCGCCAGCCAGGCTTCCAGTTCGTCGATCATGGCGCGGTAACCGGCCGAATGGCTTGCCGGGGCGAAGGGATGCAAATTGGCGATATCAGGCCAGCTTACCGGCATCATCTCGGCGGCGGCATTGAGTTTCATCGTGCAGGAGCCGAGCGGGATCATGGCGCGGTCGAGCGCCAGGTCCTTGTCGGCCAGCCGGCGCAGGAAGCGCATCATGTCGGTTTCCGAGTGGTTTTCGCGGAAGACAGGCTGCGTGAGAAACGCCTTGCCGCGCGGTTTTCCGGGCATGGTGCTGCCGACGGCTGCGCCCGGCTTGGCGCCGAACAGCGCCGCGATCGCCTCCAGATCGGCATCGGTCGAGGTCTCGTCGAAGCTGATGCCGATGCGGTCGGCGTCGATGACGCGCAGCAATCGGCCGGTCTTTTCGGCTGCGGCGCCAATCGCCCCGGCTCTGCCTTTCACTTCCACCGTCACCGTGTCGAATCGGCTTGCGCCAAGCACCGAGATTCCTGCTGCCTTGAGACCGTCAGCCAGCCGGTTGGCCAATGCATGGATTCGGCCGGCAATCGCCTGCAGCCCGGCAGGGCCGTGCCAGATCGCATAGGCGGTCGCCATGTTGGCGAGCAGCGCCTGCGCGGTGCAGATGTTGGAGGTCGCCTTGTCGCGGCGGATATGCTGTTCACGCGTCTGCAAGGCGAGGCGATAGCCGGGCCGGCCCTTGCTGTCGGTGGACTGGCCGACCAGGCGGCCGGGCATCAGCCGCGTCAGCCTGTCGGAAACGGCGCAATAAGCGGCATGCGGCCCGCCAAAGCCCATCGGCACGCCGAAGCGCTGCATCGGGCCGACGGCGATGTCGGCGCCAAGCGCAGCCGGCGCGTCGGTCAGCGTCAGGGCGAGCGGATCGGCAATGAAGACGACCAGCGCGCCGGTGGCGCGAGCTTTCTCAATTGCCGCCCTGTGGTCGCCATAGACGCCAAACGTATCGGGCCAGGAGACCAGCAGAGCGGCTGTGTTGTCGTCGATCGTGTCACCGTCGACCTCGATGCCGAGCGGCTCGGCGCGGGTGCGCACGACGTCAAGCGTCTGCGGATGCGGCGTGCCGGCCAGCGCCACCTTGGTCCGCTTATCGCGGTGGTGGCGTAACGCGATGCCGACTGCTTCGGCCACCGCCGTCGCCTCGTCGAGCAACGAGGCCGACGCGACCGGCAGCCCGGTCAGTTCGGTGACCAAGGTCTGGAAATTGAACAGCATTTCGAGCCGGCCCTGGCTGATCTCGGCCTGGTAGGGCGTGTAAGCCGTATACCAGGCCGGGTTCTCGAACAGGTTGCGCTGGATGACCGGCGGCACGTGGACGCCGTGATAGCCGGCGCCGATGAAGCTCTTCAAAACTGTATTTTTCGCCATTGTCGCTGACAGCTCGGCCAGCGCCTCGGCTTCGCTCGCCGGGGCCGGCAAGGCCAGCGGCCGGTCGAGCCGGATCGATTTCGGCACAGCCTGGCTGATCAGCGTCTCGACCGACGGAACGCCGATCGTCGCCAGCATGGCTCTGACATCATTGAGGCCGGGGCCGATATGGCGGGCCGAGAAGGAGTAGGGTGCTGCGGTCATCTTTCCTGGTCCTGCTCTCTCAACCAATATGGGCTTTGTAGGCGGCCTCATCCAGGAGACCTTCGAGTTGGCTTTCATCGGCCAGCTTCATCTTCCACAGCCAGCCGTCGCTGGCCGCCGCCGAATTGACCAGGGACGGATCAGACGAAAGCGCGGTGTTGGCCTCGGTGATCTCGCCGTCGACCGGCGCATAGACGTCCGATGCCGCCTTGACCGATTCGACCACGACGGCGGTATCGCCCTTGGCCAGCTTTTTCCCAGGCTCCGGCAATTCGACGAAGACGAGATCGCCGAGCTGTTCCTGCGCGTAGTCGGTGATGCCGATGGTGGCGATACCGCCTTCGACGCGGAGCCATTCGTGATCTTCAGTGAAATAGGTCTTTGCCATGAAGTTCATCCTTTGCGGTAGCGATGCGGCGTGAAGGGCAGGGGATTGATATCGATCGGGATTTTGGTCCCGCGAACGTCGGCGAAGAGTTTTGCGCCGGGTTTGGCCAGCGACGCCTGGACGTAGCCCATGGCGACCGGATGGCCGGCCGAGGGGCCGAAGCCGCCGGAGGTGACGTGGCCGGCGGGTTTGCCGTCGGCATCGAAAAGGGTTGCACCGGGGCGCACCGGCTGGCGGCCCTCCGGCTTCAGGCCGACGCGTTTTTGCGCCGGGCCGCGCTCCAGGATTGCACGCAATGCGTCGGCGCCGATGAAAGCGCCGGAGGCGCGAACCTCCTTCGGGATCGCCCACATCAGCCCGGCGCTGGCCGGGTCGATCTCAGGCGTGATGTCCAGTCCGTGCAGGCACAGCCCTGCTTCGAGCCGCAGGCTGTCGCGGGCGGCCAGCCCAACCCACATCACTCGCTCGTCCTCGAGCAGTTTGGCGACGAGATTTCGCGCATCCGCTTCCGGCAGGCCGACCTCGAAGCCGTCCTCGCCGGTATAGCCCGAGCGGCTCATGAACCAGTTTTCGCGCGGCTCGAAGCCGTGCATGAACAGCAGCGATCCGGTTTCGATGCCGGCGCGCGACAGGGCGGCCCAGGCTTCGGGACCCTGGATTGCCAGGAAGACGCGGTCGAGTGCTTCAATCTTGGCGTCAAAGTCCGCCTTGGCATCAAAGTCGGCAAGCTCACGAAGGTGTTTTTCGTCGGCCTCAGCATTGCCGGCATTGGCGACGACCATGAAGCGTTGCCGGCCGAGCCTGGTGACGATCAGATCGTCGATGATGCCGGCGGCTTCATTGAGAAAGAACGTGTATTTGGACTGGGAAATCTCAAGCGCGCCGGCGTCGAACGGGCAGGCACGATTGAGCAGTGCTTCAGCGCCCAAGCCACTGATCTCGAACAGCTTCATGTGTGAGATGTCGAACAGGCCGGCATGTTCGCGGGTATGAAGGTGCTCCTTCATCACGCCGGCCGGATAGGTGAGCGGCATCGACCAGCCGGCGAACGCGCCAAAGCGCGCACTGGCGGCCACGTGCAGGTCTTCTAGGGGAAGGTGTTTGGTGTCGTCGCCCGTCATGTCGTCTCCAGAGTCGCACGCAATCGGCCGCGAATGGCGACCAGTCCGTGCCCCTCTGTCTGAAGCCTGAGAGACTCGCGCCCCGTAACTCTGTCGGCAGCGCTTACACCTTCGGCGCGGGGCGAAAAAAGCCCCGACTTTCCAGAGTGTCTTTCCCGTCTACGGTTCTTTTTGCCTGAGAGATTTCGGGCGATTTCCCCTTCGGCGGCAGCTCTCGCTGCTCTCTCCCGCAAACAGGTAGGACTCAATTTGAGCCCTCGACTCGTCATCCATAGCCTGTCGGCGACACCTTGTCACCTGCCAGCGACAGCGTTGCGATCAAATGCCGCCGTACCAGTCGTAGCCATTGTCCTCCCAGTAGCCGCCCCTGCCGCCGCCGATGGCGGCGAAACTGTCGACCAGTTCGATCTTGCGGAGATACTTTGGCATCTTGTAGCCGATCTGGCGCTCGACGCGGACGCGCAGCGGCGCACCGTTCTCGACCGGCAGCGGCTTGCCGTTCAGGCCATAGGCAAGGATCGTCTGCGGGTGACGGGCATCGATCAGGTCGATCGAGCCGTAATATTTGATGTCGCCGGACAGGCTGCGGTCGATCGTGTCGAGGCAATGGAACATGACATAGCGTGCCTGCGGCTTGACCACCGCCTGGTCCAGCACCAGCGACAGCGGCGTGCCGGTCCATTTGGCGATGCAACTCCAGCCTTCGACGCAGTCGTGGCGGGTGATCTGGGTGCGGCTCGGCATGTTCATCAATTGCTCGCGGGTCAGCGACAGCGGCTTTTCGACGAGGCCGGAAACCTCGAGCCGCCAGTCGGCGAAATTGTTGGCGAGCAGGCCCTTGTAGACATCGTCGTCCGGCGCGGTGACGCCGTTCGGCCGCTGCGGCTGGCGAATGTCGGCTTCGGTGAATTCCGGCGCAAGCGAATCGCCGGCGAGCAGGCGTTGCGCGCGCCAGGTCAGGCCGTTGGCGCCTTCAAGGAAGCTGCGCAGGCCCTCGCCGACACGAAGCTGGCTGTCGAAGGCATCGCAACCCGACAGCATGATGCCGGAGACGCCGAGGCTTGCCGAGGTCAGGAATTTTCTGCGGCTGATTACAAACTTTGCCATCTCACGCACTCCTCTGCGGCGTCTTGCTGCCATGCTCCGGCGGATCGGTTCGGTACCAACCGGTGATGATGGAACGCAGCTCGTTGATCGGGCCGGCGGCGAAGATCATCAGCATATGGATGATGAAGAAGGCGACGAGCAGCAGCATTACTATGAAATGAATGGTCCGCGCCGTCTGCCGGCCGCCAAGCAGATCGTTGAGGAACGGCAGCGCCGCGTTCATGCTCGGCGACATGGCAAGGCCGGTGATGATCATCAACGGCAGCAGCACGAACATCACGCCGCCATAGGCCATCTTCTGCAGCGTGTTGTACTCGCGCGTTTGGTGAAACTTGAATTTGGCATGATCGACGATGTCTCGCGGCAAGCGCCTGAGATCGGCGATGCGCGGGACAAGATCGCGGCGCAGATGACCGTTGATCAGGCTGGCGACCAGCCACACGACCAGGGTCGTGGTCAGTATCCAGGCAAAGAAGAAATGGACGACGCGGGCCGTGCCGAGGTCGTAGTAGGAGGGGATCGTCGCCCAGGACGGGAAGGCGCGGGCCGTCTCCCGACCCGCCGGCCCCGACCAGCCGAGCACACCGGTTGTGTCGAAGCGCTTGCCGAAGATTTCGGTGTAGCCGCGCGGGCCGTTTGCGGTGTTCTCGGCGCCGATGGCGAAGATGGTGTTGTTATAGGCGAATCCCGATTCCTTGCCGATATAGAGCTGCGGGCGGGCGTTGAAGATCTGCAGGCCGGAAAGCAGCATGAAGAACAGCGAAATGGCCCAGAGCCAGTGCGTCAGCCGCGTCCAGCGCGACTGCCGGTAGATCAGCGTCGCATCCTTCGGCGCGGCAGTATCTGGCCCGACGGTTGATTGGCTCCTGGCCACCGATTGCATTTTTTCGCGTCCTTCCGGCCGCTCAGTCGGCCTTTCCGATCGTTCTCCTCCCAATACGTCGCCGGCCAAAGCGATGTTTCATCCGATCACGGAATTATTACAGCCTGCCCGGTGCTACCGGCTCCCGAAACTGACGGCGAGGTTGACCGCGGCAGCGACGATCACTGTATTGATAAAGAACGACACGATCGAATGCAAAAGCACGATACGACGCATTTGCGTGGTCGAGACCGCGGTATCGGAGGTCTGTGAGGTCATACCGATGGTGGCCGAGACGTAGAGAAAATCCCAGCCGTCCGGCTCCTCCTTGCCGGGAAACGAAAGGCCGCCGACGGGCTTTTTCTGCTTCGATTTGCTGCCGGGATCGGTCTCTTCGTCGTTGACCCAGTAAACATGTGCGTAGTGCAGCGCGGTCATGGCGTGGATGGTGAACCAGCCGAGCGGGATCGACAGCAGCGCAAAGGTGAGTTCGACACGATGCGCGCTGCCCTCGCGATTGATCACTTGGAACAACGAGATCAAGGCGACGGCGACGACAATCAGAGTCACAGCAAAGATGACCAGCACCGGCTGGTCGGTGGCGCGGGCATGCTTGCTCAGATAGCGGCCGGTGAGCAGCGGCATCTGGGCGACGACAATGGCGGTGTAGCGGCGAAAAACGCATTGGCGCCGATGGAGAAGGCGAGCGGAGTGCGCAAGGCCAGCGCGATCGCCAGTGCCACCACGCCGATGCAGGCCGACACCGCGAACTGGATGTGGCGGTGCAGTGGTTTCTTCAGGGGCAGCTCGGTCGTCATGGCCCGGCCTCTGATGCGGTCCGTCTTCTACACCGCCGCTCGTCCTCTAAGACTCGGACATTATAGCACTTTTGATTGTGCACATGTTATTCTGGTTTGCTGCGCTGACCTCCGGTCCGAGGTGAAAGCGCTAGCCCAGCGCGGCGGATTTCAGCGCACGCCGCAAGATGCGGTCGAGCTCGCCAAGAAACCGCGAGCGGTCCTGCGGCGCGAAACTGGCATTGTAGCCCTTGCTTTCGCCGGTCTCGCGCAGATGCTGCTTGAGGTCGCGCATCGCCACCGCCATGCCGATCGTTTCCGGCGTGAACGGGCGTCCGGTCGGCCCAAGCACATGGGCGCCGAGCGCCACCGTGCGGGCCGCAAGCGGGATGTCTGATGTCACAACGATGTCGTTGGGCTTGGCATTGTCGACGATCCAGTCGTCCGCCGCGTCGGCGCCTTTGGACACGACGACGTTGCGGATCATCGGATCGCGCGACGGGCGCAGGCCGCCATTGGAGACAAAGGTGACGACGACGCCATGGCGCTCGGCGACCTTCTCGACCTCGGCCTTCACCGGACAGGCATCGGCATCGACGTAAATGGCGGGTGCGGGCATGGTTCGTCCAACGCGTATGGAGCTGGCGATTGTGCCTGGCTCTGTCGATGATATTCGAGCGGTCGCCATCCCAGCAACGCTCCGGACCTGTTGGTGCAGCGCAATCGCTTCAAAGGTCGGCGCTGCCCCTCATTGCCCTGCCGGGCATTTCTCCCCGTATAGTGACGGGGAGAAAGACGCCTTCGCAAAGGATTTCGCCAATCTTCAGCGTGGCAGAAAGCGTGCCGACGTTGCGATCAGCATCTTCTCCCCGTCACTATACGGGGAGAAGATGCCGGCAGGCAGATGAGGGGCAGCCCAAACCTGAAGCGATTGCCTTGCTTCCTCCCGGCCACGTCGCAAATTCTCAATAGACCACCACGCTCCTGATGCTCTTGCCCTCATGCATCAGATCAAAACCCTTGTTGATGTCCTCCAGCTTCAGCGTGTGGGTGATCATCGGGTCGATCTCGATCTTGCCGTCCATGTACCAGTCGACGATCTTCGGCACGTCGGTGCGACCGCGCGCGCCGCCGAACGCGGTGCCCATCCAGGTGCGGCCGGTGACCAACTGGAACGGCCGCGTCGAGATCTCCTGGCCGGCGCCGGCAACGCCGATGACCACCGACTTGCCCCAGCCGCGGTGCGATGCTTCCAGCGCCTGGCGCATCACCTTGGTGCTGCCGGTGCAGTCGAACGTATAGTCGGCGCCGCCGATCTGGTCGGCGCCGCGTTTTGTCATGTTGACGAGATAGGGCACTATATCGCCGTCGATCTCCTTCGGATTGACGAAATGCGTCATGCCGAATTTCTCGCCCCATTCCTTCTTGTCGTTGTTCAGGTCGACGCCGATGATCATGTCGGCGCCGGCAAGGCGCAGCCCCTGGATGACGTTGAGGCCGATGCCGCCGAGGCCGAAGACGGCGGCCGTGGCGCCGATCTCGACCTTGGCTGTGTTGATCACCGCGCCGATGCCGGTGGTGACGCCGCAGCCGATGTAGCAGATCTTGTCGAAGGGCGCGTCGGGATTGACCTTGGCCAGCGCAATCTCGGGCAGCACGGTGAAGTTGGAGAAGGTCGAGCAGCCCATATAGTGGAAGATCTTGTCCTTGCCGATCGAGAAGCGCGACGAGCCGTCCGGCATCAGGCCTTGCCCCTGCGTCGCGCGGATCGCGGTGCACAGATTGGTCTTTCTGGACAGGCAGGACGGGCATTGCCGGCATTCCGGCGTGTAGAGCGGGATGACGTGGTCACCCTTCTTGACCGAGGTGACGCCCTTGCCGACATCGACGACGATGCCGGCGCCCTCATGGCCGAGGATCGCCGGAAAAATCCCTTCGGGATCGGCGCCCGACAGCGTGAACTCGTCGGTGTGGCAGATGCCGGTCGCTTTGATCTCGACCAGCACCTCGCCGGCTCGCGGGCCGTCGAGGTCGACCTCCAGGATCTCCAGCGGTTTTCCGGCGGCGACAGCGACAGCGGCACGGGTTTTCATCGGGGCTCTCCTCTCAGCCAAATCGGCAATCGAGGCGAGCTTTAGCGTATCTGCAGGTTCTGGACTATGGGACGAATTGACAGTTCGGAGCCCGGGTTTGGTCGTCACCGGGCGACTCGGCACCCCGGATATGCGCTTACGTGCCTTGACCGGCCGGGCCAAGCCCATAAAAGAAAGGCAGCCGAGGGAACAAAACCCGTATGTTCACAAAAATCCTGATCGCCAATCGTGGCGAGATCGCCTGCCGCGTCATCAAGACGGCGCGCAAGATGGGCATCGCCACCGTCGCGGTCTATTCGGACGCCGATCGTGACGCCGTGCATGTCGAGATGGCCGACGAGGCTGTCCATATCGGGCCTTCGCCGGCGTCTGAGAGCTATCTGGTGCCGGAGAAGATCATTGCCGCCTGCAAGGCGACGGGTGCTGAAGCCGTGCATCCCGGCTACGGGTTTTTATCCGAACGCGCCTCCTTCTGTGAAGCGCTGGAGAACGAAGGCATCGTCTTCATCGGCCCGAAACCCGGAGCGATCAGGGCGATGGGCGACAAGATCGAATCGAAGAAATTCGCCAATGCAGCCAGGGTCAGCACGGTGCCCGGCTGGCTCGGCGTCATCGAGAATGCCGGTCATGCCGAGAAAATAGCCGGCGAGATCGGCTATCCCGTGATGATCAAGGCCTCGGCCGGCGGCGGCGGCAAGGGCATGCGCATCGCCTGGAGCAAGGCCGAGGTGCGCGATGGGTTCGACCGGGCGCGGTCGGAGGCCAAAAGCTCGTTCGGTGACGACCGCGTCTTCATCGAAAAGTTCGTGGTCGATCCGCGCCACATCGAAATCCAGGTGCTGGCCGACGCGCATGGCAATGCGCTTTATCTCGGCGAGCGCGAATGCTCGATCCAGCGCCGCAACCAGAAGGTCGTCGAAGAGGCGCCTTCCCCTTTCCTCGACGCCAGGACCCGGAAAGCCATGGGCGAGCAGGCGGTGGCGCTGGCCGGCGCGGTCGACTACCAGAGCGCCGGCACGGTCGAGTTCATCGTAGATAGTGAAAAGAACTTCTATTTCCTTGAAATGAATACACGATTGCAGGTCGAGCACCCGGTGACCGAGCTCGTCACCGGCATTGACCTGGTCGAGCAGATGATCCGCATAGCAGCCGGCGAAAAGCTCGCCATCAAGCAAAGCGACGTCAAGCTGAACGGCTGGGCGGTGGAAAGCCGGCTCTACGCCGAGGACCCGTATCGCAATTTCCTGCCGTCGATCGGCCGGCTGACGAGATACCGGCCACCGCAAGAGGGACAGTTCGGCGACGTCGTCGTCCGCAACGATACCGGGGTTACCGAGGGTTCGGAAATCTCGATGTTCTATGACCCGATGGTCGCCAAGCTGTGCACCTGGGCGCCGACTCGGCTCGCGGCAATAGACGCCATGTCGGAAGCGCTCGACAGTTTTGTCGTCGACGGCATCGAGCACAACATGCCGTTCCTGGCAGCACTTATGCAGCATCCGCGCTGGCGGGAAGGGCGGATATCGACCGCCTTCATATCAGAGGAATATCCCGACGGCTTCGCGCCGATCGTGCCTGACAGCGAGGAAAAGGCCGTTCTCGCAGCGATCGCCGCCGCGGTCGAACTGCTGCGCCGCGACCGGCTCGACCGGCTCGGCGGGCGGCTGGCGCCGCATTCGGGTGTCCTGAAACGCGATTGGGTGGTCAAGATCGGCAAGGACTATCTTTCAGCCTCGGTGCTCGAAGGCATGATCTCCATTCCGATGGAACTCGGTCTGTCGATCGACGGCGGCAAGGCGCTGACGGTAGCCTCCGACTGGCGTCCGGGCGATCTCGTCTGGCGCGGCACGGTCGGCGACCGAAGGATCGCTGCGCAGGTCAGGCCCGTGCTGAACGGGCTTCGCGTCGCCTGGAAAGGCATGTCGGTGAGCGCACGCGCCATGCTGCCGCGCACCGCCGAACTCGAAAGGCTGATGCCGGAAAAAGTGGCGCCGGATACGTCGAAGATGCTGCTCTGCCCGATGCCCGGCCTTGTCGTGTCGATCGCCGTTGCCGAAGGGCAGGAGGTCAAGGCCGGCGAGACGCTGGCGGTCGTCGAGGCGATGAAGATGGAAAACGTGCTGCGCGCCGAGCGCGATCTCACCGTGTCGAAACTCAAGGCAAAACCGGGCGACAGTCTCGCCGTCGACGCGGTGATCATGGAATTTGCGTGAGGATGCCGTCACTTGGCACAAGGCAATCGCATTGGTTGGCGCTGCCCCTCATTGCCCTGCCGGGCATTTCTCCCCGTATAGTGACGGGGAGAAAGACGCCTTCGCACAGGATTTCGCCAATCTCCGGCGTTGCAGAAAGCGAGCCGAGGTTGCGGCCAGCCCCTTCGCCCCGTCACTATACGGGGAGAAGGTGCCGGCAGGCGGATGAGGGGCAGCGCCAGCATCGACAATTGGCCTGTCGCTGGACTCGCATCGTCCAGTGCCGGACAATACATCCTCATCGACTGAGTCCTCTCAAACGGCGATAAAAAAATGGCGAATGAGACACTTCCCCGCGATCCGTTGCGGCGCGAGGCTTTTATGAAGGCATCGCGGCCGGAAGCGCCGGCGCGGCCGTTCATTCATCTGCGCGTTCATTCGGCCTATTCGCTGCTCGAAGGCGCTTTGCAACTCGGCACGGTTGTCGGCCATGCGGTCAAAGATGACGCACCGGCGATTGCCGTCACCGACACCAACAATCTGTTCGGCGCACTCGAATTTGCGCAAAAGGCGGTGAAGGAGGGTATTCAGCCGATCATCGGCTGCCAGACCGCTCTCGCTTTTTCCGGTGAAGCCGGCGACAGCCAGCGCGACCGCAGGCGGCAGGGCCCGGAAATGCGGCCCGTGGTTTTGATCGCGGCGACCGAGGCTGGCTACAGCAATCTGGTCAGGCTGGTCAGCCGGGTCTATCTGGAAACGCCGCCCGGCGAGGCCGTGCATCTGACGACCGAGATGCTGCAAGGCCATTGCGACGGCCTGATCTGTCTCAGCGGCGGGCCGCGCGGCCCGATCGGCAACGCGCTGAAAGAGGACCGCCGCGACCTCGCCGAGACGCGGCTTCTGGCGCTCAAGGCGCTGTTCGGCGACCGGCTCTATGTCGAGCTGGAACGGGTTTCCGGTTATGACCGGGCCATCGAGAAATCGTCAGTCGACCTCGCCTATATCAACGACTTGCCGCTGGTCGCCACCAACGAGGCGTTTTTCTCCTCGCGCGACGACTATGAGGCGCATGATGCGCTGATCGCCATCGCCGAAGGGTCGGTCGTCGCCGTCGACAACCGCCGGCGGCTGTCGCCCGACAATTTTCTGAGAAGCCAGGCCGACATGGCGAGGCTGTTCGCCGATCTGCCGGAGGCGATCGACAACACCGTCGAGATCGCGCTGCGCTGCTCCTACTATCCCAAGACCCGCAACCCGATCCTGCCGCGCTTTGCCGGCGGCGATGTCGCCGACGCCGATGCGGCGGTGAAGGCGGAGGCGCAGGAGCTTGCCAGACAGGCGCATGAAGGGCTGGAGGCGCGGCTCGCCGCGCACGGCCTAGCCCCTGGCTACGCGGTCGAGCAATACCGCGAAAGGCTGGAATTCGAGCTCGGCATCATCGAGAAAATGAAGTTCCCCGGCTATTTCCTGATCGTCGCCGACTTCATCAAATGGGCGAAGGCGCAAGGCATCCCGGTCGGGCCGGGGCGCGGTTCGGGCGCCGGCTCGCTGGTCGCCTATTCGACGACGATCACCGACATCGATCCGCTGCGCTTCTCGCTGCTGTTCGAGCGCTTCCTCAATCCCGACCGCGTGTCGATGCCCGACTTCGACATCGATTTCTGCCAGGACCGGCGCGAGGAGGTCATCCGCTACGTCCAGCAGAAATACGGACGCGACCAGGTCGGCCAGATCATCACCTTCGGCACGCTGCAGGCCCGCGCGGTGCTGCGCGATGTCGGCCGCGTGCTGCAGATGCCCTATGGCCAAGTCGACAAGCTCAGCAAAATGGTGCCGTCGAACCCGGCCAATCCGGTCAAGCTCGCCGACGCCATCGCCAACGAGCCGCGCTTTGCCGAGGAGGCGGAGCGCGAGCCGATCGTGCAGACGCTGCTCGACATGGCGCAGAAGCTGGAAGGGCTCTACCGCCACGCCTCGACGCACGCCGCCGGCATCGTCATCGGCGACCGGCCGCTGTGGGAGCTGGTGCCGATGTACCGCGACCCGCGCTCCGACATGCCGGTCACCCAGTTCAACATGAAGTATGTCGAGCAGGCCGGCCTGGTGAAGTTCGACTTCCTCGGCCTGAAGACGCTGACGGTGCTGGAGACCGCGGTCAAGCTGATCCGCCGCCGCGGCATCGAGATCGATCTTGCCCATATTCCGCTCGACGACCCCGACACCTATGCCATGCTGTCACGCGGCGAAGTGGTCGGCGTGTTCCAGGTGGAAAGTGCCGGCATGCGCAAGGCGCTGATCGGCATGCGGCCCGACTGCATCGAGGACATCATTGCGTTGGTCGCGCTTTACCGGCCGGGCCCGATGGAGAACATCCCGACCTACAACGCCAGAAAGCATGGCGAGGAGGAGATGGCTTCGATCCATCCGAAGATCGACCATCTGGTGAAGGAGACGCAAGGCGTCATCGTCTACCAGGAGCAGGTGATGCAGATCGCGCAGGAGCTTGCCGGCTATTCGCTGGGCGAAGCCGACCTGCTGCGCCGCGCCATGGGCAAGAAGATCCGCGCCGAGATGGACAAGCAGCGCGAGCGCTTCGTCTCGGGGGCGATCGAGCGCGGCGTCGGCAAGCCGCAAGCCGACTTCATCTTCGACCTGCTGGCAAAGTTCGCCGACTATGGTTTCAATAAGTCGCATGCCGCCGCCTATGCGGTCGTCTCCTACCAGACGGCCTATCTGAAGGCGCACTACCCGGTCGAATTCCTGGCCGCGTCGATGACGCTCGACATGGGCAACACCGATAAACTCGCTGATTTCCGCCAGGATGCGCTGCGCCTCGGTATCGATGTCGTGGCGCCGTCGGTGATATCAAGCTTCCGCGCCTTCGAAGTCGCCGAGAACCGGATCTTCTATTCGCTGGCCGCGCTCAAGGGCGTCGGCGACGCGGCGGTCGAGCATATCGTCGCCATGCGCGGCGAAAAACCGTTCAAGAACCTCGCCGATTTTTGCGAAAGGGTCGACCCGAAGATCGTCGGCAAGCGCGTCTTCGAAAGCCTGATCATGGCCGGCGCGCTCGACTGCTTCGGTCACGACCGCGCCGCGATGATGGCGGGCGTCGAGCGGATGATGGGGCTGGCGTCGCTTGCGCAGCAGAATGCAATGTCGGGCCAGCACGACATTTTCGGCGCCTCGCTCGGCGCGCAGTCGCAGGCGCTCAACCTGCCGGCGACCGACCCGTGGCTTGCCGCCGACCGCCTGCACCGTGAATTCCAGGTGGTCGGCTTCTATCTCTCGGCGCACCCGCTGGACGAATACAAGGCGGCGCTGCAGAAGATGCGGGTGCAGACCTGGGCCGAGTTCTCGGGCGCCGTCAAACGCGGCGCTGCCGCCGGGCGGCTTGCCGGCACCGTCACCACCAAGCAGGAGCGCAAGACGCGCACCGGCAACAGGATGGGCGTCGTGCAGTTCTCCGACACGTCGGGCCAGTATGAAGCAGTGCTGTTTTCCGAAGGTCTGGCGCAATATCGCGACCTGCTCGAGCCCGGCCGTTCGGTGGTGGTCACAGTTTCGGCCGAGGACAGGCCCGAAGGCGTCAATCTGCGCATCCAGACGGTGCAGTCGCTGGAGGACGAGGCAAGCCGCATCCAAAAAGCCTTGCGTATCTTTGTCAGGGATGATCGGCCGGCGTCGGCGATTCAATCGCAGCTTACCCAGCGCGGCGACAGCCTGGTGAGCATTATCGTCATCAAGGACGAGGCGCAGGGCGAGGTCGAGATCGAACTGCCCAACCGTTACCGCGTCTCGCCACAGATCGCCTCGGCCATGCGGGCGGTGCCGGGCGTGGTGGAGGTGGAGTTGGTGTGAGCTAACGACCGTATTCCGCCAGGTCGCATTGCTCGGTGACGATGCCGCTGGTATTGTGGGCTCGGCGGCCTGGGTCTTTTGGCGGCCGGGGGAGTGCGTCATGGATGAGCGGGATGCCGCTGCCGAACTCCAGAAAATGGTCAATGGCTTCCAGGTATCTCAGGCGATATGCGTCGCCGCCACGCTGGGCATTGCAGACCATCTCAAGAACGGAAAACGCAGCAGCGGCGAACTGGCCGTGCTGACCAATACCCATCCGCAGGCGCTCTACCGGCTGCTGCGCGCCCTTGCGTCCGTCGGCGTGTTCCATGAAGCGAAAGACCGGTCCTTCTCGCTGACCCCGGTTGGCGGCGCGTTGCGATCCGACGTTCAGCATTCGGTCGCGTCGTGGGCAATTCTGGCCGGACGGCCGTATTTCCGTCAGGCATGGAGCGATCTGCTGCACAGTGTCAGCACCGGCGAAAACGCCTTTCGCCACGCTTATGGCAAGGGCGTTTGGGAATACCGGGCGGAGCATCCGGAAGAGTCCGTCGTTTTCGACCGGGCGATGACGGCCATGTCGCGTGGCGTCGCCGCTGCGGTGCTCGCGGCCTATGACTTCCGGCAGTTCTCCGTCGTTATGGATGTAGGCGGCGGGCAGGGCGCGCTGCTTGCCGAAATCCTCCGCCGCAATCCCGGCCAGCGCGGCATTCTATTCGATCAGCCGCAGGTCGTGGCGAAGGCCGGCCCGGTCTTCGACGCCGCGGCTGTGGCCGATCGCTGCGACATCGTCGCCGGCGATTTCTTCGTCTCGGTGCCCGAAGGAGCCGATGCTATTGTGCTTAAATGGATCCTGCATGACTGGGACGACGACACAAACATCCGGATCCTGAAAAGCTGCCGCCGGGCGATTCGCCCAGAAGGCAAACTGCTGGTGCTCGAGAGCATTCTGGCGCCGCCCAATGAAGGCGCCGTCGCAAAATTCGGCGATCTGAACATGCTGGTCATGCCGGGCGGGCAGGAGCGCACGGCGGAAGAATTCAGGTTGCTGCTTGCGGCGTCGGATTTTCGGGTCGCCAATATCGTTGAAGCCGGACCTCGCATCAGCATCATCGAGGCGGAACCGGTCTGATTGCTTTCCGGGTGTGGAACGCTCCGGATGTTCTCAAGCCACAGCGGCTTGCCTCTGCTCTGCCCACTGGACGGCTGTCGCAGCGAGCGTTATCGCAGTCGTCATGAAGACGCCGAAAAGGGACGGAGTGCAGGATTTTTCAGCCTTGACGCGGCTGCGCGACACGCTGCGCAAACTCTATCACGGGCGCACGCCTGCGGCTTTCCGGTTTCAGCTGGCGGCTATTATCATCGACCTTGCCATCATCGCCTTCTTCATCGCCACACCGGTGATCCAGGAATCGTCCTCGTTCCTCTGGCTCGATTATTCAGTGGCAGCGCTTGTCGCCGCCGACATGATTGCCCGGCTGCTGGCGTCAAACGACATGCTGCGCCTGATGAAGCAGCCGACGTCGTGGGTCGACGGCTTCATCCTGCTGACGCTGCTGATGCCTTCGGCGCTGGCCAATTTGGGATTCCTGCGCATATTGCGGCTGTGGTCGCTGTCGCGCAGCGGCGCGCTGTGGCGGTTTTTCGAGATGCGCGGCCTCAAAAAATGGCGCGAGGCAAGCCATGCAGTCATCAATCTCCTGACATTCCTGTTTGTCGTCACCGGTTTCGTCTACACCTTCTTCTTCCGCACCGGGGCCGGTCTCGAAGGCTATGTCGATGCGCTGTATTTCACCGTCGCCACGGTGACCACGACCGGCTTCGGCGACATCGTCCTGCCGGGGATAGCCGGCAAGCTCACCGCGATCGTTACCATGATCATCGGCATATCGCTGTTCGTCAGGCTGGCACAGGCGCTCTTCCGTCCCAACAAGGTCTTCTTCCCGTGCCCGCAATGTGGCCTTCAGCGGCATGAAGCCGACGCCGTCCACTGCAAGGCCTGCGGGCATCTCCTCAACATACCCGACGAAGGCGACTGAAATGCGAGGCTAAGCGCGGTTTTGTGGAAACAAAACCGCGCGGTAGCTCTTTGCTTTGACGCATTTTGTCGGACGCCAAACGAAGCCGTTTGGCTGCAAAATGCTAAGACGCTGCCACTTCCGCTGGTTTGGTCGCCTTTTTCTGCAGATTAAGCAGATTGCCCAGCAGGATCAGCAAGGCGCCCCCGGCGGTGAAGGCGTCGATCTGCTCCTGATACAGCAGCCAGCCGATCAGCGCCGACAGCGGAACGCGCAAAAAGTCCATCGGCGAGATGACGGTGGCGTCGGCATAGGCGAGTGCACGCGCCATGCAGAAATGCGACGACATGCCGGTGAAGGCGATCAGCAGGATCCACGGCCACAGTTCGAGCGGCGGGTTGCGCCATTCGTAGAGCGCCGGGACAAGGCCGAGCACGGACTGGATGACCAGCATCCAGAAGATGATGGACACGACGCTGTCCGTCCGCGTCAGCGATTTGACCAGGACCACGGATATGCCGAAGCAGACCGCGGCACCCAGCACGACAACATGTCCCGGATCGACGGAGCCGACGCCCGGACGGACGATGACCAGCACACCGATCAGCCCGAGCACGATCGCTGCAAGTCTGGGCCGGCTTAGTCTTTCACCAAGAAAGCCGACCGCCAGAATGGCCGTCCAGATCGGCGTCGTGAATTCGATGGAGATCAGCACGGCCAGCGGGATCAATGTCAAGGCGTAGAGCCATGCCGCCTGGCCGACAAAATGGACGACGTTGCGGGCGATATGGGCGGTGGGGCGTTTGCTGCGCATCGCCGCAAAACCGCCTGACATCATCACCAGCGGCAGGAGGATGAACAGGCCGATCACCGATCGCAGCTCCAGCACCTGGAATACATTGAGCTCGGCCGTCGTGGCGCGGCCGGCGACCGACATCGTCAGAAACGATGCGATCGACAGCGCCATCCAGAACGCAGCCTTGGGGATCGAGGGCGAGGGTGCCATGCGCGCTATGTCGCAAGTCGGGACTTTCACCGCAACCGCTAGTCGACGCATTCGGCTGGGCCAGAGCGGCGCGTTGCAAAACGGTCATGTTGAGGGCGGAACTTGCCGTCACGGCGAACGTTGGTCCAACAGCCAGTTCAAGGGGAGAGATCCAATGAAATCATGTGCACGATTTGCACTGGCCGGCTGCCTGACGGCTGCCGCCGGCGCGGCTCATGCCGACGAGGCCGATTTTCTTCGCTCGTTCGAGGGGAATTTTGCCGGCAAGGGCACCGTCAAGGTAACCACCGAGGCGCCGACGGTGAACGTCTCCTGCCGCTTCAATTCCGACGCGACATCGAGTTCACTGTCGCTGGACGGCACCTGCCGCGGTCTCGTCGTGGTGACGCGCGCCATCAGTGCCGACCTGAAGTCCAGCGGGACGAAGTACACCGGCACCTATGTCGGATCCCGCACCGGGCCGGCGCAGCTCAGCGGCAAGCGCTCGGGCAATGCGATCAATCTCGGCATCCGCTGGGCGAAGAAGGTCAACGGCGATCGTACCGCGCAAATGACCGTCGAGAAAAACGGCGAGGACGGCATGCGGCTGACCGTTATCGACGTCGACCCAAAAACCGGCGAGCGCGTGACGACCAGCCGGATCGATTTGCGACGCATCTGAAGAGGCCCGCTTTACCCATCTTGCTTGGGCGTGATCCTTCGGAAACTGGATCCGCTTTTCGCTTGCGCGGACCTTAGTTTCGGGGTCATGCTTAAACTAGTCCTCGATCGGCTCGGGCGGGTGGGCATTGCGGCCCTTGCCGAAGGTGTAGCCGGTCTCCACCGCCTTGCGGCCGAACTTGTCGCGCAGCGTGTCGATCGCGCCTTCGGCCATGGCACGCTTGCGCGACTGGATATCGACGAGGTCGGGCGGATCGGCCTTTTCGTCCTTCGAGAGGTCGCTGACGCCGATGCCGAGCAGCCGGTATCTGGTGCCGTCCGCCTCCTTGCGCAGCAGCTCGAGCCCGGTCGAGAAAATGCGGTCGGCCAGCCGTGTCGGGTCGCCGAGCTGCCGGTTGCGCGTGCGGGTCTTGAAATCCTGCGTCTTCAGCTTCAGCACGACGGTGCGCCCGGCAATGCCGGATTTCTTCAGCCGCCCCGAGACTTTTTCCGACAGCGCTCTCAGCACCGAAACCAGTTCCTCGGGGGAGGCGATGTCGGTGTCGAAAGTGGTCTCCGCCGAGACGCTTTTCGCATCCTGGTCGGGGTGCACGCGGCGGTCGTCCTCGCCGCGTGAAAGATGGTAGAGCCGGTCGCCCATCACGCCGTAGCGGCGCATCAGGTCGCCGCGCTCCATGCGCTGCAACTGGCCGATGGTGCGGATGCCGTCGCGCTCAAGCGTGGCGGCGAAGGCTTTTCCCACCCCCCAGATCAGCGTCACCGGCTGCTCGGCCAGAAAGCCGGTCACCTCGGCCTCGCCGACCACCGAATAGCCGCGCGGCTTGCGAAAGTCCGACGCCACCTTGGCCAGGAACTTGCAGTAGGAAAGGCCTGATGAAACGGTGATGCCGATCTCTTTCTCCACACCCAACGCGAAGCGCGCCAGCACCACCGCCGGCGGCACGCCATGCAGGCGCTCGGTGCCGGCAAGGTCCAGAAACGCTTCGTCGATGGAGATCGGCTCGACCAGCGGCGTCAGCGCCTGCATCATGGCGCGCACCTCGCGGCCGACGCGACCATATTTTTCCATGTCCGGCGGGATGACGACCGCTTCCGGACAGGCTTCGAGCGCCTTGAACATCGGCATCGCCGAGCGCACCCCGTGGACGCGGGCGATGTAGCAAGCGGTGGAGACGACGCCGCGCTTGCCGCCGCCGATGATCAACGGCCGGTCCTTCAGCGCCGGGTTGTCGCGCTTTTCGACCGCCGCATAAAACGCGTCGCAATCGATATGGGCGAGATGCAGCCGATAGAGCTCCGGATGGCGGGCCAGCCGTGGACTGCCGCAGCGCTCACAGCGCCGTGCCTCACCGCGCTGAAAGGTCAGGCAGTCGCGGCAAAAACCGTGATCGGGATTGTTGACAGGAACCGCCATCGCTGCGAACATAAAGAGAACAAAAGCAATGGTACGTCAGGACGGACGCCACGACAAGGCGGTGGGCCGGGAGAGAGTTCGTGAATACGACCATAGCGCCGCTGGTGCCCGAGCTTTGGGCGGATTTTGAAGATCTTTTCGGTAAGCAGGGTGCCTGCTACGGCTGTTGGTGCACACATTTCCGGCTGTCGCCGGCAGCGCGGCGCGCCGGCAATCGGGAACGCAACAAGGACCACATCAAGGCGCGGATCGAGGCCGGGCCGCCACCGGGCGTGCTGGCGTTCGAGGATGGCAAGGCGGTCGGCTGGATGCAGATCGGCCCGCGCGCCGACGTGCCCGAATGGAACAACAAGGGCAGGGGGTCGGCGCCGGTCGATCCCGCCGACGCCACCGATCCGGGCGTCTGGGCGATTTCCTGCTTCTTCATCCGCGTCAAGGCGCGCGGCCGGGGCGTGACGCACCGGCTGGTCGAAGGCGGCATCGAATTTGCTCGCCAGAATGGCGCGCGGCTGGTCGAGGCATGTCCGATCGACCTGTCGAAAGATTCGCGTTCGATCGGGCTGTTCGTCGGCTCGTCGCGGGTCTTCGAGAAAGCCGGCTTCGAGAGGCTGGTCGAGCGCAAGGCAGGCCGGCCGCTGATGCGATTGGTGCTTTAGACAATGCTGCTGTGCGCGCCGCGGCGACCGAACTATCGTCGTCGGCCTGCATATCAGACGCCCACCCGGGAATAAATCCGGCTGCGGCCCGTTCCCCCTCGGATTTTTCCAAGGAGGCCATCGATGTTTCATTTTTCCCAGACTTCTCAGAAGACCTCTCGCTCGATCCGGTTTTCCTGTCGGCCGGAAGATCATGGGGTCATCGCGCCGCCAGTGGCGGCCAGGACGGTCCTGCCGGATTGGTTCCGCAAACTGCCGCCGGTCGATGCGCAGCAAGCCTCGGCCACCAACAATGGCCTGACCGTCAAGCGCTGCATGCCTTTTCTCGACGCGATGACAACCGGCTGGATCCTGCCGCTCGCGGCGACCGTCCGCCTTGAGGTCAAGGATGGCGGCAGCGCCGTCGATGCCGGCTGGGAGTTCGACAGGGTGATGGTCAGCAATCATGGCGCGCATCAGGTCGCCGGCAATCCGAGGGAACCGGCACCGCCATGCAAATTTCACAATTACTGGTCGATCCGTACCCCGCCGGGCTGGAGTTGTCTGTTCCTGCCGCCGCTCAATCGGCCGGCTCAGCCTTTCGAATGCGTCGCCGGCATCGTCGATACCGACACCTACGCAGCCCACATCCATTTTCCGTTCTTTGCGACGGCGCCGGATGGCCTCTACGTCATCGAAAAGGGAACGCCGCTGGTCCAGGTCATTCCGTTTCGCCGCGAAGATGCGGCGCTCAAGGCCGAGATCCAGGCGGAGACCGGAGCCGAGGCGACCGAGCGCGAAACGGTCTACCGCAACACGATTGCCAGCGAAGGCTGGTATCGCAAATGGGCCCGCGCGGCCCGCTAGGCTTTTTCTGGAGAACAATGCGAAACGGGGCCGCTAGGTCCCGTTTCCTTGTGGAGCGCGGCCGACTTTTAGTCGAAGCGCACCGCCGCTCTATCTTGACGCATCGGGGCCGGTCGCCACGGTCCCTTTCAGCGGAATCGCAGACTTTTGAGATTGGCCGAAAACACCCTCCACTTCGTCATCCTAGGGCGAAGCAAGGAGCGAAGCGACGCGGCGCAGACCCTAGGATCCATGCCGTTACCCAAGCCGAAGAATGCAGCGGACCAGAACCGAACGCCTACCACCCCGTTCCGCGAAAAAGCTCGAACCATTCCGGATTGGTCTTCTCGATCAGGTCGATCTTCCATTTGGTGCGGCGAGCGCTTCAGCGACTTTTCGCGCTGGATGGCCGAGATCGATATAGATCGCGCCGCGCTTCTGGCTCGCGGTCATGTAGGCATAGCCGGTCATGGTAGAAGGGTAGCTGGCTCCGTTGCGGATACAAGGCGCCATCCTGCTCCGCTGCATTTTTCGACTGGCGTAACGGCATGGATCCCAGGGTCTGCGCCGCGTCGCTTCGCTCCTTGCTTGCCCTAGGATGACGAAGGTGTAGTAGCGTGTGGCTACTCGCCAACGTTGGAGATCGATGGTTGCGGGCCGGCCGACAGCGACCGTCGACACCAAATCCTCTGTGCGCGAGAGCGAGGCCAACAGCGAATGCGAAACGGGGGCCGGCTGGCCCCCGTTTGTCTGTGGATTGTTTTGAAGCGGCGGACACAAGTTGAAGCGCGCCGCCGCTCTATCGCCCGGCCCGCGTCAACGCCGCCAGTTGCGCGACCACCCGCGATCCGAACCGTTCGAGTTGGAGGAACTGTTCGACGATGAGTTCGAATTCGAGTTGCTCGAGGAATTGGAGCTGGAGTTCGAAGACGAGTTCGAATTCGAATTGCTCGACGAATTAGAGCTGGAATTCGACGAACCGTTGGACGACGAATTGGAGCTCGAATTTGAAGAGCTGTTGCCAGCGAGGATGAAGGAACCGTCGCTTTGGCTGGACATTGCGGCCGGCGGACGCTCGGTTTCCGGCGCCCCCGTGGGAGACTCCTTCGCCTGCGCCGTGGTGCTCGCGAGCGCTGCCATTCCTGCGACCAGTGTCGACTTGAGCTTCCAGTGTCTTGTCATGGTAGTTACTCCTTGTTTCAGACCGGACCGGCAGTTGCGGCCCGGCGGAGTAACGGGCGATCGCCGGCTTTATTCCATTCAAAGAAAGTTGGATTCCATTTCAGAGCAAGCCGGGCCAGAGCAAGCCGGGTCAGAGCGGGCCGGGCCGTCGCAGTTTCACTTCCGGTCCTTTTGACGGATCTCGTCCAGCGCTTTGACTTCCTCCTCGGCTGACATCGGAGCGCCTGCTTCGATCGCCGAAAGATAGGCGTCGAGGGCTTCGGTCGACGAGGCCGGGGCATAGCCTCCGGCGTCGCCGGGCGCCACGACCGCGAAGCTGACGCGCCATTCGTCGCCGGAACGGCAGGCGACCGACATCACCGTGGAGCGGTCCTGCGAGTCGACCTCGAATTCGCGGCACAAATCCTGCGAATCGTTACGGAACGTAGCGATGGCCCGGAACCGGTCGCTGATCCCGGCGAGCTTGATTTCCTTGCCGGACTCGACCGTTTCAAGGGCTTGGGCCAAGCCCGGCCTGATGACGCCGGCAACCCACAAGCCGCCCTGCGTGCGTTCGTTGGTGCCTGCTGCCCAATAGCCGGCGAGCCCGCCGCCAATTGCCGCCGCGAGAGAGGCGGCAATTGGCAGCATCCATCGAGACCTCGAAGCAGGCCCTGCCAAGCGCCTGCTGCCGAAGGGCAATATCGATGCCGTCGCCGCTTTCTCGCCGGCACGCCTGGCCTCGATCATCTGCTCGACGGCCGCGACAAGTTTTTCGGGAACCGGCTCGTCGAGCAGCGGCTTCAGCGCGGCCTGCGCCTGCGCTCTGGTTTCGATGAACACAGCAATCCTGGCAACTAGACGGTCGTCCGTTTCCATCGCCTGCTCGATCCTGGCGACCATGTCTGGATCAAGCTCACCGTCGGCGAACCGCATCAGGATTTCGTCCGAAAAAGTCTCTTCGGTCATTTTGCAGCCCCTTTTGTGACCGGAGAACGGGTGGGCGCCGAAGATATTCCAGTCGCCTCCGCCAGATTCCTCCTCGCTCGGGCCAGCCTGCTCATCACCGTCCCGATCGGCACGGCAAGGACTTCCGCGGCCTCTTTGTAGGAAAGCTCTTCGACGCAGACCAGAAGCAGCACGTCGCGCTGGTCGGCGGCGAGCTCGCCTATGGCTTGCGCCACGCTGTTCAGCGCCAGCCGCGCCTCCATCTCGCGCTCACCGGAAACGCCGGCGATGTCATGGCGCTCGTCGATATCGTCCTGCGGGCCGGCGACCTTGCGCTTGCGGATGTCGTCGATCCACAGATTTCTCAGAATCTTGAACATCCACGCGTCGAAGCGCGTCCCTGGCTCGAAACGCTGCTCGTTGGCGAGCGCCCGTTCGCAGGCGCGCTGGACAAGATCGTCCGCGATGTCGCGGGACCGGCACAGCGCAATCGCGAACCGGCGCAGATTCGGCAGAAAAGCGACAAGCTGATCTTGGACGCGGTCGGCTTGTTCCGGCATGTTGCTCCAGGTTCTGGAATAAAGCGGCCCCGCGCCCGTTCCTCGCAAGGCTAGCTTATTGCCGGACAGCTCCGCTAGCCTCGCGACGTTGAAAATCGGCGACGGCCGGAAATGTGAGGGAGACCATGCGCACCACCTCCTGGTTGAGACCAAAAGCCCTGCTGCTTTTCTGGGTCGCCGTCGCATTGCTCGTCGATCCTCAGGCGCCGGGCGGCCAGCTGGCGCTCGGCGAGTTCGGACCAAGATCGGCGTTGGCCGATGACGACGGTGGCGGTGACGATGGCGGTGGTGATGACGGCGGTCGGTCCGGCGCTTCGCCCGGTGGGTCGCGAACGACGTCCAGCCGATCGACCGGCCCGAACCTATTTCGCGCGCTGACGGATCGGTTTCTTCCGCGCCCGCCAAGGCGCAGCGGCAGGCGCGCGCAACGGCCAGCCGCCCCTTTGCCGTCTCGGGTACCGGACCAGATCGTGGCGACCGGGCTGAATTCGGCTGAGATCGGTCGGCTTCAGGCAACCGGCTTCACCGTACTGGATCGTGCCGACATTCAGCTTCTTGGATCGGAGCTGATTCGGCTGCGCATTCCACCCAACATGCCGCTGGAGGTTGCGCGCGATCTTGTCATCGATGCCGCTCCGCAGTCGACGGCAGATTTCGTGCATTACTACCGGCCCGGACAGGAAGCTGAATGTGCCGGGCCGCACTGCGCCGCCGCGGGCCTGATCGGCTGGCCGGCCGGTAGCGGACTGCCAGCCGGCTGCGGTGGCAATGTCACGATCGGCCTTATCGACACCGCGATCAATCCTGCGCATGACGCCTTCTCGAAAGGCCGGGTCGAAGTTCTTCGCCTGTCGGACGACGGCGTTCCCGAGTCCGGCCGCCAGCACGGCACCGCCGTCGCGGCCCTGCTTGTCGGCGGCGCCGACAGCCGTACTCCCGGCCTGCTGCCGCACGCCAGGCTCATCGCGGTCGATGCGTTTCATCGGGGCGATCGCCAGGATGACCGCTCGGACGCCTACGATCTGCTTCGCGCGCTCGACCTTCTTTCGGCGCGCGGCGTGCAGGTGACGAATATGAGCCTGTCGGGTCCTGCGAATGCGCTTCTCGAGCAGGTTGTCCGAAGACTCTCCGAACGCGGCATGGTGATCGTCGCCGCCGCCGGCAATGGCGGCCCAAAAGCCGGGCCTGCCTATCCGGCGGCCTATGCTGAAGTGATCGCGGTGACGGCGGTCGACCGCATGAAACGCCCCTACAGGCGCGCCGGCCGCGGCGAGCATATCGACCTGGCCGCTCCCGGCGTCCAAGTATGGACGGCCGCGTCGGTCAGCGGCGCACGGCCGAAGACCGGCACCTCCTTCGCGGCGCCCTTCGTCACCGCAGCCGCTGCCTTGATGAAATCTGCAAACGGCAACGCCACCGCAGCCGATATTCAAGACGCGCTCGGCAAGTCGGCGGAAGATCTCGGCGCGCCGGGCAAGGACGACGTCTTCGGCTGGGGCCTGCTCAATGCCAGCGCCGCTTGCCTCGTCACGTCGAAGAAGGCGACCTGAAGCTCCACTGTCGATGCCGGAGGATAGCGCGGAGGGCGAAGGCTGGTTATAGACCGGCTTCCAGCCCCAACGAGGGGATTGCACCCCGACGGTTTCCGATTACGGTTGCGGCTGGAGTTTTTACCACAGAAACAGCAACGGAGATTCTGCGTGAATCGTGTTCTGCCGGCCGTCTTTGTCCTCGCGCTCAGCGCGCCTGCCTTCGGCCAGACCGTCGACGGCGAGGGTGCCAAGCAGCTCTCCGAAAATCTGTCCCGCTATTTCGGCAGCAAGGCGATCGACAGCGGCTTCCTGAAGGTTTCGGTGGAAGGCGACGCCTATAAACTCGCCGTCGACTTCAAACCTGTCGTCGACCTGCTGGCGGCGCAGAATTCCTTCAAGTTCGACTTCAGCCCCTACGCATTGCTCGTCAAGCCAGGCAGCAACGGGACATGGAGCGTCTCGGCGGACGTGTCGCAAAGCGGGTCCTTCGAGTTCAAGGGGCCAGAGGGCCCGCAGAGCATGCAGTTCTCGATTACAGACGGCAAGTTTTCCGGCGTCTACGATCCCGAACTGGCGGCTTTCACCAGCGCCACACAGTCGATTGCCGGGATGACGATGAATTCCCGGGACGCCGTGCAGCGCGCCAAGGTGAGCACCGGCGCCGGTACGGCCACCATGAACGCAAGCAAAGCTGCGAATGGCGGCGTCGATTTCACCGCGACGCAGACGCTCGCCGATTTCGCCGAGGCGCTCGACTTTGACGATCCCAAGAGCGGGCTGAAATTCCCGCTCACGATCAAATCGCCAGACCTGTCGGTGAACGCGACCGGCAAAGGCGTGCGGACCAGGCCGCTTCTCGATCTGCTGGCATTTGCCGTCGCCAATGAAGACGAGGCCAGACTGAAGGCCAACCAGGCGCAGCTCAAATCGCTCCTGCTCGCCGCGCTGCCGCTGTGGGAGCGGCTCGACGGAACCTACGGGTTCAAGGATCTCACCGTCGAAAGCCCGGTCGGGCTTTTCGGGGCGACTGAGCTGGACACAGGCTTCGGGACCGACGGCATCGCCCAGAACGGAGCAATCAACTACTCGATCAGGGCCGCGGGACTGAAGATCCCTGACAATCTCGCGCCCGCCTGGAGCACGGCGCTGCTGCCGACCGATGTCAATCTGAGTTTCGGCGGCGCCAATATCGATCTCGACAGCATGGCGAAGAAGGCGATCGAAGCCTTTGATCTGAACAAGAATCCACCGCTGCCGGCCGACTTCGGCGATACCTTGACCGCTGATTTCATGGCCAGGATGCCGAAATTTGTCATCGGCCACAGCACGGTGAAAAACGGCGATATGGAAATCGCGATGGAAGGCGAGATGACCTTCGCCGGCATGAAGCCGGAGGCCAATGTGACCATCGATGTCGCAGGCTATGACAGGATCGTGGAAAGCCTGCAGGCGGCAGCGAAGTCGGAGCCGGAAGCCGCGCAATATGTGCCGGTGGCGCTTGCGATCAAGGGATTCGGCAAGACGCTGCCGGACGGCCGCATCGAATGGGTCGTCAACGGCAAGCCGGACGGGTCGGTCACCGTCAATGGTGTCATGGTGAAACCGGCCGATCCGGTTGCGGATGATGACGGCGACGACGGCGAAGAAGAAACGACGCCGTAGGCGTTTTCGCGATCCGGTCGTCGCTTATATCGAATGCTCATGATCGTCGTCGCCAAGCGGCAGCGCCCGCAGCGCCCTGCCGACGGAAGCCGGCGGCGTGCCGGTTTCCGCCGCGAACCGCATGAGCGTCGGCTCGTGGGCGAGGATGAACTGCAGCACGCCGGCCAGGAATCCCGGCTCGCCGGCGGCCTGGCGGATCGAATGCGCCTCGATGCCGGTGATCGCCAGGAAGCGGGGCAGAAGTTCCGGATCGGCGGCGACGAAGCCCAATGCCTTCACGGCAATGGTTTCCGCTTCCTCGCGCATTGACCCTGGGTTTGCCATCACTACCTTCTTGTGGGTTGAATGAGTCTGTTTTTGGCAGTAATCGCAAGCGTCGCCTGCGGCAAGCCATCTGTCTCTGCAATGCGGAGTTCGCGGTGAAATCCGAAGCTTTTCCGGCAGCCGGTTTCCGTTTCGTCAATTATCTCGCGGTAGAGTTGAGCAGGGTTTGGTGCGTACCGGCGAGGGCGCATGGCGGCATCCTTCGAGCGGAAGGCAGGCCGGGACGGGAATTTGATGCCTAAGAAGGTCATGATCGTCGAGGACAACGAGCTCAACATGAAGCTCTTTCGTGACCTCATTGAAGCGAGCGGTTACGAGACGGTACGCACGCGCAACGGTCTGGAAGCGCTGGATCTGGCGCGACTGCACAAGCCGGACCTCATTTTGATGGACATCCAGCTGCCCGAAGTGTCGGGGCTGGAAGTGACCAAATGGCTGAAGGAGGACGACGACCTCCATGTTATCCCGGTCATTGCCGTCACCGCATTCGCGATGAAAGGCGATGAGGAGCGTATCCGCCAGGGTGGCTGCGAAGCCTATATTTCCAAGCCGATCTCGGTGCCGCGTTTCATCGAAACCATCAAATCCTACCTGGGCGACGCCTGATGCGCCCTTCCAGCCCAGCCGGAGCTTTATGAGATGACTGCACGGATCCTCGTCGTCGACGACATCCCTGCCAATGTCAGGCTGCTCGAGGTCCGGCTGCTTGCCGAATATTTCGAGGTGCTGACCGCCACCAACGGGCCGGACGCAATCGAGACCTGTGAAAACGGCAAGGTCGATGTCGTATTGCTCGACGTGATGATGCCTGACATGGACGGGTTCGAAGTCTGCCGCCGGCTGAAGAGCGATCCGGCGACGTCGCACATCCCGGTCGTCATGATCACCGCGCTCGACCAGGTTTCGGACCGGGTGCGCGGCCTCGAGGCCGGTGCGGACGATTTTCTGACCAAGCCGGTCAACGATCTGCAATTGATGACCCGCGTCAAAAGCCTGGTCCGGCTGAAGACTTTGACCGATGAGCTGCGCCTGCGCGCCTCGACCACGCGCAATATCGGCATCGAGGAGCTGTTGAGCCGCAACTTCGCGTCCGCGGACACCACGCCGAAGGTTCTGCTGATCGACGAGCGCAAATCCTCCATTGAGCGCGTCCAGAAGATGCTGCGCAGCAGCGCCGACCTCGACATCGCCACCGATCCGCATGCGGGCTTCTTCCAGGCCGCCGAGACGCCCTATGAATGCGTGATGATCTCGACGGGTTTTGCCGATTTCGATCCGCTCAGGCTCTGCTCGCAACTGCGTTCGCTCGATCGCACCCGTTTCGTGCCGATCATCCTTCTGGCGGAGCAGGGTGAGGAGGGACGCATCGTCCGCGGCCTCGAGCTTGGCATCAACGATTATCTGATGCGTCCGATCGACCAGCATGAATTGACCGCGCGGCTGCGCACGCAGGTGCGCCGCAAGCGCTACAACGACCAGTTGCGCGCCAGCGTCACCCAGACCATCGAGATGGCGGTGACCGACCCGCTGACGGGATTGCACAATCGCCGTTACCTCGACAGCCATCTGCAGACACTGTTCGACCGCGCCGTGGCGCGCCGGCGGCCGCTGTCGGTGATGATCACCGATCTCGACCGCTTCAAGACCGTCAACGACACGCATGGCCATGACGGCGGCGACGAGGTGCTGCGCGAATTCGCGCGGCGGCTGCGCAAGAATGTGCGCGGCATCGATCTCGCCTGCCGCTTCGGTGGCGAGGAGTTCGTCGTGGTGATGCCGGACACGGACGGCGCGGTCGCCGAAAAGGTCGCGGAGCGTATTCGCGCCGAGATCGCCCAGATGCCGTTTGCCGTCGGTCAGGACGGCAAGACGATCGAGGTTACCGTCAGCGTCGGCGTGTCGTCGGTGCTGAAGGGTGTCGACTCGGTTGCAGGGCTGATGAAGCGGGCCGACCTCGCGCTCTACGAAGCCAAGAGCGCCGGCCGCAACCGGGTCGTCGCCAAGGCGGCGTAAAAGTCCGATTATCCTGTCAATGTGACAGGGTTACGAATTTACCTTAACGCAAGCGATTCGCCGGGCTTGGTTAAGAAATTGTTGATTTTCGCAGGCTGTTGCGCAAATGTGCAGGCCGATGACGGGACCGGCGCGAGGCTAGATCGCCGGATCGATCCGAAGAATACCCCATGATTCAGGTCCGCCGCATCTCCTGGGTCCGTGGGGTCGGCCGGCCGGCGCTGGCACATAGTGGCCTCCTCGTACCGCTGCCAAACGCCGGCCGGCCCCCAAACCTCAAAATGACATCAAGTCACTGCGCCAAGCATTGGAAATGCTGGACTTTTCGAGCGTTGAAAACAAAAAAGCCGCCCACGGGGCGGCGTTTTTGTCTCAAGCAGGAAAGCAGATTACTTGATCTTGGTTTCCTTGAACTCGACGTGCTTCTTGGCGACCGGATCGTATTTGCGGAACGACAGCTTGTCGGTCTTGGTGCGGCTGTTCTTGCTGGTGACGTAGAAGAAACCGGTGTCGGCGGTCGACAGAAGCTTGATCTTGATGTTTGCGGCTTTGGCCATTGTATCAGTCCATTATGTTCGTGGAGTCTTGGCCGCTGGAGCACGGGAAACACCCGGACGCGGGAACTTGGCGCGACACATAAACAACGCGCCCGGAAAGTCAACCCTGTGAGACACCCTGTGAGCCGGCCTCTTCCTTCTCCCCTTGTGAGAGAAGGTGGATCGGCGCGTAGCGCCGAGACGGAAGAGGGGTGTTGGACGGAGTGCTGTCGGTGCCAAGCCGGAGCACCCCTCATCCGGCCGCGTTCCGATTCTACGCATCTTCTTTAACTGGAGCGGCCTTCTTCCAGTCTCCCGTGGTGTTCCACCAGCGGTTCGGGTTCGAGCGGTCGTCCAATCCCTTGGAGCGGCTGGCGAGGATCGGCTGGATGCGGATCACCGGCTCCTGATAGGTGTGGACCTGGAAGATCGCCTCGACGATGCGGGCGGCCAACGCCTGGTCGTCGGGCAGCTCGAACGACACTTCCACCGTGCCATGCCGTCTGAGCAATTCGGTCTCGGCACCGGCGGCAGCACCTTCGAGCGCCCGGTAGCGCTCGATGCCGTGCGCCGACTGGTAGGCATTGCTGTCGTATTTGCCCGTGGTGAGCGGGGCGATCGCGACTACCGCTTCCATGATACGGTCGACATCGGAAGCCGGCGCCTGGAAGGTCACAAGCAGCAGCAATTCCATCCGCAGCGATTTCGTTTCAAACCCGGAGTCGATCATGGCGGCATCCTCAAATTCGTGGCGTGTTGCTGACAATCTACCCAGGTGCTGCTGACACGGTTATGTCAGCAGCCTTGCGCCACCTGAGGCATCGATCGGGTCTTTCTACAGGATTTTTCGGATAAGCCTGGCGCCGACCAGCGCGATATAGAAGGCGAAGAACAAGCCGAGCGCCCAGCCGAAACCGGAGGGGCCGAAAAGGTCCATGCCGATGCCGATCGCCTGCGGGCCGAGCACCATGCCGACACCGTAGCAGAGCACGAAGGCAGCGTTGGCCGAGGCCAGGTCGTGGCCGGAAAGCTGCGAGCCGAGATGGGCCAGGCCGATCGTGTACATGGCGGCGACGACGCCGCCCCAGACGAACAGAAGCGCCGCCATCAGATGCCAGTTCTGCGCGAAGTGCGGCATGAAGATGGTGCCGGCAAGCCCGATGGTTGCACAGGCCAGAAGCAGATAGCGGCGGTCGCTGACACGGTCGCTGATCATGCCGAGCGGGATCTGCAACAGCACGTTGCCGAGGCCGATCATGGTGAGCAGCAGGGCGGCATCGGCCTCGGAGTAGCCGATGCGGTTGCCATAGACGGGAAACAGCGCAAAGCCACCGGTCTCGACCGCGCCGAACACCAGCACCGCAGCGGTCGCCGTCGGCACCAGCCAGATGTAGCGCAGGAAGTTGCTGGTTTCGCCGTTGGAGACGATCGTCGGGCTCTCGTTGCGTGCCGCCAGAACTGGAATGGCGGCCAGCGTCACCAGCGCCATGATGACGCCGAAGGGCAGGAAGCCGGCGCTGCCGAGTTGGGCGAACAGCCACGGCCCGGCGGCAAAGCCGAGCGACAGCACGGTGGCGTAGATGCCGAGGACGAGACCGCGCCGGTGCGGCGGCGCCGATGTGCTGATCCAGAATTCCGATAGGATGAAAAGCACCGTCAGCGCGATGTGCAGCAGGACGCGCAGCGGAAACCACATCCAGAAGTCCGGTGCGAAATGGAAGCCGACAAAGGCCAGCACTCCGGTCGCGATCATGGCGAGCATCGTCCTGGCGACGCCGAACCGCATCGCCAGCGGGGTGGCGAGCGGTGCGCCGGCGATCGAGGCGAGGCCGGCGACAGCGGTGTTGAAGCCGATCATCGACGCCGAATGGCCACGCGTTTCGAGAATGACGCTGAGCAGCGGCATGCCGAGGCCGATGGCGATGCCGACGACGCTGATCGACGAGATCGCCGCGATCATCGGCAGCCAATGGACGCGATCTTCGACCTCTTGCTGGGTATCGACTGTCATGGGATGTGAATGCTCTATGCTCTAAAGAATTTCGCGAACGAAGCGATTGCCGACAAGCCGGTAGAACGGCACGAAACCACCGGGGCGCAGCAGCGGATCGTCGAGGAGCCGCTTGTCCAGCTCCCCCAGGATAGCCCTGGTGATGTCGGGCACATCAGCTTCTCTGGCCTTGGCGAGCGGCAGCCAGACCAGTTCCTCCAACTCGTTGGTCGGACCGCCGTCGGGCAACTCCACGACGACGTCTTCGCGCCAGGCGCTGAAGAAGCGCGTGTCGAAGCGCCGCACCTGGTTCGGCGGGGTGATGGCGCGCGCGATGAAGCGCAGCGCTTCCAGCGACGGTCTCACGCCGTGCTCGGCAAAACCCTGCCAATCGCGCCTGGTCGTGGCGAAGGCGCCCTTCTGGCCGATCAGCAGGCCGGCTTCTTCATAGGTCTCGCGAATGGCCGACAGGGCGATGGCGCGGGCGCGGGCCGGGCTGGTGCGGCCGACGCCGGCGGTCAGCCTCGCCTGTTCCTCAGGGTGCAGCGCTGTGGCAACGGGAATTCGACCGTCGGCCGGATCGGTGCGGCCACCGGGAAAGACGAATTTCCCCGGCATGAAGGCGTGACCGGCGTGGCGCCTGCCCATCAGCACCAGGAACTCGGCGCCCTTGCGGTCGAGCAGGATCAGCGTCGCGGCGTCACGCGGGCGTATAGGCCTGGCGTCGAGCGCGATCGGCTCAACCTTGTCGACTTCCGCCTTGGTCATAACGTCCATGCGCACGACCTAGCGGAATCTTCTTCGATGCGAAAGTGGCGTCCAGCCATGCCGATTTGCGCCAGCCTCGGTTTCAAGCCTCGGGATGCGACTCGATCAGATCTTCTTCCCCGCCGAAGCCGTGCATATAGAACGCCCATTGCAGGCCGATGACGGCGCCCTTGACCGGCTGCAGCAAGACGATCGCCATGAGGATGGTCAGCGGCACCCAGATGGCGACGTGCTGCCATGTGGACAGAGTGGAGGCCGCTTCGACACCCATGAAGGCGCCGAGCACGATGTGGCCGACGATGGCCACCACCAGGTAGGCCGGCAGGTCGTCGGCGCGGTGGTGATGAAGCGCCTCGCCGCAATGATCGCATTTGTCGACGGTCTTGACGAAGGCGCGAAACAGCTTTCCCTCGCCGCAATGCGGGCAACGGCCAAGCGCGCCACGCTTCATCGCCGTCCACAGCGGGCGGGCGATCCGGCCCGAGTGCTGTTGGCCGCCGAAAACCTGTTCGTTCTTTTTCAGATCGCTTGGCATTACCGTCTCCTGCCGCGCGAGCCTGGACGCGATTGCGACGCACGGGCGCGGCCCTTGGCCTTGTGAAACGACCGTTTGGAGCCGGGCAGCGGCTTTGGGTCGGTCAGCATCTCGAAACGCATCGCGCCGGCCATAGGCGCCACCTCGATCAGGCGAACCTCGACGCGGTCGGCAAGCTGATAGCCCTTGCCGGTGCGTTCTCCGAAAAGCGATCGGGCAGTTTCGTCGTATATATAGTAATCGCCGCCCAGACTTGACACCGGAATGAAACCATCTGCGCCATACTGCGGCAATTGGACAAATAGTCCCGATTTGGTGACGCCCGAAATGCGTGCATCGAAGCGATCGTCGACACGCTCTGCCAGATAGGCGGCGATCAACCGGTCGACCGTGTCGCGCTCGGCGGCCATGGCGCGGCGCTCGGTGGCTGAGATCAGCGCAGAAACTTCTTCCAGCCGCTCCGCTTCATCCTGCGTCAGTCCGCCTGCACCGAAGCCGAGCGCGGCAATCAGCCCGCGATGCACGATCAGGTCGGCATATCTGCGGATCGGCGAGGTGAAGTGCGCATAGCGTTTCAGGTTGAGGCCGAAATGACCGATATTGCTTGGCGAATATTCGGCCTGCATCTGCGTGCGCAGCACCACCTCGTTGACCAGCCCCTCATGGTCGGCGCCGCGGACGCGATCCAGGATGCCGTTGAACTGGTTTGGCCGCATCTGGGCGCCGCGCGCCAGCGAAAGGCCAAGCGTCTGCAGGAATTCACGCAGCGATTCCTGCTTGGCCAGCGAAGGTGCGTCATGGATGCGGTAGACCAGCGCCTGTCGTTTCGCCTCCAGCGTCTCGGCCGCCGCGACATTGGCCTGGATCATGAATTCTTCGATCAGCTTGTGCGCGTCGAGCCGCTCCGGCACGACGACGCGGTCGACGGTGCCGTCCTCCTTGAGCAGGATTTTCCGCTCCGGCAGTTCGAGCTCAAGCGGCTGGCGCGTCTCACGACCGCGCTTCACCACGGCATAGGCGTCCCACAGCGGCTTCATCACCGTGTCGAGAATCGGGCCGGTCTTGTCGTCCGGCGCGCCGTCGATCGCGGCCTGCGCCTGGCGATAGGCGAGTTTTGCCGCCGATTTCATCATGATGCGGTGGAACGAATGCCTGAGCTTGCGGCCATCGGCCGAGAAGGTCATGCGGACCGCCAGCGCCGGGCGGTCCTGGCCTTCGCGCAGCGAACAAAGGTCGTTGGAGATGCGCTCCGGCAGCATCGGCACGACGCGATCCGGGAAATAGACCGAGTTGCCACGCTTCAGCGCCTCGCGGTCGAGCGCGGTGCCATAGCGCACGTAAGCGGCGACATCGGCAATCGCCACGGTAACGACCACGCCGCCGGGGTTCTTCTCGTCTGGATCTGCTGTCGCGAACACGGCGTCGTCATGGTCCTTGGCGTCGGCCGGATCGATGGTGATCAGCGGCAGGTCGCGCCAGTCTTCGCGGCCGGCCACCGTCGCCGGTTTGACCGCCTCCGCCTCGGCGATGACGTCTGCCGGGAAAATATGCGGAATGTCGTGCGCGTGGATGGCGATCATCGAGACCGCCTTTTCGCTGGTCAGCGAACCCAGCACCGCCAGCACCTTGGCCCTGGGCAGCCCGTAGCGGGAGGCCCGCGCCGGCTCGACCTCGACCAGATCGCCGTTCTTGGCGCCGTTCTGGAATTCCTTGTCGACGACCAGCTCCGGCTGGCGCCTTTCGACAGGCTCGATGCGGAAGGTACCGTCCTGCAGCACGCGAAAAACGCCGAGAACAGCATCGGTGCGCTTCTCGAAGATCTTCATCACCCGCCCGGTATAGGCAGGGCCGGTCGCATCATCGGTTGGAAAGGTCTTGGCCAGCACGCGGTCGCCAATGCCCGGTGTCGGGCCGCCGCCGCCGCGCGACACGCGTATCGCTATGACAGGAGGCTCGCCGTTGCCCACCGCTTCGGTTGGGTGCGCCAAAAGGACGCCGTCGGCATCGCGGCCAAAGATGTCGAGCACGGCGACATGGGCGAGGGAGCCGACGCGGGCGAGCCGCTTGCGCTCCTTGGTCAGCAGGCCTTCATCCTGCAAGTCGCGCAAAACGTCCTTCAGCCAGATACGGTCCTCGCCGCGCAGTGCGAACGCCTTGGCGATGTCGCGTTTGCCTGAGCGATCCGGATTTTCGGCGATATAGCGTAGGATTTCGTCGCGGGACGGCCGGTAATCATCCTTGACCTTGGCCCGGGTGTCGGCGGTGCGCAGATCGCCATGACTTCTTCCGGATACCCTGCGCGCCACGATGCACTATCCCTTTTTGTTGGCCACTTTCTTGGCCGCCATTTTTTGGGCCGCCGGTTTTTTGGCCGCAGGCTTTTTGGCAGGTGCGGCCGCTTTGCGGAAGGGCTTTCTGCCGCCATTGCCGCCCTTGGCTTCCTTTTCGGCAATCAGCGCCACCGCGTCTTCGATCGTCACCGACTGCGGGTCCTTGCCCTTCGGCAGCGTCGCATTGACCTTGCCGAAATTAACATAAGGCCCGTATTTGCCGTCACGCACGACGATCTTGCCGCCGCCCGCCGGATGCTCGCCAAGTTCCTTCAAGGCGGCGGGCGTGCCGCCATTGCGACCGCCGGGGCCTTTCAACTGCTTCTCGGCGATCACCGACACGGCGCGGTTGAGACCGATCGAGAACACGTCCTCGATGTTGTCGAGATTGGCGTAGGTGCCGTCATGCAGCACGAACGGACCGTAGCGCCCCAGCCCGGCCGAGATCATCTTGCCGGATTCCGGATGCTTGCCGACGTCGCGCGGCAGCGACAGCAGGGCGAGGGCTTTTTCGTGGTCGATCGAATCGACGGTCCAGCCCTTGGGCAGGCTGGAGCGCTTGGCTTCCTTGCCGTCGCCGCGCTGGACATAGGGCCCGAAACGACCACTGCGCAGCGTGATTTCCTCCGCTGTGTAGGGGTCCTTGCCCAGCACCTTGGTGCCATCCTCGCCATTGCCGTTTTCGGCATTGGGGTTGGCGGCGTCGCCGAGCTGGCGGGTGAAGGAGCATTCGGGATAGTTCGAGCAGCCGACAAAGGCGCCGAATTTGCCGAGCTTCAGCGACAGGTTGCCGGTGCCGCATTTCGGGCAGATCCGCGGATTTGAACCGTCTTCCCGTGCGGGAAACACCAGAGGCGCCAGTTCCTCGTTGAGGGCGTCGAGCACGTCGGTGACGCGCAATTCCTTGATGTCGGCGACGGCGCCTGAAAAATCCTTCCAGAAATCGCGCAGCACATCCTTCCAGGCGAGCTTGCCGTCGGAAATCTCGTCGAGTTTTTCCTCGAGCGAGGCGGTGAAGTCATATTCGACATAGCGCTCGAAGAAGCTCTCGAGGAAGGCCGACAACAGTCGGCCCTTGGCCTGCGGCAACAGCTTGCGCTTGTCCATGCTGACGTAGTCGCGGTCCTCCAGCGTCTTCAGGATCGCCGTGTAGGTCGACGGCCGGCCGATGCCGAGCTCTTCCAGCTTCTTGATCAGCGAGGCTTCCGAATAGCGCGGCGGCGGTTCGGTGGTGTGCTGGGTGGCGTTGATGGCCTCGCGGTCGAGCTGTTCGCCGGCACGGATCTCGGGCAGACGGCGGTCTTCCTCGTCTTCCGCATCCTCGTCCTTCTGGTCGGTATAGGCGGCAATGAAGCCATCGAAGCGAACGACCGAACCGACGGCGCGAAGCTCCGCGCTGCGGGCGCCGTTGACCGCCTCGATTTCGACCGTGGTGCGCTCGATCTCGGCTGGCTGCATCTGGCTGGCGATGGCGCGTTTCCAGACAATCTCGTAAAGCCGCGCCTGGTCGGCATCGAGATATTGCCTGACCGAAGCCGGCGTGCGCATGAAGTCGGTCGGGCGGATGGCTTCGTGCGCTTCCTGGGCGTTCTTGGCCTTGGTGGTGTAGTTGCGCGGCTTTTCGGGCAGGTATTTTGGGCCGAACTCTTTTGCGATCGCATCGCGCGCGGCTGATATCGCCTCGGGCGCCATCTGCACGCCGTCGGTTCGCATATAGGTGATCAGGCCGGTGGTCTCGCCGCCGATGTCCATGCCTTCATAGAGCCGCTGCGCCACCTGCATGGTGCGGCTTGCCGAAAAACCGAGGCGCGAGGAGGCGGCCTGCTGCAGCGTCGAGGTGGTGAAGGGCGGGCCTGGATTGCGCCTGGTCGGCTTGGCTTCGACCGACAGCGCCTTGAAGGTCGCGCCATCCAGCATCGCCTTGATGTCGTCGGCCTGCGCCTTGTTCGAAATGTCGAGCTTTTGCAGTTTCTTGCGATCGAAGGCGGTCAGCCGCGCCTCGAAATTATCCTTGCGCGGCGTGCCGAGAATGGCGGCGATCTGCCAGTATTCCTCGCGGATGAAGCGCTCGATTTCCAATTCGCGGTCGCAGACGAGGCGCAGTGCCACCGACTGGACGCGGCCGGCGGAGCGGGCGCCCGGCAGCTTGCGCCACAGCACGGGCGACAGCGTGAAGCCGACGAGATAGTCGAGCGCGCGGCGGGCGAGATAGGCGTCGACCAGCGGCGCATCGATCTGGCGCGGATTGGCCATCGCTTCCAGCACCGACGATTTGGTGATGGCGTTGAAGACGACGCGGCTGACCGGCTTGTCCTTCAGCGCGCGCTTCTGCTTCAGCACTTCCAGAACATGCCAGGAAATGGCTTCGCCCTCGCGATCCGGGTCGGTGGCGAGGATCAGGCCGTCGGCGTCCTTGACCGCCTTGGCGATGTCGGCAAGACGTTTGCTCGAGGCGGTGTCGACAGCCCAGGACATGGCAAAATCCTCGTCCGGACGCACCGAGCCATCCTTGGCCGGCAGATCGCGGACGTGGCCGAACGAGGCCAGGACCTTGTAGTTCTTTCCGAGGTACTTGTTGATTGTCTTCGCTTTGGCCGGCGATTCGACGACGACGACGTCCATGAGGTCTCATATCAGCTGTGGTGCGGCAGAAGAATTCCGCTGCGCGCGACGAAATCTCGTATAATTGTCGCTCACATGGCCGTGCTTTTGCATCCGGTCAAGGGGAAGCGCCCAAAATGCAGTCCTGCTTTGAGCGCGCAACCTAGGGATGCGTCATGTGATATCCGCTATCCTGGATAGGGAGAGCGGCTGCCCTGATCGTTGGACAAACCGGCAATGAATCCGGGAGAACGGGACAAATACTTCCGCCGATATAAGAGAAACATCGATCACGCGCCAGCCCTGGTTTGAAGAGACGGGCGGCATGATGCGACGTTGACGGGCGAGACAGGCGTGGCAAGCGGCCGTCTGCGACTTGCCACGCGATGGTGATTGGCGGATCGGCGCGGTCGCGGCTATATGGCAGCGCAAACCATCAGGAGTTCGGGAATGGCGTTGGATATCGGCTATGTCAGCGCGGTCGGGGCGGGGGCGATCTCGTTCCTGTCGCCTTGCGTGCTGCCGCTGGTGCCGCCCTATCTCTGCTATATGGCCGGCGTGTCGGTCGATGATTTCCGCGGCAATGCCGGCGTCACCGCCAAGGCCGACGCACGCGGCGCGCTGCTTTTTGCCTCGATCGCCTTTGTTCTCGGCTTCTCGACCGTCTTCGTGGCGCTGGGCGCCGGCGCCTCGACCATTGGCCGGCTGCTGCGCGTCTGGCAGGAGCCGCTGGGGATGGCGGCTGGCGTGCTGATCATCCTGATGGGTCTGAACTTTCTCGGCATATTGCGCATCCCGATGCTGTCGCGCGAGGCGCGCTTCCAGTCGCAGGGCAAGCCGGCCAGTATCGTTGCCGCCTATGTCATGGGACTGGCCTTCGCCTTCGGCTGGACACCCTGCATCGGACCGGTGCTGGGGCCGATCCTGACGCTGGCCGGCGGCCGCGAGACGGTCGGCGAGGGCGCGGCTCTGCTTGCCGCCTATTCGCTTGGCCTCGGCATACCGTTCCTGGTCGCGGCGCTGTTTTCCGGCGCCTTCATGCGCTTTCTCGCAAAATTCCGCGTCCATCTCGGCCGCGTCGAAAAGGCAATGGGCGCGCTGCTGGTCGTCGCGGGCGTGCTTTTTCTGACCGGCGGCGTGCAGGCTGCATCCTACTGGCTGCTGGAGAATTTCCCGGTGCTGGGGCAGTTGGGGTAGGTCTGTACCCGCAAACCCATGCTGGCCCACAGAATTTGACCTATACTCAATCTGCGACAAAGATACTGCTACTGAATTGGTGCCATTTTGTCTATTTCAACAACGCCTGCACACTCTCCGCCTACATGGTAGAATTTCCCTTTACCTCTGTTACCGTTTATCTTTCCGTTTAAAATATTGCTTTCTTTTTTCCCCTCGTGAACAAAGCGATGTATTATTCTTAAGGTGCCATCGCTCGCGATTTTTCCTTCCCACTTTGGGGCAGAAATCTTACCGCTTTTGATCGAAACATTTGCTGTAATCTCCCGCCACCCGCACAACGAATTGGTGGCACGTCTCGTCAAAGCCCATCTTCCGTCGAAAGCACTTAAACCGGCAGACCCTGCACCCGTGCAACGACCCTCTCGTGCCTCCATTCCGTCAGCACAAAGAAGGGGGCAGACCCTAGCCCGAATTGCTTTCAGCCCTTTTAGAAGGTCGCCCGTCGGCTCGACCGACGCGAGCTTAATCCCTTGCCGCTTCGCATAGTCGTTCAAAGCTTTCTGGCTGGCGGAACCCCATTTTCCGTCGACCTGGCCAGTAAGGCATCCGATTCGGGCCAACTCCCTCTGGGTGGAAAGAGCAAGTTCGCCGGAGCCATCAGAATCTACTGAAGACCTCTCCGGTTGGACTTCCGGATTGGGATGTTCAAGCCTGGCGACGGTCTTGACGTCGTCTGAAGCCTTTGCGACAGGCCTCCCTTGCACGCGATCTTGTTCTGCCTTTTGTCGATCAGTCGCCTGCCGTTGCAAATCGACCCGACTGTTTATTGCGTCGATCTTTAACTTGGCTAGGGCTACAAACGCGCCATTCGGATATTGCTGTAGGTACGCTTGAAAGAAACTCTTGTCCGCCGAGTCCTTGATCGTTTCCCAATAAGCGATCTCAACCGCATTGTCAGGCCCGACTGGTACCGGCGTGCGGGCGGATTCCGCCTTCGGCTCCTGAATCGGGAGAGGATTCAACACCACATCGCCCGTGAGCGAGGAATTGTCCCATGGAACTTGCTTTCCATACGTCGCTTCGAGCACATCTCGTCGCACATGAACGAGGTCGCGGGTGATATCCTGCCCCGGCGTGCCGAGATGCCTGAGCAATGCAGTTGTGAAGGGGGAGTTTCTACCTGACCCGTCGAATGCCACGTTGCCCGGCTGCGTTGCGAATGCGATGAGAGAACCGACACCGCTGCCAAGCTTGGCTAGACCCCGACCCACAGAACCGGATCGTGTTCCCATCGACCGGGCAAGATTCTCGGCGAGCGGGTTGTCCCGGCAGGCATCGAGGAAGACAAGATTGACCTTAGAAGCGCGCTCCATCGCCGCAAGAACAAGGTCCATCGGCAGTGTCTCGAAATCGAGGTCGTCATAGGACGACAGGTGAGCATCCACAGGCGCCATATAATTGTTGCCGTTAACCTGCAGGCCATGCCCGGAATAATAGAACAGCGCAATGTCCGCCCTATCGAGCTTCTTGATAAAGTTCCGTATCGTGACACGCATCCTGGCCAAATCGAGATCCAGACCGGTCACTACCTCGAAGCCCAAATCTTTCAATTTGGCGGTCATGTCGCTGGCATCGTTCGTGGGGTTAGGAAGTCCGTGTACGTTTTGGTACGCCGAATTACCCATCACCAGCGCAACGCGCCTATCTGCGAGCGCATCCGCCGAAACAGCTGTAAACAATAAGATGAGGATAAAACGAACGCTGCGCATGGCAGGAACAACTCCCCCCGAGCGAACGTATCAGATGCTAATATAACGGAAAAGACCTATCACTGGCAGGAAATGGCCAGATCATTGCCCATGCTTCCACGTAAGGAGCGTAAGTCGTGCAGGGTGGCTGTTTGAATTCATTCCATCTCCGATGCCAATTTCCGCGCAAACGCCAAGGCTTGGCGGCTGCAGCCGCTGCAAAAGCTGAAACCGGAGATGTAGGGTAACCACCTGATCGCCCGCCTAGACCTACTGATCAAAAGTCAGTTGCTCGACCACCTCACCGGAATTTAACCGCATTGGTGCAGCATGGCGCCAAATGCTAGTGAAATTCTGGGCTAGACATGCCTTGATTCCCAACCCTCTTCATACGGTCGGATTCCATGAGCCAGAGAACCTGCCTGTCCGTCATTCTCGCCGCCGGCGAAGGCACGCGCATGAAAAGCGCCGTGCCAAAAGTGCTGCACCCGATCGCTGGCCTGCCGATGGTCGCCCATGTCGTCAAGGCTGCGGAAGCCGCAGGCAGCGGCGATCTGGCGCTGGTGATCGGCCATGGCGCCGACGAGATGCGCAAGGCCACGCAAAAGTTCGCGCCGAAGGCGGAGACCTTCGTCCAGGACAAGCGGCTCGGCACGGCGCATGCCGCGCTGGCGGCTCGCGATGCGATCTCAAAGGGTTACGACGACATCCTCGTCATGTTCGGCGATACGCCGCTGATCGATCCGGAGGTGCTGACGGCTGCGCGCCTGAAGCTGACTGATGGCGCTGCCGTCGTTGTGGTCGGCTTCCGCAGCTCAAATCCGTCCGGCTATGGCCGGCTGATCGAAAAGGGCGGCAAGCTCATCGCCATCCGCGAGGAAAAGGACTGCACCGACGAGGAGAAGAAAATCACCTTCTGCAATGGCGGGCTGATGGCGGTTGCAGGCAAGCACGCGCTGCAGCTGCTCGACCAGGTCGGCAACGACAACGCCAAGGGCGAATATTACCTCACCGACATCGTCGAGATCGCAAGCGGGCAAGGCCTTAATGTCATCGCCGCAGAAGCCGGCTTTGAGAATGTGCTCGGCATCAACAACCGTGCCGAACTCGCTGCGGCGGAAGGCATCTGGCAGGCGCGCCGGCGGCGCGAAGCCATGCTCTCCGGGGTTTCCCTCATCGCGCCCGAAACCGTATTCTTTTCATACGATACCGAGATCGGCGCCGATACGATCGTTGAGCCCAATGTCTGGTTCGGACCGGGCGTGACAATCGCCACCGGCGCCAGGATCCATGCCTTCAGCCATATTGAGGGCGCCACGATCGCTTCGAATTGCGATGTCGGCCCGTTTGCACGGCTGCGGCCGGGCGCCGATCTCCGGCAAAAAGCCAAGGTCGGCAATTTCTGCGAGGTCAAGCAGGCGACGGTCGAGGAGGGCGCCAAGGTCAATCACCTGACCTATATCGGCGATGCTCGCGTCGGCGCCGGCGCCAACATCGGCGCTGGAACCATCACCTGCAATTATGACGGCTACTCGAAGTTCTTCACCGATATCGGCGAGGGCGCTTTCGTCGGCTCGAATTCGTCGCTGGTGGCGCCTGTCACAATCGGCAAGGGCGGCTACATCGCTTCGGGCAGCGTGATCACCGAAAGCGTGCCCGACGATGCGCTCGCCTTCGGCCGCGCCCGCCAGAGGACGCTGCCCGGCAAGGGCAAGGAATTGCGCGAGCGTTTTGCTTCGGCTGCGGCTGCCCGGAAAAAAGGCTAGCCTGGCTGCGGTAATCGGATTGCCAGCGCACTCGGTCATGGTGCATCTGTGCAGAACCGTTCCGGCTGATACGGAACAAAACGCAATGTGATTTTCGCGGCAGCCCGGCCAACCCTAAATAGCGCCGGGTTTTCATGCCGGAATCGGGGGCAACGTCTATGTGCGGTATCGTCGGAATCGTCAGTCACTCGCCGGTCGCGCCACTGATCGTCGATGCGCTGAAAAGGCTCGAGTATCGCGGTTATGATTCGGCCGGCGTCGCCACCGTCGAGCACGGCCAGCTGGCGCGTCGCCGCGCCGAGGGCAAGCTGATCAATCTCGAACGCCGGCTGAAGGACGAACCGCTCGACGGCATGATAGGCATCGGCCATACGCGCTGGGCGACGCATGGCGTGCCCAACGAGACCAATGCGCATCCGCATTTTTCCGACGGCGTCGCCATCGTCCACAACGGCATCATCGAGAATTTCGCCGAATTGCGCGACGAACTGATGCGCGACGGCTACACATTTTCATCGCAGACCGATACCGAGGTCGTCGCACACCTGGTGGGGCGCGAACTGGCCAGGGGCCTGCAGCCGGTCGAGGCCGCGCACCAGGCGCTGAAGCGGCTGGAAGGCGCCTTTGCGCTGGCCATCATGTTCACGGGAGACGAGGATCTCATCGTTGGCGCGCGCAACGGCCCGCCGCTGGCCGTAGGCCATGGCGATGGCGAGATGTTTTTGGGCTCCGACGCCATCGCGCTTGCCCCCTTCACCAATTCGATCACCTATCTGGAGGATGGCGACTGGGCGGTGGTGCGCCGCAACGACGTCGCCATCTTCGACATGGACGGCAACAAGGTCGACCGCAAGCGCCAGCAGTCGCTCAGCACCAGCTTCATGGTCGACAAGGGCAACCGGCGCCATTTCATGGAGAAGGAAATCCATGAACAGCCCGAGGTGATCTCGCACACGCTGGCGCATTATGTGGATTTCGTTGGCGGCGTCTCGAAGCCGCTCGACTTGCCGTTCGATTTCGCCAAAATCGACCGGCTGGCGATTTCGGCCTGCGGCACTGCCTATCTGGCCGGCCTGATCAGCAAATACTGGTTCGAGCGCTATGCGCGGCTGCCGGTCGACATCGATGTCGCTTCGGAATTCCGTTACCGTGAAATGCCGCTGTCGAAGACAGACGCCGCCTTCTTCATCTCGCAATCGGGCGAGACCGCCGACACGCTAGCCTCGCTGCGCTATTGCCGCAAAGCGGGCATGAAGATCGGCGCGGTCGTCAATGTCCGCGAATCGACGATGGCGCGTGAATCCGACGTTATCCTGCCGACGCTGGCCGGGCCGGAGATCGGCGTCGCCTCGACCAAGGCCTTCACCTGTCAATTGTCGGTGCTGGCCTCGCTTGCCGTGCGGGCCGGCGTGGCGCGCGGTACGATTTCGCAGGAACAGGAAACGACGCTGGTCCGCCAACTGTCGGAAGCGCCGCGCTATGCCAACCAGGTCCTGAAACTCGACGGCCAGATCGAAAAGGTCGCGCGCGACCTCTCGCACTACAAGAACGTGCTCTATCTTGGCCGCGATACCAATTTCCCGCTGGCCATGGAAGGCGCGCTGAAGCTCAAGGAAATCTCCTATATCCATGCCGAGGGCTATGCTGCCGGCGAGCTGAAGCACGGGCCGATCGCGCTGATCGACGAGAACATGCCGGTGATCGTCATTGCCCCGCATGACCGGATTTTTGAAAAAACCGTGTCGAACATGCAGGAAGTGGCGGCGCGGGGCGGCAAGATCATCCTGATCACCGACAGCAAGGGTGCCGCGCACGCCACGGTGAAGACGATGGAGACGATCGTGCTGCCGGACGTGCCGGAAATCATCTCGCCGATCATCTACGCGCTGCCGATCCAGATGCTGGCCTATTTCACCGCGGTGTTCATGGGCACCGACGTCGACCAGCCGCGCAACCTGGCGAAATCGGTGACGGTGGAATAGGCGTGGTTTAAAAAATTCGCAGTTCCAAAGCCGGATGCGGTTCATTAATGTCGCGCCGCAATCAGCGCTGCGGTGAACCATGTCCGATGCTTCCAAGACCTCAGGCATGACCCGGCTGCGGAATTACTTTCTGACAGGCTTTGTCGTCTGCGCGCCGCTGGCGATCACCGCCTACATCGCCTGGTCGTTCATCGGCTGGGTCGATTCCTGGGTGAAACCCTATATTCCGGCGCGTTACAACCCCGATAGCTATCTGCCGGCGCCGGTTCCGGGATTCGGGCTGATTGTCGCCTTGATCCTGATCACCCTGATCGGTTTCCTGACCGCCAATATCGTCGGCCGGGCTATCGTCCTGTTCGGCGAGCGGCTGCTCGGCCGCATGCCGCTGGTGCGCGGCATCTATGGGTCGCTGAAGCAGATCTTCGAGACCGTGCTGTCGAACAAGGGCGACATGTTCCGCCAGGTCGGGCTGGTCGAATACCCGCGCAAGGGCGTCTGGTCGCTGGTCTTCGTTGCCAGCGAGAAGGAAACCGAGATCAACCAGAAGCTCGACCAGGAGGGTGATCCGCTGATCGCGGTGTTCATGCCGTGCACGCCCAACCCGACCACCGGCTTCCTGATGTATGTGCCGAAATCCGATATCGTGCTGCTCGACATGACGATCGAGGACGGCGCCAAGCTGATCGTTTCGGCAGGGCTGGTGGCGCCGGCGGTCAAGACGAACATGGTGACGTTGAACGGCAAGCCGATCGGCGGCCAGATCGGCAATCCGCCGGTGGATGCCGAGCCTCAGCCGGCGCGCAAGAGCCGCACCGCCTCGTCGCGTCCGAACAAATAGAGCAGCATGCGAAGGGCGGCGCCGCGTTCGGATTGCAGTTCCGGATCGCGCGACAGGATCAGCCGCGCGTCGTCGCGAGCGGCTTCGAGCAGGTCGGCATGCGCCTCGATGCGCGCCACCTGGAAGCCAGGGGTGCCGGACTGGCGGGTGCCGAGCAACTCGCCTTCGCCGCGCAGCTTCAGATCCTCCTCGGCGATGCGAAACCCATCCTCGGTTTCGCGCATCACCGACAGCCGGCGCGTTGCCGTCTCGCCGAGCGGATCCTTGTAGAGCAGCACGCAGGACGACGGTTTTTCGCCGCGACCGACCCGGCCGCGCAACTGGTGCAACTGAGCGAGGCCGAAGCGCTCGGCATGCTCGATGACCATGATCGTCGCATCCGGCACATCGACGCCGACCTCGATGACCGTGGTGGCGATCAGGATGCGTGTCTCGCCGGCCTTGAAGGCGCGCATCGCCTCGTCTTTTTCGGCGCCCTTCATGCGGCCGTGCACCAGGCCGATCCGGTCGCCGAACAGCGGCTTCAAGGAGGCAAAACGGTCCTCCGCCGACATCAGCTTGATCTCTTCGGACTCCTCGACCAGCGGACAGATCCAATAGATCTTCTGGCCGTCGGCGACTGCGTCGCGCATGCGGCCGACAAGTTCGTCGAGCCGCTCGAGCGGCAGGGTGACGGTGCGGATCGGCTGGCGCCCGGCCGGTTTTTCCGTCAGCTTCGACACATCCATGTCGCCGAAAGCAGTCAGCACCAGCGTGCGCGGGATCGGCGTCGCCGTCATCACCAGCATGTCGGGCGCGTCGCCCTTGGCGGTGATGGCCAGCCGCTGGTGGACGCCAAACCGGTGCTGTTCGTCGATGACGGCGAGGACGAGGTCGTGGAACGTCACCGTTTGCTGGAACAGCGCATGGGTGCCGACGACGATGTCGATCTCGCCACTGGCCAGGCCGGTCAGCGTCTCGGCGCGCTCGCGGCCCTTTTCGCGGCCGGTGAGGATGGCGATGCGCAGGCCGGCTTGTTCCGCCAACGGCGCAATCGTCGCAAGATGCTGACGCGCCAAAATTTCGGTCGGCGCCATCAATGCCGCCTGGCCGCCGGCCTCGACAGCGCGCGCCATGGCGAGCAGCGCGACAACCGTCTTGCCTGACCCGACATCACCCTGCAGAAGGCGCAGCATGCGTTCGGGGTCACCGAGATCGGCATTGATTTCGGCAAGCGCCATTTCCTGCGAATTGGTCAGCGAATAGGGAAGGGCGGCGCGCAGCTTTTCGACGAAGCGGCCGTCGCCGACCAGCGGCCGGCCGGACAGGCGGCGGACTTTTGCGCGCACCAGCGCCAGCGACACCTGGCCTGCCAGAAACTCGTCATAGGCGAGACGCCGCCAGGCCGCGCCGTCGACGGACACGTCGATCGGGTCGGCGGGATTGTGGATGCGGGAGAGAGCATCACCGAAGGCGGGAAAGCTGCGGCGGCGCAGAAACTCACCCTCCTGCCATTCCGGCAGCACCGGCAAGCGAGCGAGCGCCTGGCCGATTGCCCGGCGCAGCACTTTTCCCGAGAGGCCGGCGGTGAGCGGATAGACCGGCTCGACCAGCGGCAGGTTTTCCACTTCGCTGGCCAGCGCGATGTGGTCGGGATGAACCATGGTCGGGCGGCCGTTGAACCATTCCATGCGGCCGGAGACCACGACATGCTCGCCCTCCGGCATCGCCTTTTCGAGATAGGCGGCATGCGCATGGAAGAACGTCAGCGCGATCTCGCCGGTGTCGTCATGGGCGTAAACCCGGTACGGCACCGATCGGTTGCCGCGCGGCGGCGGCTGGTGGTGATCGATGCGCACTTCGAGGGTGACGATCGCGCCTTCGACCGAACCGGCGATGCCCGGCCGGTTGCGGCGGTCGATCACCGAATGCGGCAGCACGAACAGAAGATCGCCGGCACGTGCGGGGCGGCGGTCGCCGAGATCGGCCGGCACGATTTTCTCGATCAGGGCGCCGACCTTCGGCCCGACGCCGGCAAGCGAGGTGATCGGGACAAACATCGGATCGAGGAGGGAAGGTCTCACGGGTGAGAGACCACGCGATGTCGGCGCTCACCCCCCTCTGGCCTGCCGGCCATCTCCCCCTCAAGGGGGGAGATCGGCAGCTTTGCCGACAGCGTGCCTTCTACAGCATTGGAGATTTGCGAAAGCAGAAACAACATCCAATCTCCCCCCTTGAGGGGGAGATGTCCGGCAGGACAGAGGGGGGTCTTAGCGCCGACGGTGTCAGGAGTGTATGTCACACCGGGATGTTAGACACCCGCCGGACCGTTGCAAGGCTGACACCGCGCTCTATCCACGCTATATGCGCCGCTTCAGGCAAGGATGCTGGACAATGACCGGAACAAGACGATCAAGCGAGGGGCTCGACGCCCGCCGCCGCAAGCTTCTGTTTCGATCCTGGCATCGCGGCATGCGCGAAATGGACCTTATTCTCGGCAGTTTCGCAGACGACGAGATCGGCGGCTTGACCGGCGACGAACTCGACCAATATGAGAGGCTCCTCGAAATTGCCGACACCGAATTCCTGCCCGTGATCACCGGCGAGCGGCCGATTCCGGCTGACATCGACTGTGCCGTCCTGCAAAAAATCCTGGCGTCGCGCCAGGCGATGACATTCTGAAATACGTGATTCCATGAGCCTGATCCCCACAATCGGCCTGCCGAAAGGCCGCGCCGGCCAGTTCATCGTCGACGGCGTCGCCGATGGTTACGAAGCCTTCGCGCTGGTGCAGGCCGCGCACGAGATCGCGCCCGACAAGCCGGTGCTGTTCGTGGCACGTGACGGCCAGCGCCTGCCTGCGATCGTCGAGGCGCTTTCCTTCGCCGCGCCTGGCCTGCCGGTGCTCGGACTGCCGGCCTGGGATTGTCTGCCCTATGACCGCGTTTCGCCCGGCTCGGATGCAGCCGCGCGGCGCCTGGACGCGCTCACCGCGATGATCGCGTTGGCAAAAAACCCGCACCGCGCCGTCATCCTGACCACCGCCAACGCGCTGCTGCAGCGCATTCCGCCGGCAAGCCTTGTCGAGGCGCAGACATTTCACGCCAAACCCGGCAACCAGATCGACATGAACGCACTGGCGTCGCGGCTGGAGATATCAGGCTTCGAGCGGGTGCCGACCGTGCGCGGCGTCGGCGAGTTCGCCGTGCGCGGCGGCATTCTGGACCTGTTGGCGCCGGGCTGGACGGAAGCGCTCAGGCTCGATTTCTTCGGCGATACGCTGGAATCGATCCGCGTCTTCGACGCCGCCACGCAGCGCACCACCGGCCAGCGCAAGTCGATGGCGCTGCAGGCGATGAGCGAAGTGGCGCTGACGCCGGAGACCATCAGCCGCTTCCGCCGCTCCTACATCGACGCTTTTGGCGCGCCCTCGCGTGACGATGGGCTCTATGCGGCGGTCAGCGAGGGACGGCGTTTTGCCGGCATGGAGCACTGGCTGCCGTTCTTCTACGAGCGGCTGGAGACGGTGTTCGACTATCTGCCGGACACGCCTGTCGTGTTCGATCATCTGGCGCATGAGGCGCTGGCGGAGCGCCATGCGCTGATCCTCGACCATTACGAGGCGCGCAGGAAGCAGGCCGACGGCGCGCTGAAGGACGCCGTCCCCTATAAGCCGGTGCCGCCCGACCTGCTTTATCTGTCGCCGGAAAACCTCATCGCCTCGCTTGGCCCGCGCGAGGCGATCGACTTCACGCCGTTCGACGCGCCCGACGCCGGCGCCAGGAAAATCTTCCATGCCGGGTCGCGGCACGGCCGCAGCTTCGTCGAGGAACGCGCCGACCCCAACGTCAACGTCTTCGACGTCGTTGTAAAACACATCGCCGACGAGCGCGCCGCCCGCCGTCGCGTCGTCGTCGCCGGCTGGACCGAAGGTTCGCTCGACCGGCTCGGCCAGATCCTGGCCGAGCATCATCTCGGCAACCTCGAGCCGGTGGCTACGCTGGCCGAGGCGGAAAAGCTCGAACCGGGGCAGGCGGGACTTGCCGTGCTGCCGCTCGAATCCGGCTTCGAGACCGAGAAACTGGTCGTCGTCGCCGAGCAGGACATTCTGGGCGACCGGCTCATCCGTCGCTCGAAGCGCAAGAAGCGCCCTTCCGATTTCATCGCCGAGGCCTCGGCTTTGTCCTCCGGCGACATCGTCGTCCATAGCGACCACGGTATTGGCCGCTTCATCGGGCTGCGCACCATCGAGGCGATCGGCGCACCGCATGATTGCCTCGAAATCCATTACGCCGGCGACGACCGGCTGTTCCTGCCGGTGGAGAACATCGAGCTTTTGTCGCGCTATGGCTCGGATTCGGCCGAAGCGACATTGGACAAGCTTGGCGGCGGCGCCTGGCAGTCCAGAAAAGCGCGGCTGAAGCGGCGGCTGCTCGACATGGCCGGGCAGTTGATCCGCATCGCCGCCGAGCGGCATATGCGCGCTGCCCCTTCGCTGGTGCCGGCAGACGGTCTCTATGACGAATTCGCCGCGCGGTTTCCCTATGAGGAGACCGACGACCAGCAGACGGCGATCGATTCGGTGATGGGCGACCTGGGCGCCGGCAAGCCGATGGATCGGCTGATCTGCGGCGATGTCGGCTTCGGCAAGACCGAGGTCGCACTTCGCGCCGCCTTCATTGCGGCGATGGAAGGCTTTCAGGTCGCGGTGGTGGTGCCGACGACGCTGTTGTCGCGCCAGCATTTCAAGACCTTCTCGCAGCGCTTCTCCGGCCTGCCGATCCGCGTCGCCCAGGCCTCGCGGCTGGTCGGCGCCAAGGAACTGGCAGAGGCCAAGAAAGGCATCGCCGACGGCACCGTCGACATCGTCATCGGCACTCACGCGCTGCTCGGCTCGTCGATCTCGTTCAAGAATCTCGGCCTGTTGATCATCGACGAGGAACAGCATTTTGGCGTCAAGCACAAGGAACGGCTGAAGGACCTGAAGAGCGACGTGCATGTGCTGACGCTGTCGGCGACGCCGATCCCGCGCACGCTGCAACTGGCATTGACCGGGGTGCGCGAACTGTCGCTGATCGCCACGCCGCCGGTCGACCGCCTGGCTGTGCGCACCTTCATCTCGCCCTTCGACCCGCTGGTCATCCGCGAGACCCTGCTGCGGGAACGCTACCGCGGCGGTCATTCCTTCTATGTCGTGCCGCGCATCAGCGATCTGGCGGAAATTCATGATTTCCTTCGTGAATCCGTGCCCGAGCTAAAGGTGGCTGTCGCTCACGGCCAGATGCCGCCCGGCGAGCTCGACGACATCATGAACGCCTTCTACGACGGCCAGTACGATGTGCTGTTGTCGACCACCATCGTCGAATCCGGCCTCGATATCCCGACCGCCAACACGCTGATCGTGCATCGCGCCGACATGTTCGGCCTGTCGCAGCTCTACCAGCTGCGCGGCCGCGTCGGCCGCTCGAAGGTGCGCGCCTATGCGCTGTTCACGCTGCCGGCCAACCGCAAGCTGACCGATACCGCCGAGCGCCGGCTGAAGGTGCTGCAGTCGCTCGACACGCTCGGCGCCGGTTTCCAACTCGCCAGCCACGATCTCGACATCCGCGGTGCCGGCAATCTTCTCGGCGAGGAGCAGTCCGGCCACATCAAGGAGGTCGGCTTCGAGCTCTACCAGCAGATGCTGGAAGAGGCCGTCGCCGAGGTCAAGGATTCCGGCGAGGTGCAGGATGGCGGCTGGTCGCCGCAGATCGCCGTCGGCACGGCGGTGATGATCCCCGAAAGCTATGTTCCGGACCTGCAGCTGCGGCTGGCGCTCTACCGCCGCCTCGGCGATCTCGAAAACACCGAGGAGATCGACGCTTTCGGCGCCGAGCTGATCGACCGCTTCGGACCGCTGCCGGAGGAAGTGAAGCATCTGTTGAAGATCGTCTTCATCAAGGCGCTGTGCCGCAAGGCCAATGTCGAAAAGCTCGATGCCGGGCCAAAGGGCGTCGTCATCCATTTCCGCAAGCGCGAGTTCTCCAACCCCGTCGGGCTGGTCACCTTCATCGGCGAGCAGGGTTCGCTGGCCAAGATCCGGCCGGACCACAGCGTCGTTTTCGTCCGCGACTGGCCGACACCTGAAAAGCGGCTGGCCGGTTCAGCGGTCGTCATGACGCAGCTGGCAAGGCTGGTGGAGAAGGCGGCTTAGCGCGGCTCAGCTGGCTCCCCCTTCTCCCCTAGTGAGGGCTTTGCACAGAATCGGATTGGTGATTCCGTGGGCAAGGAAGAGAGGGAGATGATTCGGATGGTCGATCGTGTTCTTGGTCAACTGAGTCTGGCGGACGGGCTGGCGTGGTCGGATACGACGCAGCTCGACCAGATTGCGACCGTCATCGACTGGATGCCGATCCGGGCACTTCTTGGTCAGCGCAGCGGGCCGGGCAAGGGCAACACCAGCTATCCAGCCGAGACATTGCTGCGCTGTCTGTTTTTGGGCGTGTGGAACAATCTCAGCGACCCCGCCCTTGAGATGCAACTGCGCGACCGGCTGTCGTTCCGCCGCTTTGCCGGCTTCAGCCTGTCGGACCGCACGCCGGACCATTCGACGCTGTGGCGCTTCCGCGAAGAGCTGAAGCGCGACGGGCTGATTGATCGGGTGTTCGAAGAGATCACCCGGCAGTTTGAGCAGAAGGGCCTGATCCTCAAGCGCGGCACGCTGATTGATGCATCGTTCATGCGGGCCGCCGCCCGCCCACCGGCGAAGCCGAAGAAGGGTGAGGAGACGTCGGCGAGGCCATCGGCCGACCCCGATGCGCGTTGGGGACGCAAGGGCAAAAAGACGGTGTTCGGCTATAAGGTGCACAACGGCGTCGACGAGGCTCACACGCTGATCCGGCGGATGCACTTCACCGATGCTTCGATCACCGACACCGAGCCGGCCGACACGTTGATCTGCGGCGACGAGGAGGCGGCCTATGGCGACCAGGCCTATTACACCCATGCCCGGCATGCCCGGCTTAAGCAGGCCGGCATCAAGGACCGGTTGATGCATCGGCCCAACAAGCACCATCCGCTGACGCCGCGCCAGAAGCAGCGCAACCGCCTGATCTCCAAGGTGCGGGCGGCGGTGGAGCGGCCGTTTGCGGTGTTCAAGCAGCGCTACGGCATGCGGCGGCCGCGCTTCTTCAACCTGGCGACCAACCGGACGCAGTGTGCTTGCCGGCTGCAGCTACAATCTGCAACGGGCGACCGCCGTTCTCTTCCCGGTGAGGAAGCCGGCATGAGGGGGCGGAGTCTGCCCAAAATCCGCCGAGGGGGGCCAATTGGGCCCCCGAGGCGGCAAAAATGCCCTGCAACCGGGCGAATGTGGCTTGATTGCGGTTCAAAAAACGCCCCATGCGCCATCTGCGTCAAACTTCGGCCCCCGTGCAAAGCCCTCCTTGTGGGAGAAGGTGGCCGCGAAGCGGTCGGATGAGGGGTGTTCCAGCTTGGCAACCGTGCTCCGGCCAACACCCCTCATCCGTCTTGGCGCTGCGCGCCAATCCACCTTCTCCCACAAGGGGAGAAGGAAAGACAGGCGGCGAGCTTGCGCCATTCGCCACCACCGAAATTCCGGTCTAGAATAGGAAATCGGCTTCGTGTATGGAGCCGCGATCCCGTATTGGGGCGAAATGGCGGGCTATAACACCCGCTGGAAGGAATTTTGGGTGCAACGATGACGAAATGGTCGCCGAATTCGTGGAGAGCAAAGCCGATCCAGCAGGTTCCTGCCTATCCGGATCTTGCCGCGCTGAAGAACACGGAAGCCCAGCTCGCCACCTTTCCACCGCTGGTTTTTGCAGGTGAGGCACGCAAGCTGAAGAAGCAGCTTGCGACCGTCGCTGCCGGTGACGCATTCCTTCTGCAGGGCGGCGATTGCGCCGAGAGTTTTGCCGAACATGGCGCGGACAACATCCGCGACTTCTTCCGCGTCTTCCTGCAGATGTCCGTGGTGCTGACCTTCGCCGGCGCGCAGCCGGTGGTGAAGGTCGGCCGTGTTGCCGGCCAGTTCGCCAAGCCGCGCTCGTCGGACGCCGAGACCAAGGGCGGCGTGACCCTGCCCAGCTATCGCGGCGACATCATCAACGGCATCGAGTTCGACGCCAAGTCACGCATTCCCGATCCCGCACGCCAGGAGATGGCCTACCGCCAGTCGGCGGCGACGCTCAACCTGTTGCGCGCTTTTGCGCAGGGCGGCTACGCCAGCCTGGAGAACGTGCATCAATGGATGCTCGGCTTCGTGTCCGACAGCCCGCAGGGCGAGAAATACGAGTCGCTCGCCAACCGCATCACCGAGACGATGGACTTCATGAAGGCTGTCGGCATCACCTCGGAGACCAATTACGCGCTGCGCGAGACCGACTTCTACACCAGCCACGAGGCGCTGCTGCTCGGCTACGAGGAGGCGCTGACCCGCGTCGATTCGACCTCGGGCGACTGGTATGCAACCTCCGGCCACATGATCTGGATCGGCGATCGCACCCGCCAGCCCGACCATGCCCATGTCGAATACTGCCGTGGCATCAAGAACCCGCTGGGCCTGAAATGCGGCCCGTCGCTGACGCCGGACGGCTTGTTGCAGCTCATCGACCTGCTCAATCCGGAAAACGAGCCCGGCCGGCTGACGCTGATCGCGCGCTTCGGCTCCGACAAGGTCGCGGAGCATCTGCCGAAGCTGGTGCGCGCAGTGCAGAAGGAAGGCCGCAGCGTGGTGTGGTCGTCGGACCCGATGCATGGCAACACGATCGAGGCCGCCGGCTACAAGACACGGCCGTTCGACCGCATCCTGAAGGAGGTGCAGAGCTTCTTCGAGGTGCATCGCGCCGAAGGCACGCATCCGGGCGGCATCCATATCGAGATGACCGGCAAGAACGTCACCGAATGCACCGGTGGCGCCCGCGCCATCACCGCCGAGGAATTGCAGGACCGCTACCACACCCATTGCGACCCGCGCCTCAACGCCGACCAGGCGATCGAACTGGCGTTCCTGGTCTCGGACCTGCTCAAGAAGACCCACCCGGTTCAGCACAAGCAGGCCGTCAACGGCTGATTTCAGTCACCATCGATCAGATCTTGCCGCGCATCTGGCACGCGCCGGTCTGATCGACGAGTACCGGCTATACATCCACCCGGTCGTGCTTGGCGGCGGCAAGCCGTACTTCCAGTCCGGCCTGTCGCTGACCTTGAAGCCGCTCGGTAAGGAAAGCCTTACCCAGGGCGTGACGCTGCTGCGCTACGCACCCGCCGGCTAGCGCCCGCGCTTCCAGCGCAGTCCGTCGAGCCGGGGATCGGCGGCAAACGCCGTCCTCGAAAACTCGATCCGCCTTTGCGGGAACTCGCAGATCGCCTGCACGCCGAAGGCGCCCAGCCTGATGCGCCAGGTGTGGGGTTCCAGCGGTTTCGGCTTGGCAAAGCCGCTGCATGCCAGCAGCGCCACATTAGCGCCTTTCGGGTCGCGCACGGAGCGATAGCGGATCGCCTCCAGCCCGGCTTCGCGAGCGACATCGGCAATATTTTGGCAGGCCGCATAGTCGGTCGGGTGCGTCCACGCCGCTGCGTCGCGGTCGAGCGGCGGCCGCGCCAGGTCGATCACCTTTGTGCTGCGTATCGCTGCGGCGAAGGCGGTGTATTCGGCGGCGTCGCGTGGCCACGGCGTAGCCGGCGATTCGGCGAAGAACAGCAGGCGGTAAAAAGCCATCTCAGAGACGGCGGTCATAATGGTTTCCGCCGCATAGTAGACGCCCTTGGTCCTGCCGGCGCGGCGGAAGCGCGAACCGTGCGGATAGATCGAGCCGTAGCGGAAGGGCGTTGCCAGGAGATAATGCAGATGCCGGCATTCCAAGGGGATTTGCGGCTTGGTTTCCTCGATCAGGTCTTCGAGGACGGCCTGCTCGTCGAGCGTGTCAACGACTTTCAATGTCGAGACGCGGTGCTGCGCCTCGACCATGCGCCAGTATTTGCCATCGAGCCCATGCTTGCCACCTCGTTTGGCGGCTTCAGACGAGAGCGCGTCGGGAGTCCAGATAGGCGATGACATCGACAAGCCCTGATATCGTCACGATTTTTTCGAGCGGGGTGCCATCGAAGGCCGTGTTGGCATTCTTCAGCCATGCCCGGGCGACGGTCTCGTCGCCGCCGACAATGGCGTCGAGCGAGCGGAACAGGCGGACGAACAGCACGGCAAGCTCGAACGGCTTGGTTCCACGCTCAAGCAGGAATTCCTGCCTGCGCATGCGCGAAACCGTGGCTTCCGAAACCCCGATGATGGAGGCCAGCATCCTGGCGGTAATGTCCAGCAGGTCGGCGGCGCGCAGCGTCGCCTTGGTCAGCACTGCGTTTTCGGCCGTGTTGGCGGCGAGATTGGGTTGCATTGTCGGCAGCGTCTCCTTTCTGATGAAAATATAGCGCACAAAAATTCATATGGAAAGATATTGCTTTAACAATTGGCGGACCGTCGAGAGGCTGTTGGCGCGGCCTGCCGCTTTGTCCAAACCGTGCTGTGCGGAACACGCCCCTCGAATGTCGCATTCGCTTGAGCACGGCCGCTGCAAAACTGGAATCCTGGCAAGGGACGCCGAGGATCACGGCTGCGTCGGGAGGCCCGAGATGGACAACACACATAGCGGCTCTTGCCTGTGCGGGGCTGTCCGGTTCAAGACGCGAGGGGCCTTGCGCGGCGTCATCTACTGCCACTGCTCGCAGTGCCGGAAGCAGAGCGGGCATTTCTACGCTGCAACCAATGTTGCCAATGCAGACATCACGATTATGGGCGCGGAAAGCATCACCTGGTACGAAGCATCTTCGTTTGCCAGGCGCGGTTTCTGCAAGACATGCGGCTCGTTACTGTTCTGGAAGCCGCAGGATGATGAATATGTCTCGGTTCTCGCCGGACTGTTCGACAAGCCCACCGGACTTCAGGGCCAATACCACATCTTCGTCGGCGACAAGGGCGACTACTACACGATCGACGATGGGCTGCCGCAGTTCGAAAAGTCGACGTCATCGATCAAGGTCGCCGATGAGTGACAAGCTCGCCGGCAAATGATTTTTGCGGCGATCGCCTTATTCCCTTGATCCGGCCATTGCGCTATCCCCCTGCCGGTGGTTCGGAAAGGTTTGGCATGCAGCGGCTGATCGATGCTTTCTACAATTCAGTGCGGGCATTTCGCAAATTGGCTTCCAGCGAAAAAGCCTTCCAGCAGGAGCTGATGCTGCTCGTGCTGGCGCTGCCGCTCGGCTGGTTTGTTTCGGTGTCGTGGCGCGGCTATGCGCTGCTGATCGGCGCGGTGCTGCTGCTGATCATGGTCGAAGTGCTGAACACCGGCATCGAGGCCGCATGCGATGCGTTCAGCCGGGAGTTCAACGTCGATATCCAGCTCGCCAAGGACTGCGGTTCGCTGGCGGTGCTGATTTCGGTGGTGATCGTTGCCGGCGTCTGGGGCATCGCCATCATCGAGCGAATCATGGGGCTACCGATCTAGCCATCAAACCCCTACATGCCGGTCACCACAACCTGATCCATGATCTGTTCCGAAACCCGGTATCCACTTTCCGGGATCATGGTCTGAGGAGACCGACATGACCGCCGATTCCCTGCTGCTCGAACGCGCAGGCCTGCCGGACGATTTGCGCTGGCTGGCTGAAAAATACCCGCGCGAGGTCTGGCAGGGCCACGCCAATATCCATGGCATCGCCACTATGTGGCTGCAGCGGCACGACATGTTCCGCGAGCTCGGCGGCATGCTGACCAACGGCACTGACGACTATCGCGAGGGCCGGCTGACGGCGCCGGAGTTCGCGCGCTGGTTCGCGCCGCGGCTCAATCATTTTCTTGGGCACCTCGACGGCCACCATAATGTCGAGGATATCCATTATTTTCCGGTCTTCGCCAAGGCCGAGACCCGGCTGAAGCGCGGCTTCGAGATTCTCGATGCCGATCATCATACGATCCATGAAGGGCTGGAGCGCAATGCCGAGGCGGCAAACGCTTTCATCCGCACGCTAAGCGAGAGCAAGGACAAGCAGCGCTTTGCCGCCGATGCCTATGCCGACGAGAACAGCCGGCTGATCGCCATGCTGACCCGGCATCTTGCCGACGAGGAAGACCTGATCATCCCGCTGATCCTTGATCGCGGCGACCGGGCGCTCAGCATCGACTGATCCTCACGTCTCCTTGCTGCGCTCCTTCTTAGCAATGGTGTGAGCGATGAACCAGGCGAGGATCGCTGCTGCCAGGCCAATCGCCAGGGCGATCAACAATCGCTCGTGACGGACCAACGCCTGGCCGACGATGCGCTCCGCGCCCAGCCCGAACACATAGCCGACGGTGGTGAACAATCCGGCCCAGACCATCGATGAAATGGCGTTGAGAATGACAAAGCGCGTCACGGCAATGCCGGACAATCCGGCCGCGATGCCGCCGACAAGGCGCAGGCCATAGATAAAGCGGTTCGTCAGCACGAAAATGTCGGGATGGGTGGAAACAAGATGATAGGCGTGGCTGAAACCCGGGCGGCGCTTCAGTTTGACCACGAACGGATGGTCGGCGAAGCTTCGTCCGAGGATAAAGAAACAGCTGTCGCCGGCAAAGGCGCCGATGGCGGCCGCCAGGAACGCATGCCACAGGACGAAAACATGCTGATGCGCGAAAAAACCGCCGAGGAGGGCGGCACTTTCGCCCTCGGCGACACAGCCCAGGAAGACGGCAATCAGCCCATATTGCTCGATGAGATTGTGGATGGCATCCGTCATGAAGGCGTCCGCTGCTTCGACAGTATCTCGTCGATCCGCTTCACCTGTTCGGCCAGCTGCGCGATCTCGTCGCGCATGCCAACGATCTGGCTGTGGCGCAGTTCGTCCAGCTTCTCATGCAGCGCCATGATCTCGATCTCGGCCTTGAGATTGACCTCGTAGTCGTGGGCGGCGTCGATGCGGTCGCGCTCGGCCTGGCGGTTCTGCGCCATCATGATCACCGGCGCCTGCAGCGCAGCGACCATCGACAGGATAAGGTTGAGGAAGATGAAGGGATAGGGATCGAAGGCGTCGCGCGACAAAAGCCAGGCATTGCCTGACGTCCACAGGATCAGGAAGGCGATGAAGACCACGATGAAGGACCACGAACCGCCGATCCGGGCGATGGTGTCGGCGAGGCGGTCGCCAAACGTCTGGTGAAAAGCGACGGCCTTGTTGGTGTCCTTCGCGATCGTGGTGCGTTCGAGCGTGCTTTGCAGCACCTGGCTCTCGACCTGGCTGAGGCCATCCGGCCTTCGCCGTAGCCAGCGGTTTGCCAGATCTTCGATCGTCTTGTTCATTGTCGCCTCCGTCGTCAGCGTCCGCATAGACCTAGAGGCTGCCGGTTCGCGCGGGAAGTGGTAGATTGACGCGACAGGGTGAGGAAACAATGATGGATTTTCAGAAAATCCGCGCCCGCGCGGCCAAACGCAAGGGCGGGGAAGCGGTGCTGGCATCGCTGCTGGGGCCGATGCCCGACAATGCCGCGGTGGCTGACATTAGCGATGACCGCATCCTGTCGACGATGGCCGAGCGTGTTTTTGCCGCCGGTTTCGTCTGGCGCGTCATCGAGCAGAAATGGCCGGGTTTCGAACAAGCGTTTCTCGGCTTCGAGCCGAAGCGGCTGTTGTTCCAGCCTGACGATTTCTGGCACGAGCTGACGGCCGACGAGCGCATCGTGCGCAATCCGCAGAAGATCAAGGCGGTTCGCGACAACGCGGCTTTCGTCGAGCTTGTGTCGAAGGAGCACGGCGGCTTTGGCAGGTTCCTCGCCGACTGGCCAGAAGACGACCAGGTTGGACTGATGGCCTATCTCGGCAAGCATGGCAGCCGGCTCGGCGGCAATACCGGCCAGTATTTTTTGAGGTGGCTGGAGTGGGACGCCTTCATCATCTCAGGCGACATGGCGGCCGCACTGCGCGACGCCGGCCTGGACATCGCCGAACACCCGACATCGAAGCGGGATCTCGACAAGATTCAGAACCAGATCAATGCCTGGGCGGCGCAGACCGGGCTGCCGCGCCGGCATATTTCGCGCATCCTGGCGATGTCGATCGGCGAAAACCACTCGCCGCAGGCTCTGCGCGAATATATGGGCGAATAGGACGCGATCGGTATCCGGCGGTCCGATCGGTCTTACGAATGACATGTGTCATACGGTCTGACACGAATGACCTAGGTCATTCGGTCTGGGGTGGTCCAAGCAAACGCCATTGCCCGGCCAATTCTGTCGCGCTAAGTCAGCAGGCATGACCGACAAGACCGCTTCCGACATATTGCGCATCGCCGTCGCCCAGCTCAATCCAACGGTTGGCGATGTCGCCGGCAATCTCGCCAAGGCGCGCGAGGCGAGGGCGGATGCCGCTCGCCAGGGCGCCGACATCGTGCTGTTCACCGAGCTTTTCCTTGCTGGGTATCCGCCCGAAGACCTGGTGCTGAAGCCGGCGTTCCTGAAGGCCTGCGAGCGGGCGGCGCAGGATTTCGCTGGCGATACTGCCGATGGCGGGCCTGGCTTCATTATTGGCACCCCGCTGAAGCGCAAGAGCGGCACGCACAATTCGATCATCTTTGCCGATGGCGGCAAGATCCTTGCCGAGCGCTACAAGCTCGATCTGCCGAACTACGGCGAATTCGACGAGAAGCGCGTCTTCCAGGCCGGCCCAGAAATCCAGGGGCCGGTCAATTTCCGCGGCGTACGCCTGGGAATTCCGATCTGCGAAGACATCTGGGGCGATGTCGGCGTCTGCGAGACGCTGGCCGAAAGCGGCGCGGAAATCCTGCTGGTGCCGAACGGCTCGCCCTATTATCGCGGCAAGGTCGATGTCCGCCACCAGGTCGTCATCCGCCAGGTCATCGAATGCGGGTTGCCGATCATCTACGCCAACCAGCTTGGCGGCCAGGACGAGCTGATCTTCGACGGCGCGTCGTTTGCCATAGGTTCCGACAAGACGCTGGCCTTCCAGATGAGCCAGTTCGAGGAAACGGTCAACGTCACCACCTGGAAGCGCAACCGCGCCGCCGCAGGCGCGCAAAATAGAAATAACGCCGCCGCAGGCGCGCAAAATGGAAATGGTCCTGATGGCTGGGTCTGCTCCGAAGGACCGATGTCAAAAATCCCGGAAAAGGAGGAGGCCGATTACCGCGCCTGCATGCTGGGCCTGCGCGACTACGTCAACAAGAACGGTTTTAGGAATGTCGTGCTCGGTCTTTCCGGCGGCATCGATTCGGCGATCTGCGCAGCACTTGCCGTCGATGCGCTCGGCGAGGAGCGGCTGCGCGCCGTAATGATGCCCTACCGCTACACCTCGAAGGACTCGCTCAAAGACGCCGAGGATTGCGCCCGCGCGCTCGGCTGCCGTTACGACATCGTGCCGATCTTCGAGCCGGTCGAGGGATTCCTGCATACGCTGACGCAGCTTTTCGAGGGCACCAAGGAAGGCATCACCGAAGAAAACCTGCAGAGCCGCGCGCGCGGCACCATTTTGATGGCGATCTCCAACAAGTTCGGCTCGATGGTGGTCACCACCGGCAACAAGAGCGAGATGTCGGTCGGCTATGCCACGCTCTACGGCGACATGAATGGCGGCTTTAACCCGATAAAAGACCTCTACAAGATGCAGGTCTATGCGCTGGCGCGCTGGCGCAATACGCATGTGCCGCCGGGTGCGCTGGGCCCTTCCGGCGAGGTGATCCCGAACAACATCATCGACAAGGCGCCGTCGGCGGAACTGCGTGAGAACCAGACGGATCAGGATTCGCTGCCGCCCTATCCGGTGCTGGACGACATATTGGAGTGTCTGGTCGAGAACGAGATGGGTGTCGACGAGATCGTCGCCCGCGGCCACGACCGGGCAACGGTGACGCGCATCGAGCACCTGCTCTACATTGCCGAATACAAGCGCCGGCAGGCAGCGCCGGGCGTGAAGATCACCAAAAAGAATTTCGGCCGCGACCGCCGTTATCCCATCACCAACCGGTTCAGGGACGGCGGATAGATCGCCGTTTTTTGCTGCTGTGAAATGGTTGCGGCCGCACGATCAGTGGCACAGCCATGTCGACCTCATTCCGGGCCGCCTGACCGTGGAAATCATACAACCCGCGATTGTTGCAAAATCGCCTCACCAGTTGGACCAGATGCGCTTCAGCAACCTGCTGGCTTGGCGCAGCGTTGGCGCGTCTCTATAAAGGCGTCTCCGCGATCCCTACGCATCGGCCTGAAAATCGGAATCGATTTTCAGAAAGCACGATGCGCAGATTCAAGAAGTTAGAGCGTACTTTGTGCGTCCGAATAGACGCACGTCGCTCTAATGGGAGGACCGAATGCCAGGATTTCACATCGTTATGCGAGGCCGCGAAGCCTAGGTCTCAGAGGGCGCGCCGGAAGGTTTTTCAGCTTCACGGCCAGGCAATCTGACAGCAGGCATTCGTCGATGCCGGTCGCCGCCCGTATTCGGGCGAGCCGCCAATATGCCGAACCTTCCGCATTCCCGGGCACTAACGCGCCCAACGCGGTTTTCTCAATTTCGACCTTACCGGGACCGGGCTCGTTTGCGCCCGATTGACATCATGGCTCGTTTTCAGATCGATTTGCGCGCCGGCGCCTTTCGCAGCGTCCTTGGCTTCACGCTTAGTCATTGGCGGCGCCAGCCGTGGCGGCTTTCGCTCATCATGGGCACATTCCTGCTGTCGACCTTGGCCGACGTGCTGACGCCGCTCTATTCCGGCCGGCTGGTCGACGCCGTCGCCAGCAGTGCTGCGGCCGACGACGTCGCCTGGAACGCGGCGATGGCGGCCTTTTCGATGCTGGTGGCGCTGGCGCTCACCGGTGTCGTGCTGCGCAACCTCGCCTTCATGGCCATCGTCGAACTGACCCTGAAGATGATGGCGGATATCGCCGCCGACGCCTTCCACCGCGTCCAGCGCTTCTCCACCGATTGGCACGCCAACAGCTTCGCCGGATCGACCGTGCGCAAGATAACCCGTGGCATGTGGGCGCTCGACCTGCTCAACGACACGATCCTGATCGCACTGCTGCCGTCCGTCGTCATGCTCGTCGGCTCGACGCTGCTGCTCGGCTGGTTCTGGCCGCTGATGGGTGCTGTCGTCGCCGCAGGCTCGGTGCTGTTCATCGCGGTGACGGCGCTGCTGTCGCTTGGCTTTGTCGCGCCCGCGGCAAGGCTTGCCAATGCTTGGGACACGCGCCTGGGCGGCTCGCTGGCCGATGCGGTGAGCTGCAATGCCGTGGTCAAGGGTTTTGGCGCCGAGGAACGCGAGGAAACGCGCCTCGCCAAGGTCGTCGCCAGATGGCGCGCCCGCACGCGCCGCACCTGGGTGCGCGGCACCATCAACGGCACCACGCAAGGATCGATGCTGCTGCTTCTGCGAACAGCGGTGGTCGGATTTTCGCTGCTTTTGTGGTCGTGGGGGCAGGCGAGCGCCGGCGATGTCACCTTCGTGCTGACCTCGTTCTTCGTGCTGCAAGGCTATCTGCGCGATATCGGCACCCATATCCGCAATCTGCAGCGCTCGGTCAACGACATGGAGGAACTGGTCGACTTCCAGTCCGAGCCGCTCGGCATCGAGGATGTGCCCGGCGCCAGGCCGATCCGCATCACCGACGGCCGCATCAGCTTCGATAACGTCACCTTCCATTACGGCAGCCACCGACTGCCGCTCTATCGCGACTTTTCGGTGGACATCGCGCCGGGGGAACGTGTCGGGCTGGTCGGCCATTCGGGCTCGGGCAAGACGACCTTCGTCAAGCTGATCCAGCGGCTTTACGACGTGAACGCGGGAACGATCCTGATCGACGGCCAGGATATCTCCGTGGTGGCGCAGGCGTCGCTGCGCGGGCAGATCGCTATCGTCCAGCAGGAGCCGATCCTGTTCCACCGGTCGCTGGCCGAAAACATCGCCTATGCCCGGCCGAGCGCGACGCAGGCCGAGATCGAGCGTGCCGCACGGCTGGCAAGCGCGCACGACTTCATCGTCGATCTGCCGAAAGGCTATGGCACGCTGGTCGGCGAGCGCGGCGTGAAACAATCGGGCGGCGAGCGTCAGCGGGTGGCGATCGCGAGGGCTTTCCTCGCCGATGCGCGGATCCTCATTCTGGACGAGGCGACTTCGAGCCTCGATTCGGAATCGGAGGTGCTGATCCAGCAGGCGATGGAGCGGTTGATGGTCGGCCGCACGACGCTGGTCATCGCGCACCGGCTTTCGACGGTGCGAGCGCTTGACAGGCTTCTGGTGTTCGATCGCGGCCGCATCGTCGAGGAGGGCTCGCATGATCAGCTGATCCGGCTGCAAGACGGCATCTACCGCCGGCTGTTCGAGCGCCAGGCGCTCGAATTGACCAAGGGGCTGGCGATCTGACGACTTGCAGCGCCGCGCGCGTCCAACAACTTTGAATCTGCGCATCGTGCTTTCCGCAATCGGTTCCGATTTTCGGGCCGATGCGCTAAACGCGCGGCGCTGCCGCCTTTTCATCGCCTTCGTCATGTCTTATGTCTGCGGCCAAGCGCGGGGGCGTGTCTTGTCAACAGCAAAACCATCCGGTACGCCCCATTCATGACAGTTACCGTCCGTTTCGCCCCATCACCCACCGGCCGCATTCATATCGGCAATGCGCGCACTGCGCTGTTCAACTGGCTGTTCGCCATGAACAACAAGGGCCGCTTCATCCAGCGCTTCGACGACACCGACGTCGCGCGCTCGACGCAGGAATTCTCCGACGCCATCCTCTACGACCTGCATTGGCTTGGCATCTTTCCGGACGCCACGGAATACCAGTCACGGCGCTTCGAGTTCTACGATGCTGCGGTGGAGAAATTGAAGGCGGCGCGCCTTCTCTATGCTTGCTACGAAACACCGGAAGAGCTCGATCTCAGGCGAAAGGTGCGCCGCACGCGCGGCTTGCCGCCGGTCTACGGCCGCGAGGCGCTGACGCTGACGGCTGAGCAGGTCGCCGAATACCAGGGGGATGGCCGCCGGCCGCATTGGCGCTTTCTCCTGCCCAACTTCACCAGCGACCCGTTACAGCCGGAGCGCACCGAAATCCACTGGAACGATCTGGTACGGGGCGAGGAAACCGTCGACCTCGCCTCGCTTTCTGACCCGGTTCTGATGCGCGAGGACGGCACCTATCTCTATACTCTGCCTTCGGTGGTCGACGACATCGAGATGGGGATCAGCCATGTCCTCCGCGGCGACGACCATGTCACCAATACCGGTGTGCAGTTGGCCTTGTTCCAGGCGCTGGGTGCCGAGCCGCCGGTGTTCGGCCACCACAATCTGTTGACCACCGCATCGGGCGAGGGCCTGTCGAAGCGGAGCGGCGGGCTGTCCATCGAAAGCCTGCGCGAGACCGGCATCGAGCCGATGGCGGTCGCCTCGCTGGCGGTGCTCGTCGGCACCTCGGAAAACGTCGTCGCGGTGCAGACGATGGCTGAGCTTGCCGAGCGCTTCGATCCGGCGGCGACATCGAAATCCCCGGCCAAATTCGATCCGGACGAGCTTTTCGTGCTCAATCGCACGCTGCTGCACCATATGCCGTTTTCCGAGGCGCGCGACCGGCTGATCGTGCTCGGCATTTCCGGCGAACAGGCGGAGCCCTTCTGGCTGGCGGTGCGCGGCAATCTCGACAGGCTGGCCGATGCAGCAATCTGGTGGCGCACACTTCGCGACGGCCCGCAGGAGCAGCCGGACTTTTCCGACCCCGACCGCGAGTTCCTTCGCCAGGCGTTCGACCTTTTGCCGGAAGACCCCTGGAACGGGTCGGTCTGGATGGAGTGGACCGGCAGGATCAGGGAAGCAACCGGCCGCAAGGGCAAAGCGCTGTTCACGCCGCTCAGGCTGGCGCTTACGGGCCAGCCCTCGGGGCCGGAGCTTGCAGATCTGTTGCCGCTGCTGGGTCGGGAAGGAACGTTGGCCCGACGACCCTGACCTTGCGCTGCTCCGGCGGCGGCAAGGTCGTCGGCGAGGGTTTTGCGGCACGGGGCTCGATGGCTTCGCGATCGAGCCGGCCTTCGCCATTGGCCAAACTCGCGGGGTCGGCGGGGTCAGGCTGTTCCGGGCCTGGCGGGTTGCCGGCAATGATCTCGAAATTTCGCGCGGCGTTGCAGCCGCAGGCCGGCGGACGCGCGGGCTGCTTGTAGAGATAGGCGGTCGGCAGCTCGCTGTAGGGCCTGCCGGTTACCGAAGACGTCATGCCGCCCGAGTCGTCGCCAAAGCCGCGCGCATAAAACACCTGCATCTCGGTGCCGGGGCAACTCGAATCGCAGTTCTTCTGGTCGCGCTCGAAATCGCCCAGCGAGGCGGCGTTCGACATCGGGAAGAAATAGCCGTCGCAGGTGCGCACGCACATGGTGCGGAATTCGCCGTGCGGCTGGCCTATGTCGTCGGCATTATCGAGCATGGTGCGGATGTCGCGCGGACCCATGGCTTGATCGGGCTCTTCAGGCCGGTCGGACGCGCCGGGTCCAATTGCGTCGCTGCCCAAAAGCTGGTCGAGCAAGTTTTTCTCGCCGGTTCCACGGCTGTCGTCGCGGCCCGGTGCCGGCTTTGGCGGCGCCGCATCATCGCGGCAGCCATTGGCGTCGAGCGAAGCCAATATGCGTGCGCGATTGCGGTGCGAGCCGTCGCCGGCGAGTTCAGCGCGCGTGGCTTGCAAGCCGTCGAGATTGGCTGCCATGCGATCGATGGTGGCGTCGAGTGTGGCGCATGCGTTGGCGTTGCGGCGCGACAGCGAAAAGCCGCAGCCGGCGCGGCTGGATTGGCTGACGGCCTTTGAAATCTGCTGGCGCTGCCGCACGATTGCATCGTCATATTTCCTGAGCAGGGCTGGCTTGGTGCCGCCACCGCGCGAAGCGGCCGCGAGATCGGCTTCCAGCTGCCGGCAAACACCGGAGGCGGCCTGCAGTTCGGTGGCGGCAAAGGCTGATAGCGCCAGGGCACCGAGCAGCGCTGCGGCACGCGTCAGTTTTAGCGGTTTCTCGCCCCGGGCGTTGGTGCTGCCCCTCACCTGCCTGCCGGCATCCTCTCCCAGTATAGGGACGGGGAGAGGGGCGCTTTTGTCACCGGTTTCGCCAATCACCAGCGTCGCAGTAAGGGAGCCGAGACTGCGGCCAGCCCCCTTCTCCCCGTTACCATACGGGGAGAAGTACCCGGTCCACCCTCCGCAGCTGCAGCGCAGCTGCTGCGGAGGACGGCCAGGGGGTTGAGCGGCGGTGCCGCCTTTGACAGTTGATGCGGCGGCATGCGTCAGCTTCCACCTCGCGCCCATCCGGAACTCCGCTTGCCTCGTCGGTTGCGAAGGTTACCGCGTCTGCGGTTAACTGTTCATTTAGCTTACCGCGAAAGGCCGGCTTCGCCCAGAGTTACGACCGCCTGCGCCTTGTGGGCCGCTTCGACCACCGCGAGCGCCGTCATGTTGACGACGCCGCGTGACGTCACCGACGGCGTCAATATATGCGCCGGCCTGTCGGTGCCGAGCAGGATCGGGCCGACATGCAGCGCGTCCATCATCGCGCGCAGCGCAGTGAGCGTGATGTTGGCCGAATCGAGATTGGGGAAGACCAGCAGATTGGCTTCGCCCTTCAGCCGCGAATGCGGATAGACCCGCTGGCGCAGCGGCTCCGACAGAGCCGAGTCGGCATGCATCTCGCCGTCGCATTGCAGGTCCGGCGCGATGCGCGCCAGGATCGCCGCTGCCTGCCGCATCTTGAGCGCGCTTGGCGAGTCGCGTGAGCCGAAATCCGAATGCGACAGCAGGGCGGCCTTTGGCTCGATGCCGAAGCGCTGGATTTCCTCGGCCGCCAGCACCGTCATCTCGGCGATCTCCTCGGCGGTCGGATCGACGGTGACATGGGTGTCGGTGAGGAAAATGATGCCGCGCTGCGAGATCAGCATCGAAAGCGTCGACAGGTCGTGATCCTTGATGCCGGCGCGCGGGCCGATGATCAGGGTGACATTGCGCAAATGCCGCTCGAAACGTCCTTCCAGGCCGCAGACCATGGCGTCGGCGTCGCCACGCTTGAGGGCAAGTGCGGCGATCACCGTGTTGTCGGTGCGCACCATGGTGCGCGCGGCCTCCGTCGTGACGCCACGCCGGCCGGCGAGTTCGATCAAAAGGTCGACATAGTGGCGATAACGCGGATCGTCCTCGGGATTGATCAGGCCGAAATCGACGCCCGGCTTGATGCGCAGCCCGTAGCGTTTCAGCCTGACTTCGATGACATGCGGGCGGCCGATCAGGATCGGCTCGGCGATGCCTTCCTCCAGCACCACCTGGGCGGCGCGCAGCACGCGCTCGTCCTCGCCGTCGGCATAGATGACGCGCTTGGCGCTCGACGTCTTGGCCATCGTGAACACCGGCTTCATGACCAAGCCGGAGCGGAAGACGAAGCGGTTGAGCGTGTCGATATAGGCGGCAAAGTCGGTGATCGGCCGTGTCGCGACGCCGGTGTCGCAGGCGGCCTTGGCCACCGCCGGCGCGATGCGCAGGATCAGCCTGGGATCGAACGGCGAGGGGATCAGGAAATCGGGCCCGAAGATCGGCGTTTCGCCGGAATAGGCGCGGGCGGCGACGTCAGACGGTTCCTCGCGGGCAAGGGCTGCGATCGCCCGCACCGCAGCCATCTTCATCTCTTCGTTGATGGCGCTGGCGCCGCAGTCCAGGGCGCCACGGAAAATGTAAGGAAAGCAGAGTACGTTGTTGACCTGGTTGGGAAAATCGGAACGGCCGGTGCAGATCATCGCGTCGGGTCGCGCCGCCCGTGCCGCTTCCGGCATGATCTCGGGGTTGGGGTTGGCCAAGGCCAGGATCAGTGGTTTTGGCGCCATGTGCTGGAGCAATTCCGGTTTCAGCACGCCGGCGGCCGAAAGGCCCAGGAACACGTCGGCGCCCGGCAGCACATCGGCCAGCGTGCGCGCCTCGGTGTCCTTCACATAGGGGTCCTTCCAGCGGTCCATTTCGTCGACGCGGCCCTTGTAGGCGACGCCGAAACGGTCGGTGACCCAGATGTTTTCGATGCGCGCGCCGAGCAAAACCAGCAAGTTGAGGCAGGCGAGGGCCGCTGCCCCGGCGCCGGAGGTGACGATCTTGATGTCGGAGATCGTCTTGCCGGCAAATTCCAGCCCGTTGAGCACCGCGGCGGCGACGATGATCGCAGTGCCGTGCTGGTCGTCGTGGAAGACCGGTATGGCCATGCGCGCCTTCAGCCGTTCCTCGACCTCAAAACATTCGGGCGCCTTGATGTCCTCGAGGTTGATGCCGCCGAAGGTCGGCTCCAGCGCCGAGATCGTCTCGACCATCCGCTCGATGTCAGGCGCGTCGATCTCGATGTCGAAGACGTCGATGCCGGCGAATTTCTTGAACAGCACCGCCTTGCCTTCCATCACCGGCTTGGAGGCCAGCGGGCCGATATTGCCCAAGCCGAGCACCGCCGTACCGTTGGAGACGACACCAACCAGATTGGCGCGCGCCGTGTAGTCGGCGGCGGCTGCCGGATTGTCGCGGATTTCCAGACAGGGCGCCGCGACGCCCGGCGAATAGGCAAGCGCCAGATCGCGCTGGTTGCCGAGCGGTTTTGTTGCCTGGATTTCAAGCTTTCCAGGGCGTGGATGCTTGTGGAAATAAAGTGCGGCTTCGTCGAGGTCCGACCGGGCTGCTTTTTTGTTTTCGCCTTGCATGCCGGCCGCTCCTCAGTTCAGTCCGTTTGCTGTTTTGAGTCTCTTAGCATGCAGCCGAGGCTTTTCGAGAGGTGATATGTCGCAAAGTGCGGCCTTTGGGTTCGCATAGCGTCCCGCTGCGTTGTCCCATTGAAATGCTGGACGCGGGGCGGCGCGCTGCGGCGAGCCACGCCGACATCCCAGTTTGAATGTCTGCAACGGGTGGAAAACGACCTTCACGCGCGAGCCGCATCGAATACGAGCGCGCTTCTGTTCGCTTGGGCGGAGGAGAAAATTCTACGTCTTGACCGACGTGCCGAGTTTTCACACGCCCTCGGTCGTGAGCTGCCGGAGCGACATCACCCCGCGGCCCAACAATGTCAGCGCTAGATCTTTTCGATGAGGGTGACGACTGGCAGGCTCTCGAAATGCTTGTCGCAAGTCAGGAGCGTCGCGTCATGGGCCCGAGCGGTCGCGAAAATGATCGCATCTGCGGTCGCCAATTTGTGCTTCCGGCAGGCTTCGGCGGCCGCTAGGGCGATTTCCGTGTCAAGCGGGACCACCGTACAGACCTGCGTAAAGGCGATGGTCTGATCGGCTTTGTCTTCGCCTACTTCGCGAGTGAGCCATTTTGCGAGTTCCAACTGCACAATGGTCGGAACGAGCCAGTCGGCTCGCTCGGGCAGATGCTCTGCCACCTGCTCTCCAGTCGGAGAGGCTATCAGCCATTCGATCCAGGCGGAGGTATCGACGAGCACCATCAGAAACGGTCCGACCGGTCGCGATATTCCGTCGCCGAAGCGCCCTTCGCCAGCCCCTTCAGCGCTTCCCGCTTCGGCACAGGGACGAGTAGCACGCCCGTTCCCTTCGGGATGAAGGCCAAGGTCAAACCCGCTTCCCAATGCTGGGCGGTCCGGATCGCCTTGGGGATCGATATCTGGAACTTCGAGGACAGGGTTGCAGTCTCCGGCATTATCATACCCTCACTTGATCGATCCGCCAAACGTAAGACGCAATGAGGGCCGATGCAAGGAGCTTACGGCAGCCGTCTAGTCTCGGATTTCGAGACAGGGCACCGCCACGCCGGGCGAATAGGCGAGCGCCTGGTCGCGCTGGTTGCCGAGCGGCTTTGTCGCCTGGATTTCAAGCTTTCCAGGGCGTGGATGCTTGTGGAAATAGAGGGCGGCTTCGTCGAGGTTTAGCATGCAGCGCAGGTTTTTCACGATGCCAAATGACGCAACCGCCATTGGGGGGAAGGATCGTGGAAAACCATACCATGTCAGATTGTTGCGCTGAAATCCTCACCTGCCTTGTCGCGGCCGGCGCGGATGTCATCGCGGCCGGGCGTGTCCAGTCGCGGGCGGTCAACTCACGTCTGAACGAGCCTCAAGCAGTTTCCAGACGCTATCGACAATCGCCGGCCGTGGCCGCCGTTTCGCGATCACCGCAAGTGGCCAGGCGGGCAGCGATACGTCTGCGATCGCTGCATAGCGGACGCCCTGAAACACAAGGCGCTGGGTCGATCGTGGCAGCAGCCCGGTCGCGGACAAGGCTCAGTGGCGCGATCCCGCGGTGGCCGCGGCCTATGGTGATGCGGCACTCGCCTCCGACGAGACGGCGTCGACGCGCCAGCCGCCGAGTTTCCGGTCACCGAGCGGCGCCATGGCCGACAGCTTCGAACTCGCGTTCGATCGCCGGCAATGGTCGGCGGCGCTCACCATGCCGGTGCTCGTCATCCGTTCCGGACGGGATTTCTGGAGCCGACCGGAGGATGCGAAGGCAATTGAGGACGAAGCACCAAAAGCGGAACGCCTGAACATCCCGGACGCTACCCACTTCGTGCATCTCGACCGCGAGGCCGCAGGGCGCGGTGTGTTCCTCGGCGCCGTGAAGCGGTTTCTCGATCGGCAGGAGGAATGACCATGAAGGGCAGTTCATGTGTCCTGCGGGAGCCGTAGCCGCAACGGTCGACCGCCTCCGGGCTTTGCGGCTACCGTCCACCCGACAGCTACTCACTGCGCGGTTGCGGGGCTACGCCTATCTCCGCCGCGCCACATCTCGACTCCCCCGTCTCCGCCATTTCCCTGCGCGTACAAACGTCAGACTTCACTGGGCCGGCGCCGTTTCCTTGGATGTACATGCTTTTTTGTCATCGATGAACGCACCCATCGCGGCGAGGTGGTCGGCGAAGCCGGCAACGAACCGCCTAACCTTCAACGGAATGAAGCGGTTCGATGGATAGACCGCATGCACATGGTGCGGCGCATAGTGCCAGTCCGGCAGCACATGTTCGAGCAAGCCTTCGGCGATGAGCGGATCGAGTGTCACCCTGTGCCCGAGGCCGATGCCGACGCCGGACAGCAACGCTTGATGATTGAGCAGCGAATTGTCGGAGCGCATGGCCGGCCGGATTCGCACCTCGGCCTTTTCGCCGCCCGGGCCGGTGAGGGGCACGACATCGCGCTTCCTGATGTGGGCGTAAAGCAGATAATCATGTTCGGCGAGATCTTCCGGGCGTCGCGGCCGGCCCCTGCGGTCGAGATACTCTGGCGTTGCCGCAAGGCAGCGCCCGATCACCCCGAGCTTGCGCACGATCAGCCGGTCGTCATCGATGGTCCCCATACGGATCGCCACGTCGAGCCCCTCTGCGATCACATCGACGAAACTGTCGGTCAGCGCCACGTCGAGCAACAGTTCCGGATAGGCGCGCTTGAACTCGATCAGATAGCTGCCAAGCACGCCGGCGCCGAAGCTGGCCGGCGCGCCGACGGCAAGACGTCCGCACATCTTCGATTCGAGGCAGCCGACGCTGCGGTCCGCCTCCTCGATGCGCTCAATGATGTCGCGGGCGCGCTCCAGATAACGCCGGCCGGCTTCCGTCGGCGAAACATGGCGGGTCGTACGGTCAAAGAGCCGGACGCCTAGACGCGTTTCCAGTGCACGGATCTGCTGGCTGACGGCCGGCTGGCTCAAGCCCAACTCGCGCGCTGCCGCCGAGAAGCTGGCGGTATCGCAGGCGCGTACGAAGCTGGTCAGCTCGGTCAAGCGGTCCATGATGGCAACTCTCCGTCGTGATTAATAAACAAGAGTAATAAGACATATAAGGAATTGGCAAGTTCAAAAAGCTGAGCCTATGGCATAGACCCGCCTTGCTCCGCCTGGAGCTCTAGATCCCCAAACTGGAGACGATGCAATGCCGCTTTCCCGCCGTCATTTTCTCGCCGGTGCCGGCCTAACCGGCGGCACTCTCCTAGCCAATGTCTCCGTTCCGGCGGTGGCCCGCGCGCCGCTGGTCGACGCCGCAACCCTTGGCGCGCTGCGCCGCAACGTGGGATCGGTCCAGGTTACGGCGCTACTAGATGGCTATATCGACCTTGGTTCCGAGCTGGTCATCGGGCTCGCTGAGGCCGATGCGGAGCGGCTGGCTGAGGCCAGCTTCCAGAAGCCCGGACCGCGCCGCGCACCGGTCAATGCCTATCTTATCAATCTGGGCGACCGTCTGGTGCTCGTCGACGCCGGTACGTCGGACAGCATGGGCCCGTCACTCGGCCGACTTCCGGCCGCTATCGAGGCGGTCGGCGTCTCTCCGGACCAGATCGATACATTGCTGATTACCCACATGCATCCCGACCATATCAACGGCGTTCTAACTCCCGCCGGCCAGGCGCTGTTTCCCAATGCCGAGCTCGTCGTCACCGCTGCCGATTACGCCTTCTGGCATGACGACGCGAACATGAACCAGGCGCCGGATGGGGCAAGGCAGTTCTTCATCGGCGCCCGCCAGGCCGCCGCCGCCTATGCGAACCGCGTGCGGCAGGTGGACGGCGAGCGCGAGGCGGTCGGCGCGATCCGCACCGTGCCGCTGCCCGGCCACACTCCGGGCCATGCCGGCTTCATCGTGGAATCGGACGGCGAGGCGCTGTTCATCTGGGGCGATGTCGTGCACATGGCGACCTACCAGTTCGCGCGCCCGGACTGGAGCATCGCCTTCGATGTCGATTCCAAGCTGGCTGCCGAAACGCGCAAGCGGACGCTCGACCGGGTCGCTGCCGACCGGATGCTGATCGCCGGCATGCATTTGCCGTTCCCCGGCATCGGCCATGTGGCGCGCGATGGCGACGCCTATCGCTTCGTGCCGGACGAATGGCCCTATGCACTGTAGCGGCGGCCAGCGCAGGATGGGTGCCATCATAGCCCCGCTGCTCAACACCACACCCGGCCCCTCGCCAGCGCAGCCGATGTCTTTGAGACTTCGGACGATAAATCGGCTCCTTATGGTCTGGCACGGCACCTGCAACGCCTGCGTTCAGAGCCGTCACTTCCTGACAAGAACGGCCGAGATGGATCGCCTCCCGGCGTTCCCAGCGGGTACCAAGCGTTAGGTACTAAAACGCGCTGACGTAGAGGCCGCCATCGCCCAGTTTGATGTCTGCAACGGGTGCAGCCTGCGGAATGCTGTCATTCGTCTCGTCGATTGGGAACGAGAAAGTGGCGCCAGCAGATGCCTCACCCAGGGTTATAAATATTCGCGGACAAACACGCCCGCGCTGTGAAGAGTGCGGCGACCGGCACTCAATCCTGCATTCCAAACCGGCCAAGCGTGAATCATATACGGCCAAATTTCGAGACGTACTTTGACGTCAGCCGCGCCAGCGGCTTCCGCGAGCCGAGTTGCGTCCGACAACAGCGCCTCGGCCGAACCGACTTGTATCAGCATTGGGGGAAATCCGCTCAGATCGGCGAACAACGGCGAGATCAGGGGATCGCGCCGACCAACGCCATGGGGAACATAGGCGGTGGCCAGTTCCTCCAAATACGCCCGGTGGATGATAGGGTCGATTGCGTCCTTAGTTGATAGTGTCGCGCCGGCCATCGAAAGGTCCGTCCAGGGCGAGACCAGCCAAAGACATCGCGGCAACCGCTCCCCTGCCGCGCACAATATATTGACCAAGCACAGGGTGAGGTTGCCGCCCGCACTGTCTCCGCCAACCACGATGCGGTCCGGCGCGATCCCTTGCCGGCTCAGAAAGCGCCATGCGGTGAGTGCGTCTTCATGTTGCGCAGGGAAAGGATGTTCCGGTGCGCGTCGATAGTCGATCGCGAGGGTGCGCATTCCCATTGCTCGACCTGCCTCGGTGACCATTCGACGATGACTTTGGAGAGAGCCGGAGCAGTAGCCACCACCGTGGAAGAAGAGCAGAACCTTATCCCTGTCACTCTCAGGCGCTAGCGACCACTCTCCCCCAAGGCCGTCGAGAACCGCATCCTCGCATCGGATGTCGTCCGCAATCGGCCACACCGAACCAACCTCGTCGAGCCGCGCCCGGCGTTCGCCCCAGTCCACCGGTCGTGGCTTTGACGTCAACAACCTGCGGACGGCGTTGATCTCCGTCAGATCGAGGTGTTCGTCCACATCGCTCATTTTGCTTCCCTAGCCTCATCAAACCGGCGGACAGCAACAGCCAAACGTCATCCATAAAGTGCCAATGCCAGCGCTTGGGGAATTTCGTTAGAATCGCGCCAGGGCCCGTAAACCCGCTCGTCATCTTTTAGCACTGCCCCCGCTATGGTCGAATATTTCCATCTGATATTTGGCCGCTTCGGGTCCATGAGCGCTGGTTGCGTTCAATGTCCGGTTTCGGGAAGGAAAATCGGTTCCGGAAGGTCGCGTTTGGGTCAACTTGCGCCGCAGAGCGAGCAAATCCGGATGCCTGGAACAGGTCGACAACAGCGCCTTTGTTAGCGCAACACGGTCAGGATCACGCCCATTGCCATCATGCTGACCAAGCGATAGCCGGCATTGATCGCATAATAGCGCAGAGGCCGGTGCTCATAGGTCACCGAATGCAGCAGCGTGACAGCGACGAAGCCGAGCCAGAGCAGGAAAGTGCAGAGGACGGTCGAGACGATCGTCAGCGCGCCCCAGGCGTGAAGTACCTGATCGAGGATAAACGCCATGACCGCAAACGAGGCAAGGTCGACCGCAATCGCCCGCCGCAGGCCGGCGGCGAATTTCGCGCCGTCGACGCCCGACATCTCTGCCCACGGTCGGATAAAGAGCAGCGGCGAATACCAAAGCCCAGCGACAGCCCAGGCTGCGAGTACCGCAGTTCCGATCCCCCAGAGGTTTATCGGCACAAACTCGATCATGCTGCTCCTCCTTCCAGCCTACCGATTCAATGATCTGGCGGTTATATTGGGTATAGCTTACTATATCCAATATGAATGACAGTTCAAAGACCCGCAGGCGCTACGACGCACGGCTGCGGTCGGAGCGCGCTTCCGGCACGCGTCAACGCATTCTCGATGTGGCGAAAGAGCTTTTTACTGCGCGCGGAGTGGAAAAGGTCACGATTAATGACATCTCATCAGCCGCCGGTGTTTCGGCACCGACCGTCTATGCCCTGTTCCAGTCGAAGACCGGCATTCTAAGAGCCGTGGTCGACCGTTCCTTCTTCGGCCCGCGCTATGCGGAGATAGCTAAGCAGGCCGAGAACGCGAGAGACCCCGAGGAAATTCTGCGTATTACTGCCTCGATCTCTCGGGTCATCCTTGATGCTGAACGTGAGGAGATCGGCCTTATGCGAGGCGTCTCGGCCCTGTCTCCCGAGCTGAAGGCGATCGAGACGGAGTTGGAGACCGTCCGCTTCAAGCTCCAGGAAGCGCGTGCCAACCTTCTCGTCGCATCCGTCACTGTCGCGCGCCAACTCGGCTTAGCCCGCGTGCGCGACATCCTATGGATGTATACCGGCCGCGACGTATATCGCATGCTCGTGTTGGAGCGGGGTTGGTCTTCGGACGAATATGAAAGCTGGCTCGCCGAGACGCTGATCAAGACGCTGATGGGGCGAGACTAGTCGCACTCTCATCAGAGCGTGGAGGCGGATCAGGGGCGGCCGCAGCAAGCCTCGGGATCCGTCGTGAAAGACGGTCGGAAAAACATCCTTTTTCTCGCCGCTCCCAGCCGCTATCAACCCTGGATTCTGCCACTAGAACGCACTGACGTAGAGGCCGCCATCCACCGGTATGTTCTGCCCGGTCAGGTAGCCGGCGTGAACCGAGCACAGGAAGGCGCAAATCTGGCCGAATTCCTCCGGCGTGCCGAGCCGCTTGGCCGGAATGTTGACTGCTGCCTGGGCCTTGCGTGCGGCGGCAGCAGCCGGATCTTCCGGTGTGCCGGCTTCATGCGGGGGACGCAGCCGGTCGGTGTCGAGCTTGCCCGGCAGCATGTTGTTGATCGTCACATTGCGGTCGATCACCGTCCGCGCGACGCCGGCCAGTAACGAGGTCAGGCCGGCGCGCGCGCCCGACGACAGATCGAGGCCGGGAATGGGAACATAGACCGACAGCGAGGTGATGTTGACAATGCGGCCGAAGCCGCGCTCGGCCATGCCGTCGATCACAGCCTGAACCAGCTCGACAGGGGTCACCATGTTCTGGGTGACGCCTTCGAGGATCTTTTCGCGGTCGAGCTCGCGGAAATCGCGAAGCGGCGGTCCGCCATTGTTGTTGACGAGGATATCGGGATCGGGACAGGCGGCAAGCAGCGCCTTCTGCACCTCGGGCTTCGACACATCGCCGACGATCTCGGTCACCTCAACGCCGAATCTTTCGCGCAGTTCGGCGGCGGTCTTGGCCAGTTGGTCGGAGTTGCGCCCGTTGACGACCAGATCACAGCCCGCTTCGGCCAGCGCCATGGCGCAACCGCGCCCAAGGCCTTTGCTCGAAGCACAGACGATGGCCTTTTTTCCGCGAATACCGAGATCCATGGCGATTTCTCCTCTGATTTGGGTCGCAACCTACTCTTGCGGCTGGACCAATCGCAACCGTCATACGGTTGTTGCATGAATCGAGGCATAGCCTGTTCGGAAGCAACGGTGAGAATCCAATGCCTGGCGCAGAGCCCCGCACATTCCGCAGCATGTTCATCTCCGACGTCCATCTCGGATCGAAGGCGGCGAAGGCCGAGTTCCTGATCGATTTCCTGCGCCATCACGACGCCGATATCATCTATCTCGTCGGCGACATCGTCGACGGCTGGCGGCTCAGACGGAACTGGCACTGGCCGCAAAGCCACAATGACGTCGTCCAGAAATTGCTGCGCAAGGCGCGCAAGGGCGCCAGCATCACCTACATCGCCGGCAATCACGACGAATTCGCGCGCCAGTTCCAGGGCGTGCATTTCGGCGGCATCGTCGTCGCCGACCGCGTCGTCCACGAGACTGCCAACGGCAAACGCTTTCTCGTCATCCATGGCGACCAGTTCGACACCGTCGTCCACAATGCGCGCTGGTTGGCCTATCTCGGCGACTACGCCTATGATGCGGCGATGCTGGTCAACCGCGTGGTGACGCGGCTTCGCCAGCTGCTTGGCCTGCCTTACTGGTCGTTTTCGTCCTGGGCCAAGGTCAACGTCAAGAAGGCGGTGAATTTCATCGGCTCGTTCCAGACCATGCTGACCGAGGAAGCGCGCCGCTCGCATGTCGACGGCGTGATCTGCGGCCACATCCACCATGCCGCGATCGAAAATTATGGGGACGTGCAATACATCAACACCGGTGACTGGGTGGAGAGCTGCACCGCAGTGGTCGAGCATTTCGACGGCCAGATGGAGATCCTGCACTGGGCGCACGTCCTGCCGGAGGCTCCGGTCGGCGGCGAAGTGCTGGTGCCGATCGACATCGTCGCCATCAAGGGCAGGGCAGTCCAGGCTGCCTGACGCGATGATGCGTTCATGCATGTCGCGCAAAAGCATGCCCTCGGGCCTGACACGAGGGTGTGCAGCGGTTTTGCGATAACGACATACTAAAACAAGAACCTAAAGCGCGTCGCATGAGGCGGTCAAACGGGACGCGCTTTAGCGCAGCGGTTTCATCGCTTTTTTTGCCATGTTATGGGATCGGCGTGCGTTGGCTGGCCGGCCGGTCGAATGCTGCGCCGACGGATTGCCTGCTGATGTCCTCCCTGCCGCCGCTTTTACTCGAACAACTCGTCAAGCCGCGTCAGTTCGAGCTGCGCATGGGCCTGATCTTCTTCACGCTTTTCGTGCCGCTCGGGATACATTTGCCGTACTTTCCGCTGTGGCTGCAGGCAAACGGTTTTGATGCCGAGCAGATAGCGATCATTCTCGCGGCACCGATGTTCCTGCGCGTGGTGACGACGCCATGGCTTACGGCACTGGCCGACAGGACGAGCGACCGCGCCCATGTCTATGTCGCGCTGACGGCCGCATCGCTGGCGCTGTCCGCCGGTTATTTCCTGACGCCGACCTATGCCATGGTGCTGGCCGTTTCGCTGGCGCTCACCGTCGCCTGGACGCCGCATTCGCCGATCGCCGATTCGCTGGCGCTGTCGGGGGTGCGCCGCTTCGGCTCGAATTATGCCAACATGCGCAAATGGGGATCGATCTCCTATCTGTGCGCAAATCTTGCCGGCGGTTTTATCCTGTCGGCGACCGGCGCCCAGGCAGTTCCGGTGATCATCTTCGTGGCGTTTGGCGCCGCACTTGTCGTCGCACTGATCGCGCCGCGGCTCGGCCGTCCCCGCCGTGCCTCGCCGCTTTCGGCTGCCGACATCCAGCAGTCGGCGCCAAAACTCCTCAACGGCTATTTCCTGTATTTCTCCGTCGGCGTCGGCGTCATCACCGCCAGCCACGCGTTCTTCTACGGCTTCGTCTCGATCTACTGGAAATCGATCGGCATCGGCGACTCTGTGGTCGGGCTGCTTTGGGGTTGGGGTGTCCTGGCCGAGATCGGCATGTTCATGATCTTTACTCGGGTTTTCGGTTCCTTCTCGGTCGTATCGATCATGGTGATGGCGGGAATAGGCGCGATCGTGCGCTGGATTGCCTTTCCCTTGATCTGGCCGCTTGGCCTTGGCGTAGGTGGGTTTTTCGCAGTCCAGACGCTGCACGCGGTCTCGGTGGCGCTGGTGCTGATCGGCCTGCAGAAAATGATCGGTGAGACGGTCGCGGAGGAACGCACCGGGGCCGCGCAAGGCATCGCCTAATTCTCCAACGGCTTTTTCACCGCTGTGGTGACGCTCCTGTGCGGCCCGCTTTACGACCGCTTCGGCGTCGACGGCTTTTTTGCCATGATCCCGATCGCCCTGGTCGGCCTTGTGCTGATCGGGCTTGCGGCGCGTTCAGCCCCACAGCACCGGATCGGGCGGTGACACCAGCGAACCTTGGTAGACAAGGCCAGGCGCACGGTCGCGGGCCAGCAGCAGTGGACCGTCGAGATCGACGAAATCGGCATCCTGGGCCAACAGCACCGCCGGCGCCATGGCCAATGACGTGCCGACCATGCAGCCGACCATGACGCCAAAACCCAGTTCGCGGGCGCGATCGCGAAGGACGAGGGCAGCGGTCAAGCCGCCTGACTTGTCGAGCTTGATGTTGACGCCATCGTAAAGGCCGACAAGCGAGGCAAGGTCTTTAGCCTCATGCAGGCTTTCATCGGCGCAGATCGGCACCGGATGGGCGATGTTGCGAAGGATGCCATCACGGCCCGCCGGCAGCGGCTGTTCGATCAGCGCGATGCCGTGCTCGGCGGCAAAGGCCAGGTTTGCAACGATGTTGTCGTCGCTCCAGCCCTCATTGGCGTCCAGGATGATGCGGCTCGCCGGTGCCGCCTCCCTGACCGCGCGGATGCGGGCCATGTCGTTGTCGCCGCCGATCTTGACCTTGAGAAGCGGGCGCAGGGCATTGGCGCGGGCCTGGGCTGCCATGGCTTCGGGCTCGCCGAGCGACAGCGTGTAAGCCGTTTCGAGCGCCCTCGGCGGCGCCGTGCAGATGCTGGAAGCCACCGGCTTGCCTGCGATCTTCGCCTCCAGGTCCCATAGCGCGCAGTCGACGGCGTTGCGCGCCGCGCCCGCCGGCATGGCGTCGAGCAGCGCGGCCCGGCTGATGCCGTCTTGAACCTGCTCCCGCATCGCCTCGATCGCATCGCGCACACCCTCGATGGTTTCGCCATAGCGTTTGTAGGGGACGCATTCGCCGCGCCCGCTCTGGCCGTCCTCGCGGATCGTCACTGTGACGACCTCGGCTTCGGTTTTCGAACCGCGCGAGATGGTGAAGGTCCCGGCGATGGCAAAGCGCTCGGACTCGACCGAAATGACACGCGCCATATTTTTCTGCTCCGGCTGTGCGACAACAAGCTTGTCGGCAAATCGACAGGTGGGTTCTGTCAGGTTAAACAGATCGGCCCGTCAGGCTAAACAGGACGCCATGTTGACGATCCGCAAACGCGACGCAAGCGGCACGACCGCCAAGGAGGCCGACCACCAGCCGCGCGTTGTGGTCGGCGAGGACGGCGGCGTCCTCGGCTGCGCTTTCTCCGGCACCTGGACGACACGCACCGTGGCGCTCGTCGATGCCGAGATGCGCAAGATCGAGCAACGCAGCGGCTTTCAGACATTGGCGCTCGACCTCTCGCATATCGAGAAGATGGACACCGCCGGGGCCTGGGTGATCGACCGTCTGGTTAGCGCCTTCGAAAAGCAGGGTGTGAAAATCACGATGCAGGGGCAAAGCGAGGTTGCCTCGATCCTGCTCGGCGCCGTCGGCGACGCCGTTCGACGCGAACCTGATTCCGGCATCGTTGGGCCGCCGAACATCGTCATTCGCGCGCTCGAGGCGGTTGGCCGCCGCGTCTATGAGATGCGTGACGATTTCCTGGCCGCGATGAACATACTGGGCGCGACGATACGCGGCGCGCAGATGAAGCTTGGCCGCGGCCATGCGGTCAATCCGGCGGCGATCTTCAACCAGATGGACCGCATGGGCGTCGGCGCCATCCCGGTGGTTGTGCTGATGTCGGCCATCGTCGGGGCGATCGTCGCCCAGCAAGGCGCCTATCAGCTCAGCTATTTCGGCGCCGATATCTTCGTCGTCGACCTTGTCGGCGTGCTGATCCTGCGCGAGCTCGGCGTGCTGATGACTGCGATCATGATCGCCGGCCGTTCGGGCAGCGCCATCACGGCTGAAATCGGCTCGATGAAAATGCGCGAGGAGGTCGACGCGCTGAAGGTCATCGGGCTCAATCCGATCGGCGTTCTGGTGTTTCCGCGGCTGGTCGCGCTGGTGATCGCACTGCCTTGCCTGACGATCATTGCCAATTTCGCCGCACTCGGCGGCGGCATACTCGCGGCATGGCTCTACTCCGACATCGCACCGGCCGCCTTCATCGACCGGCTGCGCGTTGCCATCGATCTCAGCACCATCTTTGCCGGGCTGATCAAGGCGCCGTTCATGGCCATGATCATCGGCACGATCGCCTCGGTCGAAGGCATGAAGGTCGGCGGCAGCGCCGAATCGCTCGGGCAGCACGTGACTGCTTCGGTGGTGAAGTCGATCTTCGTGGTGATCATTCTCGACGGGCTTTTCGCCATGTTCTACGCAGCGATCGAGTTCTGACATGGCGCTGCTTGGCACAAAGCCGACCACGACTACGCAAAGGGCCGACGAGCACGAGATCGTGCTTTCTGCGCACGACGTCACCGTCTCCTTCGGCGACAAGGTCATTCTCGATAAATTGTCGCTCCATATCCGGCGTGGCGAAATTCTCGGCTTCGTCCGCGCCTCCGGCGCCGGCAAGTCGGTTCTGCTGCGCACCATTCTCGGCCTGGTGCACAAGCAGTCGGGAACGATCAAGCTGTTCGGCGTCGATGTCGAAAAGGCGAGCGAGAGGGAGCGCCTTCGCATCGACATGCGCCTTGGCGTCCTCTTTCAGCACGGCGCGCTGTTTTCGGCGCTCACGGTGCTCGAAAACGTGCAGGTGCCGATGCGCGAATATCTCGATCTGCCGAAAAAGCTGATGGACGAGTTGGCGATGCTCAAGGTCGAACTGGTCGGGTTGCCGCCGGATGCGGCGCAGAAATTCCCGTCCGAGCTTTCCGGCGGCATGATCAAGCGTGCGGCGCTGGCGCGCGCGCTGGCGCTCGACCCCGACATCGTATTCCTGGACGAGCCGACATCCGGCCTCGATCCGATCAGCGCGGCTGAGTTCGACGAACTGGTCGTCAAGCTGCGCGATACCATGGATCTGACCGTATACATGGTCACGCACGATCTCGACACGCTGTTCACCGCTTGTGATCGGGTGGCCGTGCTCGGCAACAAGAAAGTGCTGGTCGAAGGCACGATCGACGACATGCTCAAGAGCGAGGAACCCTGGGTGAAATCCTATTTTCGCGGAAAACGTGCGCGGCAACTTGATCTTGCGGCCCGCGCGTAGCCATAAGTGGATAAATGGAAACCAGAGCCAACTACGTCATTGTCGGCATTTTCACGCTAGCCGCGATCCTGGCGGCATTCGCGTTCGTCTATTGGACGGCCGCGATCGGCGACAGGGGTGAGACGGCGATGCTGCGGGTGCGCATTCCGGGATCGGCTTCCGGCCTCGGCCGCGGCAGTTTCGTGCTGTTCAACGGCGTCAGGGTCGGGGATGTCAGGCGCGTCTACATCGACCCCGCCAATCCGAACGACGCCATAGCCGAAGCCGAAGTAGGCCGCACGACGCCGATCACCAAATCGACGCAGGCCGATATCGGGATCGTCAGCCTCGCCGGCCAAGCGAGTATCGAGCTCAGGGGCGCTGACCCCAAGGAGGTCAACCTTCTCGACCAGGCGGAGCAGGAGGGCCGCGTCGCCGAGATCGTCGCCAACCCGTCAGCGGTCACCAACCTGTTGCAGACGGCGCAGAACATCTTCACCCGCGCCGATACGGTTCTCTCCCAGCTCGAAGGCTTCACCAGCGACGTTCGCGGGCCGCTGACGCAGACCGTCAACAATGTGCAGACCTTCTCCGATGCGCTGGCCAAGAACTCCGACGGCATCGACAAATTCCTCGCCAGCGTCAGTTCGCTGTCGGAGGAACTGAGGGGCGTCTCGGGCAAGCTTGACGGCACGCTGAAGGCGGCGGAAGGGCTGCTCAACGCCGTCGACAAGGATCAGATCAAGAGCATCGTCGCCAACGTCGATACGGTGACCGAGAACCTGAAGGAAACCAGCAAGCAGTTCGACACGGTCGTCAGGAATGTCGACACCGCGGTGGGGTCGATCAACGATTTCGCCCAAAGGACGCAAGGCACGCTGGCCAAGGTCGACGGCGTTCTCGACGGCATCGATCCGGCACAGGTCCGCACCGCGCTGGCCAGCATCCAGAAGGCCAGCGAAAACGCCAACGAGGCTGCCGCCGACATCGCCAAGGTGACCAACAAATTCGCCAACCGGGCCGACGATATCGACCAGACGATCAAGGACGCGCAGCAGCTCGCGGAGCGCCTCAACGACGCTTCGGTGCGTGTCGACGGCATCCTCGTCAAGGTCGATACATTGCTCGGCTCAGGCCAGGCCGACGGCATGATAGCCGACGCCAGGAATACCCTGAAATCGTTCAAGCAGGTCGCCGACACGCTGAACGCCCGCCTCGGCACCATCACCGACAATCTGGCGCGATTCTCCGGCCAGGGCCTGCAGGACGTCGAGGCGCTGGTCCAAGACAGCCGTCGCTCGATCAACCGCATCGAAGAGGCGGTAACGGATCTCAGCCGCAATCCGCAGCGAATCCTGTCAGGCGGCGAAGGTGAGGTTCGGCAATTCGATGGCAGGGCGCGGCGTTGACTTCGGCTTTCGCCGGCCCCAAGAACGGCAGGCAAGTACGCTGCGGGTGCGATTTGCTCATTCGATTCGGGGACAACGGGGATCGCGTGTGAAGTCGGTCGTGCTTAAATTGGGCGTGCTTAGATTGGGCGGGGTCAAAGCGGGCGGGCCCACTGCGTGTGTGGCATTGCTTGCGCTTTCGCTGGCCGGCTGCGCGTTTTTGCCGGGCGGCGGGCCGGCGCCCCTGGACACATTCGAACTGTCGGCGCCGTCGCTCGATGCGCGCGGCCGCGGCCGCCAACAAATCCTCATCGCCCAGCCTTCCGCGCTCAAGGCGCTGGACAGCCAGAACATCGTCATCAAGCCGTCGGTGCGCTCGATCCAGTACCTCAAGGGAGCGCAATGGGCCGACCGGCTGCCGCTGATCGTGCAGGCGCGACTGGCCGAGACATTCCAGCGCTCGGGCAGTTTCGCCGGCGTCGGCAAGCCGGGCGAGGGCCTGGCGATCGACTATCAGGTGATCGTCGAGGTCCGTTCCTTCGAAGTCCGCGTCGACGGCGGCCAACACGCCGAGGTCGAGCTGTTCGTGCGGATATTGAACGACCGCAATGGCGAGGTGCGCGCCTCCAAGAGCTTCAACGCGACCGCGCCCGTCTCCGGCAGCGGCAACCAGGCCTATGTCGATGCGCTCGACAGGGCGTTCGGCGATGCCGCCAAGGACATCGTCCGCTGGACCGATTCGGTGATCTGACCACAGCCGGAACGGCCGGGCACTCAATTGTCGCTGCCAACGCCGGTAGCGATGTGAAATTCAAATCCGAAGCGATTGCCCTAAAAGACGGGAGTTTCCCGCCTTTTTCTGTTCGCTTATCGTCTGATCAATGCAGGCGGCCACTGGCGTGGGCAAGCATCGTATAGACCTTGCCGGTGTCCGACGTCAGGTAGGTCTGCGCCATCATGTTGTCGCGGTCGTTGCGCGAGACGTCCTTGAGTAGCTTTTCGAAGTCGTCGCAGTAACGGTCGACGGCGGCGCGGAATTCCGCCTCCATTTGATATTTGCGGCGAATTTCGTCGAACGTCTGCTGGCCCTTCAGCGTGTAGAGACGCCGGGTGAACACGTCACGCTCGCCGCTCCGGTAGCGGTTCCACAGTTCGATCGAGGCGTCGTGATCGATGGCGCGAGCGATGTCGACGGAAAGCGAGTTGAGCGACTCCACGACATGAAGCGGCGAGCGCTGGGCAGGGGCCGTCGAGCGTGGCGCTTCCGAAGGTGCCGCCGGCTTGGCGGCCTCTTCGCGCGACGCCCCGGTCAAGAGATCGCGCACCCAGCCGCCTTGCGGCGCACGGCCATTAGGGTCGCGCTGGCGCGGCGCCGTCTCCGGCGGGCGTTCCAGGTCGCCGCGCAGTGTGGTGTCACCCGACGGCGCCTGCGGGGCAAGGGGTTCCGGGGCCGGAGGCCGGCGTAGCGGCTCAGTCGCGCGCGGGGCAGGCGTCTGCTGTGCTGGACGCAGGTTGCGCGGCTCGGAGGAGTCGGTGCTGCGGCCAGATTTCGCAACGATGTCAGAGAGTTCCTTCAGCGCGTTGATCTGCTCGGAAACGGCACGGCGGATGGCCGTGGTCGATTCCTTTGCCTCTTCCGGCATCTCGATGACACCCTTCTTGAGCTCGGCGCGGGTAAGGTCGAGCTCGCTCTTGATCGAGCTGGCGGTGCGTCGCATCTCCTCGGTCGCGTCGGCAAAGCGCTTGGTTGCCGAATCGACGACGTCGGCAATGGAGGTACGGATCTTGTCCGCCGACTCCAGCGTCTTGCCTTCGGCGTTCTGCAACGTCTGGCCGACCAGATCCTCGAACGAGCGCATGACTTTTTCGAGATCCTCCGACTTCTTGACCAGGCCGACGGCGAGGTCCTCCAGCGACGACTGCCTTTCCAGCGTGTGTTCGAGGTTGCTCTGGGCCGAGCTCAACAGGTCCGAAGCACTGGACAGCAACCGGCTGTGCTCGTCGAACTTGGTGGCGATCGAGGCAACCTCGCGCAAGGTCGAGGATGACAGCTCGGTAAGCCGTGTCGTGTTCGAATCGACCAGACGCGCCGAGCTGGCAAAAGTCTGCGCGGCTTTTTCCGTTGTCGCCGCAAAGCTTTGCGTGCTGCCGGTCAGGCGTTCGTCGACCTGGCCGAGATTGGCCGCCGCCTGTTCGATCAGCTGGCCGAGCTGTGCGCTCGAGGTGCTCATGCGGCCGATGAGATCGGCGACGCTGTCGGCAAGCGTCGAGCGCGCCCCTTCGACGGCCGACAATGTTTCGGCCGTGCGGCTGGCGAGCGCGTCGACCAAGGCGGCGTTTTCGCTGCGCAGCTTCTCGGTGGCGCGTTCGGTCACCTCTTCCATGCTCTTTTGCAATTCCGAGCCGCCGTGGGCGAAGCGCTCGACCAGAGGCCGTGCCGTTTCGTCAAGGATTTTCGAGATCTCGGCCGAACGTGCCGCAAGCATGGTGTTGAGTTCGCGGGTGTTGGTGCCGATGGTCTTGGCGGCGTCGTTGGTGCTCTGGCCGATATGCTGGCCGACCGCAGTGAAGGTTTCGGCGATCGAGTTGGCGCGCGAAATGAGCTGCGCCTCAGCGGTCGAAACCTGCTCGTTGAGCTTCTGGCCTATCGTTTCGGTGGTGTTGACCAGACGGTTTTCGACGCCGGCAACCTGTTCCTCGACGCGAGCCGCCGCGGCCGCCGCGCTGGAGGCCAGGCGCTCGTCGGCGCCCGCGAGCGCCTGCTCGATCTCACGGGCGTGGACGGCCAGGTCCTGCCCGGTCTGCTTTGCACGTTCGGCAACCCGCTGCTCGGTGCTGGCGAAGGCCCCGACGATGTTGTCGGCATGTTCTCCGATCGTCGACGTGCTGTCGGCGATACGCGACACCAGGCGGTGATCCGCCTCATCGAAGATGCGGCCGATCTCGGACGCGCGGGCCGACAACGCTTCCGAACCTTCGGCGATGCGCGAGATCAGCTGCTGGTCGGCAGCATCGAAAATGCGGCCAAGGTCCGATGCACGCGCTGCAAGCGCTTCGGCCGATTCGCCGATGCGCACACTGAGCCGTTCGTCGGCACCTTCGAAATTGCGCAGGATGTCGCCGGCGCGTTCCGCAAGCGACTGTGCCGTTTCGACCGCGCGGGCAACCAGCTTCTGGTCCGCCGCATCGAATGTACCGGCGATCTCGCTGGCACGGGCAGCCAGCTGGTCGGCCGTCTCCTGGGCGCGCGCCAGCAACGAGTTCGAGGTGTCGTCGACGCGGGCCATGATTGCGCTCGATGCACCCTCCGCCCGCGCAACGAGCGCGCTCGACGTGTCTTCGGCACGTGCGGCGAGGCGGCGATCCGCTTCCTCGAAGGTGCGTGCGATATCCTCCGCCCTGGCGAGCAGGGCAGCAGAGGTCTGCTCCGCCCGATCGGCGATCTTGCGATCGGCGTCACTGAAAGCCGCGCCTGCCTGCTCATGCAGTGCGCTGGTGACTTCCATGACCTTTTCGCGCAGCGCTCCGGCAACGAAGACGGCGCTCTTTTCGAGCACGTTGCGGACGTTGTCGACGCCGGTCGACAGCGCGCGCTCCATGGTCCCGGCGCGCTCTTCGATGATGCCGGTCTGGCGGCTGAACGCCTGCTCGATCTTTTCGACGTCGGCGGCAATGGCGTCCGAGATGTCGGTGCTCCTGGCGGCGATATGGTCGATATGGCCGGACAGAGAACGGTCGACTTCCTTGCGCGTGTCGGCGAGCTTGGAGAGGTCGTCCTCCAGCGCACGGGTCAGCGCGTCGCGGCCTTCGGTCAGCTTGCCGACGTGCCCGGCGATGATGTCGTCTATGTCGCTGCGGCTTGCCGCAATTTTCTGCAGGTCTGCTTCCAGCGCACGTCTGAGGATGTCGCGGCCTTCGGCCAGCTTCTCGACCTGGCCGGAAACCAGCCCGTCGATGCTCGACCGGCTTTCCGCCAGCTTGGCGAGATCGTCTTCGAGCGCCTTGGACAGGATCGAGCGGTCCTGGATGAGCTTCTCGGCGTGGCTGTTCACAAGACCGTTGACGCTGCCGAGGTCGGCCTCCAGCGCCCGCGCAAACTCTGCGCGATTGTCGGTCAGCTGCTGAGACTGGTCGGCGACGACACCCTTGATGGTGTTGAGGTCTGCTTCCAGCGCACGTCTGAGGATATCGCGGCCTTCGGCCAGCTTCTCGATCTGGCCGGCAACCAGCCCGTCGATGCTCGACCGGCTTTCCGCCAATTTGGCGAGATCGTCTTCGAGCGCCTGGGACAGGGTCGAGCGGTCTGCGGCGAGCCTGTTCATGTGATCGGAGATCAGCCCGTTCACATTCTGCAGGTCGGTCTCCAAGGCTTGCGACAGTTGACCACGATCTTCCGCCAGCTTTTCGGACTGGCCTGAAATGACGTCCTTGATCGTGTTGAGATCGGATTCGAGCGCGCGCTTGAGGATGTCGCGGCCTTCGGCCAGCTTCTCGACCTGGCCGGCAACCAGCCCGTCGATGCTCGACCGGCTTTCCGCCAGCTTGGCGAGATCGTCTTCGAGCGCCTTCGACAGGATCGAGCGGTCTTCCACAAGCTTTTCCGACTGGTCCGATATAACGCTTTTGATCGTGTTGAGATCGGATTCGAGCGCGCGCTTGAGAATGTCGCGACCCTCGGCCAGTTTCTCGACCTGCCCGGTAACCAGCCCATCGATGCTCGACCGGCTTTCCGCCAATTTGGCGAGATCGTCTTCGAGCGCCTGGGACAGGGTCGAGCGATCTGCGGCGAGCCTGTTCATGTGATCGGAGATAAGGCCGTTCACGCTCTGCAGGTCGGTTTCCAACGCCTTCGAGAGCTGATCACGGTCTTCCGCCAGCTTTTCGGACTGGCCTGATAGGACCTCCTTGATCGTGTTGAGATCGGATTCGAGCGCGCGCTTGAGGATGTCGCGGCCTTCGGCCAGTTTCTCGACCTGGCCGGCAACCAGCCCGTCGATGCTCGACCGGCTTTCGGCCAGCTTGGCGAGATCGTCTTCGAGCGCCTTCGACAGGATTGAACGGTCCTCGGCGAGCCTGTTCATGTGATCGGAGATAAGGCCATTCACGCCCTGCAGGTCGGTTTCCAACGCTCGCGCCAATTGACCACGATCTTCCGCCAGCTTTTCGGACTGGTCTGATAGAACGCTTTTGATCGTGTTGAGATCGGATTCGAGCGCGCGCTTGAGGATGTCGCGACCTTCGGCCAGTTTCTCGACCTGCCCGGTGACCAGCCCATCGATGCTCGACCGGCTTTCCGCCAGCTTGGCGAGATCGTCTTCGAGCGCCTTCGACAGGATTGAACGGTCCTCGGAGAGCCTGTTCATGTGATCGGAGATAAGGCCATTCACGCTCTGCAGGTCGGTTTCCAACGCCTTCGAGAGCTGACCACGGTCTTCCGCCAGCTTTTCGGACTGGCCTGATATGACCTCCTTGATCGTGTTGAGATCGGATTCCAGCGCGCGCTTGAGGATGTTGCGGCCTTCGGCCAGCTTCTCGACCTGACCGGCGACCAGCCCGTCGATGCTCGACCGGCTTTCCGCCAATTTGGCAAGGTCTGCCTCGAGCGTTTGCGAAAGCAGGCTGCGATCGTCGGCGAGCCTGCCCGAATGGTCCTCGATCAGGCCTCGGATGCCCGACAGGTCGTCTTGGAGCGAACGCGAAAGCTCGCTGCGGTCTTCCGCCAGTTTGGCGGAATGGGTCTCGATGAGACCCTTGATGCCGACAATGTCGGTTTCCAGCGCCTTGGCGAGCAAGGCGCGACCTTCGGCGATCTTCTCGACCTGGCCAGCGACCAGGCCGTCGATGCTGGCGCGACTGTCGGCCAGCTTGCCGAGATCGGCATCGAGAGCGCGTGAAAGAATGCTGCGGCCTTCGGCAAGCTTTCCAACATGGCCGGCAACCATTTCGTCAATGATCGTGCGGGCTTGCACAAGTTTTCCGGAGTCTTCATTCAAGGCCTGCGAAAGCCTGTTGCGGCCCTCTTCGAGCCGTTCGAGATGGCTGCCGAGCGACGCATCGATGGCGGCGCGCGACTCGTTGACCTTGCGCAGATCCTCCTCGAGGGCGCGCGAGATCAGATTGCGGCCTTCGGAAAGCTTCTGCACCTGGTCGGTGACAGCCGCGTCGATGCCGGCGCGGCTTTCGGCGAATTTCTCCAGATCGGCCTGCATGGCCGCCGTCATGTGTTCGCGGCTTTCGGAAAGCTTGCGGCTGTGGTTCTCGACAGCCTCCTCGATGCCGACGCGGGCATCGGCAAGCCGCTGGATGTCGGCGTCGAAGGCGCGCGACACCACATGACGGGCCGCTTCCATGCGGCCGGCGAAATCGCCGGCGCGTGCTTCGAGCATCGACGAGGTCGACGAAACGATGTCGGCCATGTCGGCGCCGATCTGGGTCTTGCCCTGATCGATCATCGCCGAAAGCGTCTCCTTGCTCTCCTGGAAGGTATGGGCGATTTCGCGCGCGCGCTCGACCAGGGTCTCGTTGATCTGGCGTGCGCGGGCCTCGAGCGCGGCGTTGAGCTTTTGGGTGCCGGTGTCCAGCGCCTCGGCGCGGGTCTGGAACTCGCTGATCAGCACTTGGCCGCGTTCGGCCAGCGTCCGCTCGATGCCGTCAAGGCTGGCTTCAAATTCGGAGTTGAGCGTGCGTGCGGCGCCGCCGAGCAGCGACACCATGCCGGAGGTCCGATCGTCGAGCAGATCGGTCAGCGACCGGGTGAGGCCGTCGGTCGTCTCCGTCAGCTTGGCAATGCGTGTGTCGAGAAGGCTGGCGAAGGCTTCGCCGGAGGTCGACAGCCGGTCAGTGATGGATTCGAGCCGGCCTTCCACCGAATCGAAGATCGACAGCGAGCTTTGGTTGATCCTGTCGATCAACGTGTCGCCGGAATTGGTGATGGTCATCGACAGGTTGGTCGAGGCGTTGAGGATGCTGTCGCGAATGATGTCGCTGGCAGCCCCGATTTCGTCCTTCAGCGTCTCATGCGCGCCGGTGATCGAGGCGCGCACGCGTTCGGCGTGGGTGACCACCGCTTCGCGCTCGCTGCCCAGCCCGTCGACAAGCGAGCGGATGCGGGATTCATTCTCCGAATAGGAGCGCTCGATCTGGTTGACCTCGCTGTGGACCAGGGTTTCGAGCTCGACGGCACGTGCAAGCGTGCGCTCGATGCCTTCACCCATGGCCGCAACCTCGCGGCGCACGGCTTGCCCGATCATCATGACGCGATCCTGGGCGATTTGCTCCGGCTCGGTCAGGCGGAAAGCCACTTCCGTCATCGACTGAGCGGCGATGCGCATCTCCTGCGCGCGGCGAATCATGGCTGCAAACGCCCAGAACAGGAGGACGGGCAGGATCGCAGCGATTGCCAGGCCAATCAGTTCGGGACGGGCGAAAAACTGGCCGGGGGTGCGGATTTGCCAAATGCCTGGGCCAAACAGCAGGTTTGCCAATGCACCGGCGCCAGCGACCCAGGCGAGCGAAACGAGCGCCACGACCCAGTAGATCGTGTTCGAGGCACGCCGATTGAGGGTGTGCAGCAGCGTCTTGTAATCTTTTTGACGAGGATCGTTGGCCGGCGTGAAGCCGGCCGACTGCGTGCCATTGCGCGTTTCAACGGGGCGCGTTTCAACAGGGCGCGTCTCAAAAGGGCGCGTTTCAACAGGGCGCAGCTCAGCAGGGCGCGGTTCAGCCGGCCTGGCGTTTGCCGCCTCTCTCTGGTCCTGGGCTTTCTTGTCCTGATTGGCGGCAAGCTCGGCATTTTGGCTCTGGTTGACGACAGGCTCGGCATTCTGATTCTGGTTGGCGACAGGCTCGGCATCCTGGCTCTGGTTGGCGACAGCCTCGGCATCCTGGTCACGGCCCTCGCGTGCCAACTCGTCGGCGGCCTGCGATATCTGCGCTTCCAAATCCTCCATCGACGCGGCGATGTCGAGGTCGCCGCCGGCATCGCCGTTCAGATCGATTTCAAGTGCTTTTTCGAGTTCCCTGGCTACGTCGTTGTCGAGCGTTCTTGTCGTCGTTGTTTTCTTCGCCATGCCTTCGCTACCCTGTACAAGCTGCCGCGGGACTTGTTGATTTTGCTTTTCGTGTCCCACGCAAGAGGCTGAAAATGGACCTTTCGTATCGTAATGACACACCGGGGTAAAGAAAACATGCATTCGGTACGATACGTAAAACTTTAAATATAAGGTTAACAGAACTGTGATTCCGGCGCCGCTATCGCAACATTTTTCCGGGCCAATCGTTAACCCGTCGTCCACAGGATGGGCCTATTTTTTGGCGGCTGCCTATTTTTGGCGACTGGAAGAACGGAGTGCAGAGTCATGCGTGGCGAAAACGGCATTGCCTTCTCGATGCCCGGCGGCGATGTGTCGGGAACGGCTGGGTCGCGGCCCGTGGACTTGGCGCATCTGGCGCGCCAGACGATGGGCGACCGCAGCCTCGAACAGGAGGTGCTGGCGCTGTTCGTGCAGCAGGCATTGTCGGTTCGCGACAGGATCGTCGACGCCGATGTGAAACAAAGACTGCTCCTGGCGCACGGGCTGAAAGGCTCGGCGCGCGGCGTCGGCGCCTTCGCTGTTGCCGATTGCGCCGGCGCGATCGAACTTCAACCTGAAGATACCAATACCCTCAAGCGGCTTGGCTCCCTGATCGAAGAAGTCCGCGATTTCGTCGCCGCCATCAGCCGTTAAACCCATTTCCGAAAAAAACGGTATAGAGCGCCGCTTTCGCGCCGCAGTTGACTTGTCTGCGGGAGTGATTATCTCGGCTGGGACTCCCTTCAGGTGACAAATGACCAAGCTGACCTTCATCGCCCATGACGGCACACATTTTGACGTGGATGCCGAAAACGGCTCGACCGTCATGGAGAACGCGATCCGCAACGCCGTGCCGGGGATCGAGGCCGAATGCGGCGGCGCTTGCGCCTGCGCGACCTGCCATGTCTATGTCGATGAGGCATGGACGGCGGAGGTCGGCGAGCCGGAAGCGATGGAAGAGGACATGCTGGACTTCGCCTACGACGTCCAGCCGAACTCACGGCTCTCCTGTCAGATCAAGGTGCGCGACGCTCTCGACGGCCTGGTTGTGCGCGTGCCCGCCCGCCAGGGCTGAAGCGTGGAGGCTTAAGCGGGGGATATAGCCGATTTTTCCGGCGCCGGCTTGGCAGCGGGCCAATGGTCATGCAGTGTCGCGCCGTTCTCTACAGCGCCGCACGTTCCCTGGACCACGCAAAGCACGCTGTAGCACGGTGATTTGGCGCAGGATCCCCGGCGAGAATCGATTCCGATTTTCGGGGTCATGCGCATCGAAGGCGCATTCATGACCGATATCATCAAGACGGACGTATTGATTGTCGGGGCGGGGCCCGTCGGCCTGTTCGCCGTGTTCGAGCTCGGCCTCTTCGACATGACATGCCATCTGATCGACATACTCGATCGGCCCGGCGGGCAATGCGCCGAACTCTATCCGGAAAAGCCGATCTACGACATTCCCGGCTGGCCATCGATCTCGGCCCAGGGCCTGGTCGACAGACTGCTTGAGCAGATCGCGCCGTTCAAGCCCGACTTCACCTTCAACCGCATGGTCTCGAGCCTCGAAAAGCTCGAGGACGGCAGCTTTCGCGTCATCACCGACGAGAACGAGGTGTTTGAAGCCAAGATTGTGGTTATCGCCGCCGGCGGCGGCTCTTTCCAGCCGAAGCGGCCGCCAATTCCGGGCATCGAGCTTTATGAGGGCAAGAGCGTCTTCTACTCGGTGCGCCGGATGGAGGAATTCCGCGGCCACGACCTGGTTATCGTCGGCGGCGGCGATTCGGCGCTCGACTGGACGCTGAACCTGCAGCCGGTGGCCAAGAGCGTGACGCTGGTGCACCGGCGGCCGGAGTTCCGCGCGGCGCCAGACAGCGTCAACAAGATGTACGCCATGCAGGAGATGAAGGAACTGGATTTCCATGTCGGGCAGGTGACCGGGTTGACCGGCACGGACGGCCATCTCTCGGCGGCGACCATCAAGGGACCCGACGGTGACACCGAGGTGCCGTGCACTCGGTTGCTGCCGTTCTTCGGCCTGACCATGAAGCTCGGACCGATCGCCGAGTGGGGGCTCAATCTTCATGAGAACCTGATCCCGGTCGACACCGAGAAATTCCAGACGTCGGTACCGGGCATCTTCGCCGTCGGCGACATCAACTGGTATCCCGGCAAGCTGAAGCTGATCCTGTCGGGCTTCCATGAGGTCGCGCTGATGGCGCAGGCGGCCAAGCGCATCGTCAGCCCCGGCGAGCGCATCGTATTCCAGTATACGACGTCATCGACCAGCCTGCAGAAGAAGCTCGGCGTCGCCGGCTGAGTCTCTTACTCGACGAGAATCGCCCTTACCGTCTGGCCGAAGCTAACCCGGCAGCCGGCCGTTTTCGATGCGCTTCATGCGATAGCGCAGCAGCCGCAGGATGCGGCTTTCGAAATTGATGGTTTCGACGCGATCGAACTGCATCTGAGCGCGGTCGTGCTTGGCAAGAATAGCGGCGGAGATCTCCGCTGCCTTGGCCTTGGCCTCCTGGCACGTCTTGCGCGGGTGGGTCGCCTTCAGCGCATCCTCGAGTTCGCCGGCATGGTTCTTGGCGATCTCGACATGGCGGTCCTCATGACGCTTGATGTCGGCCGACAATGTATCCCAAAACAGCCTTACGCCGGCATCAGCCTTGCGCGGGCGGCGCCACTCGGGAAGGATCACCTTGACCTTGACGGTGACATCGGCGTCGGCAATCGCGCAGGAGTTAGATCTTTCCGCATAGCTGACGCGGGTGGTGAACGCCATCTGCGTGGCGCCTGGATGCCGCATCCCGGTGCTTTTCACCCGAGGTCCAAGTTTCGTAAGCTGGGATCCGATATCATCGAGCGTTCTGCCGCCGATGCTGAAATAGCTATATGTCTTCACCAAATTCGCCGTGCCCGCCGGCAAGGCGGAACAAGCAAGCATCAGGGCGCAAAGCAGGGATCGTTTCATCATGTTGCCTCTTTGCCTACCTTGCGCTACGGCCGTTGCCGACGCAACGGAATTGATCTTTGGTGGATCACACATGGTTTATCGACAATGACGACAGGGCGATGGCAGCTGGCGCATGGGCGCCATCTCGACCTTGGCGGCAAGGCGGTGATCGTCGGTATACTCAATGTCACGCCGGACAGTTTTTCTGACGGCGGACTGTTCGTCGCGCCCGAACAGGCGATTGCCCAGGCGCGCCGGATGGCGGAAGCAGGGGCCTCCGTCATTGACGTCGGTGGGGAATCGACACGCCCCGGCGCATTTCCGGTAGCCATCGAGGAAGAGCAGGCCCGCGTGCTGCCTGTCATCAAGGCGCTCGCCGGGCTCGGCGAGGCGCTGATTTCGGTCGACACCTATCGCGAGGACACCGCCCGGCTTGCCGTCGCCGCCGGCGCCCACATCCTCAACGACGTCTGGGGCCTACAACGCGAACCAGGCATCGCGCGGGTCGCGGCCGAAACCGGCGCCGGCCTTGTCATCATGCACACCGGGCGTGACAGGCAAAAACTGCCCGACGTGATCGAGGATCAGTTTTTCTTCCTCGGCAAGTCCCTGGAAATCGCCCGGCGAAGCGGCGTTGCCGACGACCAGATCGTGCTCGATCCGGGCTTTGGCTTCGCCAAGGAAACCGCAGAGGAAAATCTCGACCTGATGGCACGGTTTTCCGAGCTCGATGTCTTGGGCTTTCCGCTGATGGCCGGTACATCGCGAAAGCGCTTCATCGGCGCCGTCACCGGCCGCGACGCCTCGGCCAGAGACGCCGGAACAGCGGCGACGAGCGTCATACTGAGGCTCAAGGGCGCGCGGCTTTTTCGCGTCCACGATGTCGCAATCAATGTGGATGCGCTGGCGGTTGCGGATGCTATGCTGGCGCGTGAAACCGCCGCATAGCTCGCAAATCGAAATCGATTCCAGCAGGATGCGTAGATTAAAACCCTTAGAGCGTAGTCTGTGCGCCCAAGCGGACGCGCATCGCTCCAATCGAGCAGGACGCTGAGCGATGTATATCATCCGCATGAAAAATTGCGCCTTCTTCGCTCGGCACGGCGTGCTGGATGAGGAGGAGACGCTCGGCCAGCGTTTCTATGTCGACGCTGCGCTCACCGTCGAACCCGGCCGCGCGCTGGTCGATGATTCCATTGAGGATACCGTCCACTATGGCATTGCCTTCGGGGTGATCGAAAAGATCATCACCGGGGAGAGGCGTTTTCTGATAGAAGCGCTGGCGCTGGAGGTGGCCCGGGCGCTGACAGCCCGCTTTCCCCAGATAAAAAAGGCCGAGATCACTGTGCGCAAGCCGAACGCGCCGGTGCCCGGCGTGCTCGATCATGTCGAGGTGACCGTTGCCTGGCCCCAATAACACGGTCTACCTCAGCCTTGGCGGCAATCTCGGCGACCCGGCAAGGTCGATGGGCGCGGCGCTGCGCATGCTGGACGCCGACGGGAACACGCGCGTCGTTGTCGTCTCCTCGCTTTACCGCACGCCGCCCTGGGGCAAGCTCGACCAGCCGGATTTTCTCAATGCGGCCGCCGAAATTTCGACCGTGCTCGCGCCACATGCATTGCTCGATCTCTGTCTCGACGTCGAGCGCAGGCTGAAGCGGGTGCGCGAGGAGCGCTGGGGTCCACGGCTGATCGACATCGACATTCTGGTGTTCGGCGATCGGATCATCCACGAAACCGGGCTGGAAGTGCCGCATCCGCGCATGCTGGAGCGCGCCTTCGTTCTGGCGCCGCTGGCCGAGATCGCGCCTGACCTCACCGTCGACGGCAGAAGCGTGACGGAGCGGCTTGCCGCTCTCGACAGCGCCGGCATCGAGCGACTGTCGTCCGGCCGGAATTGGTGGCTGACCTAAAGCATCGAACCAAAACCTCTAACCATTTTTGGCTCCGATGCACTGAGCTCAGCCGGAAAACCCGCCGCCGTCGAGGAACACCTGTTCCTCCGGCGTCGTCTCGCGGCCAAGCATCCTGTTTCGATGCGGAAAACGGCCGAAGCGCTGAATGATCTCCAGGTGCTCGACGGCATACTTCAGATAGGATTGGGCTTTGGCGGTGGTGAGGTCCACCGATTTGAGCTGGTCGGCGAGATGCTCCGAATGCTCATAAGGCAAATAGAGGAAGACGCGAAGCTCTTCGTCGAGCGCCAGATCCTGGCCGGCGGCGATCGCCTTTTCGGCAAAATGCCTTGCCAGCGGGTCGGTGGCATACATATGGCCGGTGCCGCGAAAGCAGTTTCGCGGGAACTGGTCGAGCAGGATCATCAGCGCCAGTGAGCCTTCGGCATGCTCCGACCATCCGTCGCATTCACGCCGCGCGGCAGCGTAATGCAGCTCAAGAAACCAGTTGCGGAACTCCGCGTCGAAGGCGTCATTCTTCTCGAACCATGCATCTTTCCCGGCGTCACGCCAGAATTTGGTGACGGAGAGCGCGCGCTCGTCCAGTTCGATCATCTGTTTGCTCTCCAATGTTTAGTCGGCAGGCTCGGATTTGTGCAGAACGCCGGCGGTTTCTTCATTGAGCGCCTGACCGGAGCGGCGCGGCTGGCTGAGCGGTGTCGGAATGGGTGTGCCGATATTGCCCTTGAGGAAGCGCGCTCCGGCGCGAACCCCTTCGGCGAGCTGCAACTCGAAACGGGCGGAATCGCGGTGGCGGACGTCCTCGATCACCTCGGCGACTTCCTCGGGGTCGACGCCCAGTGCTTCCAGCGTGGAGCCGCCGAAGACAAGCGCTGATTCGAAGGTTTCGCGAATCTGGAAATCGACGTCGGCACGTATCAACTGCAGTGCGGTTCCGCGGTCGAAAGCGCGTGCCAGCACGGTGAGCAGGGGAAACTCCGCCTTGATCAGCTTTGCGATGCGGACGGCGACATCGGGCTTGTCGACGCAGATCAACACGGCGCGCGCGCGGCCGGCGCCGGCGGCACGCAGAATGTCCAGCCGCGTGCCGTCGCCATAATAGACCTTGAAACCGAAATCGGCCGCCGCCTGGATCATCTCGACCTCATTGTCGATGATCGAGACGTCGATCCCGCGCAGCAGAAGCGGCTGGCTGGCGATTTGGCCGAAGCGGCCGAAGCCGATGATCAGCACGCTGCCGGTCAGGCCATCGGCGATGTCGACGCCTTCGAGCGACTGCTCGTCGCGTGGCGTCAGATACCGCAATGCCAGAATGGCCAGCGGCGTCAGCACCATGGAGATGATGACGATCGCCGTCAGCGTCGCGTTAGCCTGGCTGTCGATGATGCCGACCGCCGCCGCGGCGGAATAGAGAACGAAGGCGAATTCGCCGCCTTGCGCCATGAAGACGGCGCGCTCGAGCGCCTCCCGGTGGCCGGTCTTGAGGATGCGGGCGACGAGATAGATGCCGATCGCCTTTATCACCATGTAGGCGACGACGTAGATGGCGACAAGCCGCCAGCTCTGGGCAACCACGTGCAGGTCGAGCGACATGCCGACAGCGAGGAAGAACAGCCCGAGCAGCACACCGCGGAAGGGTTCGATGTCGGCCTCGAGCTGATGGCGGAAGGTGGATTCCGACAACAGCACGCCGGCCAGGAAAGCGCCCATCGCCATCGACAGGCCGCTGAGCTGCATGGCAAGCGCCGACCCCAGAACGACCAGAAGGGCGGCGGCGGTCATCACTTCGCGGGCGCGGGCATCCGCCAGGATGCGGAAGAACGGATTGAGCAGGTAACGCCCGGCCAGCACCAGCCCGACGATGGCGGCAAGACCGATGCCCACCTCCGTCAGCCGCTGCGTCAAGCTCATATCGGCGCCGCCCGGTGCCAGGAAAGCGATCAGCGCCAGCAGCGGCACGATCGCCAGGTCTTCGAGCAGCAGGATGGAGACGATGCGCTGGCCTTTGGGCGCGGCCATCTCACCGCGTTCCTCCAGAAGCTGCATGACGATCGCCGTCGAGGTCAGCACGAAACCGGCGCCGGCGACGAAGGATTGCGAGACCGGAAAACCTCCCGCCAGTCCGACCCCGGTCAGCAACAGCGCGCACACGCCGACCTGCAATGCGCCAAGGCCAAAGATCTCTCGCCTGAGGCCCCACAGCCGTGATGGCTGCATCTCCAGCCCGATGATGAACAGGAACATGACGACGCCGAGCTCGGCGACGTGAAGAATGGCTTCCGATTCGGAAAAGATGCCGATGCCGAACGGGCCGATGACCACGCCGGCCGCCAGATAGCCGAGGATGGAGCCAAGCCCGATGCGCTTGAAGATCGGCACGGCGACAACACCTGCGGCGAGCAGCGCCACGACGTGGATCAAATCGCTGCCCGCTGCTTCTGCCGCCATGCCTGCCGTTCCGTTCTCTCTAGGGACCGCTGCACGTGCTGCGGCATCGAGCGGCAAAGATAGGGGCTTCGGTTGAGATCGAACAGTCCGAATCCGGAAACTGGTGCAGCAGTGTTGCAGGCGCGCTCCACAACTTTATCCACCGGCTGCGTTGTGTGTTGCAGAAATCGGGCGCTAAGGACGCCGCGGCCTTGGCCGTGAGGGGCGGATGACGATTAAGTCGGCCGCCTTTTTTTTGAGGGAGACGACTGACATGAAGACATTTTTGCTTGTTGCCGTTGGCATCGCGGCGCTTGCCGGATCGGCCTGCTCGAAGGCGCCGGACTGCACCACCGAAATGCTGACCAAGAAGGCCCAGGACATGACCGCAGCCCTTCAGGAGGCAATTACCAAGGATCCGGCCAAGGCAGCCGATCTCACCGCCAAGGTCCAGGCGGTCACAACCAAGTATCAGGGCGCGACGACGGCGGAGGAGGCCTGCAAGGCCTATGACGAGCTGACTGCCGCCATCAAGGCCTGAGAATCGATTTGAGTTTTGCTAAAAGAAGCGGTGGCCGTGGCTGCCGCTTTTTTGGTGAATAGTGAATAGTGAATAGTGAATAGTGAATAGTGAATAGTGAGTAGTGAGTAGTGAGTAGTGAGTAGTGAGTAGTGAGTAGTGAGTAGTCAGTAGTCAGTAGTCAGTAGTCAGTAGTCAGTAGTGAATATCTAATTCCATTCACCATTCACCATTCACTAAATTGCACAGCGCGTTGCATTTTCACTGGATGCGCAGACGATCGTTCAGTTCGGCGCGATGGAGCCGACTTCGAGCGTATCGACGCGCTTCAGCTTCATGCCGATGACCGGCACCAATTGCTGGTCGACGCGCACCGCAACCGTCACTGTCATCGAATTGTCGTTGGGGACAAGAGCCTGCATGACGCCGCGCAACTGGTTACGGTTGATGGTGAAGACGACCTTGTTGGCGCTGACCACATTGCCGCCGATGATGTCGAGACCGGAACCGGCGGCACCGCCCATGAAGCTGCCCTTGTAGCCCTCGCGGCCCTTGTGCTGGATCGTCGCCGACATCTGCTGGGTGAACATGCCGACCCGGCAACCGCCGTCGAGCGACATGCCGATCTTGCCGTCCGGCGTCGAACCGGTGAAATTGCAGGTGAATTTCGTGCCCTTGTATTTGCCGGCGACGATTTCCCCCGGGCCGACCCATTCGCCTTTCACCGATTGAAAGAACTTCTTGTCCCGTTCTGCCGCAAAGGTCTTTTCGGCCATGCCGGCGGTTGTTGAAACCACGACTGCCATGGGCAGGACGCTAGACAAGATCACGCTTTTCATCGACGACACCCGGCAACAAAGAGACTGGTTTGGAACCCGTCCGACCATGAACAAGATTGGTTAATGCTTCGTCACCGGTTGCGGATGACCCCGAAAATCGGACGCGATTTGCGCTGGGATCATGGGCAAAACAAACGTGTTGCAGCATCCCTTGGCGCGCCACCAGGACGTGCCGCGTCGGAGACGGTCGTCAGGTGTCGGAAGCGGATGTTTCCTTCTGCTTTTTGGTTGCAAATGATGTCAGCGCGGACAGGAAATCGCCCATGCCGGGCCGCCTCGCGGCGCTGAAGGGCAGGGGCCTTGCGGTCTCCATCGCAGCAATGCCGATGCGCGCCGTCATCATGCCGTTGACGACGCCTTCGCCAAGTTTTGCCGAGAGCCGGGCGGCAAGGCCATGGCCGACGATCTGCTGCACGAAACTGTCGCCGACGGCAATCGAGCCGGTCACCGCCAGATGGGCGAGAACGCTGCGTGCCAGCCGGAAGAACCCCAGTGTGCCCGGCCGGCCGCCATAAAGCTCCGACAGGCGGCGAATCAGCCGGCCGGCTTCGAACACGACATAGGAGACGTCGACCAGAGCGCGAGGGCTGACCGCCGTCACCAGCGACACACGCTTTGCCGCTTCGAGGATCATCACCTTGGCGCGTGCATCAAGGGGGCCGAGGATTTCGGTCTCGGCCAGGCGCACCAGATTGCCGCCGTCGATGATCTCGTCGCGCAAGTCTGCCAGGGCGCGTCTGCCGGCCGCGGTTTCGGGTTTGGCCGCGACAAAGGCCGACAGTTCCTCGACCACGGCGCGAGCGGCTTTCGGATCGTCGCGGGCGATGGCGTCGAGCGCCCGCATCTGCAGCTTTTCGACCTCGGCGAGGCGGGTGATCGCCAGGAACTCGCGGACGAGGATGACCAGAAGCGCGAGCAGCGCGACCACGGCCATCCCGGCGGCCAGCCAGCCCAGCCATTCGGCACGGGCGAACAGATCGCGAATCAGCCGGTCGGTCCAAAGGCCGAGGGCCAGCGAAACCAGAACGCCCAATGCGCCGAAGAACAGGCTGACTGATATCGAGCGCTGCCGCGGCGCGGTCGCCGGCGGCGGTTCGGCGGCGATGATGTCCGGCTCGTCGAATACGTCGATTTCCGCCGGCGTGACGACGGCAAGGTCAGCGTTCACGGTGCGTGGTTTTCTGGCCGCAGCGGCGTCGGGCTGGCGCGAGGCCGCCTGTTGCTTTGGCGGGGCTTCCGGCTCGATGCGAAATGCCGCCGGCTTGCGGGGCGCGGTCATGCCAGATGATCTCCGATCAGGAACTGCAGGGCACGGTCGAGCCTGATATGCGGCAGCGACAGCGTGACGCCTTCGGCAGTGCGTTCGAGTTTTGGCGGGCGAAAGCGCACGAAACGGATCGCCGGGTCCTCATTGGCCTGCCGATGGCCTGGGCTCTGCCGATGGCCCCGGTTCTGCTGACGGTCTGGTCCGGAGACATCGAACAATGCATCAATTTTCTCCGGCAAGTCACCGGGAAATATGGCTGTTTCTGTTCTGCCATCAAATGTTTCGCCGTTGATCTTTTCACCTTTCAACGGTGTGCCGATGATGACCGGCAGCGTTTCGCGGCCTTGCTTGACCGTGCCTTCCCGAGTCGCTCGCACCGCCGCCAGGGCGACCACGTCGACATCAGCGCCGGTGAAATTCGCCCGCGCCACGGCGCGGTCGGCGAGCCGCCGCACGATCGCCTGCAGCCGGTCATGGCTTTCGTGATGCAGATGGTCCGCCTTTGTCGCCGCCACCAATATGCGGTCGATGCGCCTTGAAAAAAAGTCCGTCAGGAAATTGCCGCGACCGGGGCGGAAGCAGGCGAGGATTTCGGTCACCGCACGTTCGAGATCGGCCATCGCGCCGGGCCCGGCATTCAAGGCCTGCAAGGCGTCAATCACAACGATCTGACGGTCGAGGCGCGTGATGTGCTCCCGGAAGAACGGCTTTACGACATGCGTCCTGTAGGCCTCGTAGCGCCGCTCCATCATAGCCTGAAGCGACCCGGGCCGCGCCCGCCGCTCGCTCAGCCCCGGCAACGGCGCGAAGGTCAGCGCCGGTGAGCCCTCAAGGTCGCCGGGCATCAGGAAACGGCCGGGTGGCAGGGTCGAAAGCGCCCGCTCGTCGAGCTTGCATGCCTTGAGATATGCGGCGAAGCTCTCGGCGAGGCGTCGCGCCGTCATCTCATCGGCGTCGGCATTCGGGTCGATTGCGGCGGAGAGCGCGCGCCATTCCTGCGAAAGGTCGGCGCGCACCGGCAGCACGGCCATGTCAAAGGCTTCGCGTGAGAAATCGGCGTAGGATTTGCCGAGCAGCGGCAGGTCAAGCAGCCATTCCCCAGGATAGTCGACGATATCGATCGACAATCTGCCTGATGAGAACATGCGGCTCCAGCCGGAGGCCGATTCATATTCGATGGTAAGCCTCAGCTCGGAAATGGCACGTGTCGAATCCGGCCACAGGCGGTCGTTGACCAAGGCCGCGATGTGGTCCTCGTACTGGAATCGCGGCACGGCGTCATCGGGTTGCTCTTCGAGGAAGGCACGGGCAACACGCCCCGATTTCTGCGCCTCGAACAGCGGCAACCGCCCGCCGTGGATCAGATTGTGGACAAAGGCTGAGATGAACACCGTCTTGCCGGCGCGGGAGAGGCCGGTAACACCCAGCCGCAGCGATGGCGAAAAAAGCCCGGTAGCGCGCCCCGACAGCGTATCCAGGGCAATCTTCGCCTCGTCGGTGAAAGTGGTCAGCGATGATGCCAAAATGCGGTCTCTCGGGGCGTCGGTCCGCCCCGATATAGGCGCTGGCGGCTAGTGTGGCGAATCCGAAATTCGCAGTACCTTGGAGCATCGCAGTGAGCGAATTTCGGATTCTAAGTCACACTGGCAAACCATCGTTTCTAGCGTGGTTTTGGAATTTGAAGTTCCTGAACGCTGACGCCATTGAAGTGGCAGGAACGTCAAATCCACCACGCTACGTTTGAAAAGGCGTCAGATATCGGCCGGCGACAGGAAGGCTTCGAGATAGCCGGTGCCTTGCGCGGCGTTGGCAAGACTGCCTGGAAAACGGACGACCGCGAGGCCGGAGGTCGGGAAGCCGTGGTTCAGCATTCCCCTGGCAGCCTCCTCGCCATCGCCCGAAAGCGCGATGGTGAGATCTTCCGTCATTGGATTGTGGCCGACGACGAGCAGCGAGCCTGGCTCGCCATTGCCGCGGATGAGCTTGAGATAGCCGGCGGCATCCTCGCTGTAGAGCGTCTCCAGGAACAGGACCCGGCCCGTATCGGTGTGACCGGCCAGGCCCTCAAGCGTTTGGCGCGCTCGCTTTGCATTCGAGCAAAGGGTCAGGTCCGGAATGTAGTTGCAGGCCCGCATGACCGCACCCATCGTTTCGGCGTCGGCGACGCCGGATGCGTCGAGCGGACGATCGAAATCGCGCATGCCCGGCAGGGCCCATCCGGCCTTCGCATGCCTCAGCAGATAAAGCTTGCTCACCGGTCCCTCGCTTGTGCCAAACACCGAAACTCGTCAAAAGGCGCTGCGGGATTAGTCATGAGAAACGCCTTGCGCACAATGGCCGGCGCCCTACAAACCTAACGAATCATACGCGAATTCGGTCGCGCCCTTCATGCGAATGATGCGGCCCATGGCATTTTGGCCGAGATTAACAATTGCGTGAATCTGTCGTCGATTGCGCTTGTGCAGCATTCGGTCCGTGAATATATAGGCGCCAAATTTGGGGCTGTCTGGGTGAGTCGAATGAACGACATCGTTACCGCCGATTACGTACCCTCCGAAGACGAGCCGTTCATGAACGAGCGGCAGAAATCCTACTTTCGCCTGAAGCTCGTCACCTGGAAGAACGACATACTGCGCGAAGCGCGCGAAACTCTCGAAATCCTGCAGCAGGAAAACGCCAACCACCCCGATCTCGCCGATCGCGCCTCTTCGGAAACCGACCGCGCCATCGAACTTCGCGCCCGAGATCGCCAGCGGAAACTCATTTCAAAGATCGATTCTGCGCTTCAGCGCATCGATGAAGGCACTTACGGCTATTGTGAGGAAACCGGCGAGCCGATCGCGCTGAAGCGGCTCGATGCGCGTCCGATCGCGACCCTGTCGATCGAGGCGCAGGAGCGCCACGAACGCCGCGAGAAGGTCTACCGCGACGACTGAAGCACGGGCGAAGCGTCCAAGCGGGCGAAGCGTCTAAAAGCAGCCAGCGAATTTGTCATGGCCGGTCTCCGGCCATTTTTTTATTGGCTGTTGGCCGGTTATCTCTTCTGGCTGGACAACTCGCCGAGAAGCTTCGTCATCTCGTCATCGAGAGACGACGGCTCTTTCGCCGCCGGCTTGCTCTCCGGCTTGGCGGGGTGCGGGTCATCAAACGGGACCTCGAGCTCCCTCATCAGCGTATCGTCGATGGAATCCTCTTTTGCCGGGGAATTCGGCTTTGCCGGGGAATCCTGTCTTGCCGGCGATGGCGCGTACCGAACGGCATTGGTGTAGGCGGGCAGCGGCGTGATGGTCGTCGATTGAGGGCTTTGCGCTGCTGGCCTCGGCGCCGGGGCGGGCTGATGCGGCCGGCCCGGCGTTGGGGCGTTGCTTGCCGGCTGCGGAGACGGTGTTTGCCTCACTGGCGCGGGAGCCGGTTGCGGCGCGCGCGGCGGCGGTGCCGGCTGATGGCCGCCGCCATCTCCGGTCAGTGCAGGACGGCGCAGCGCCGACAGCCTGATGTCGCGTTCGACGACGACGTCGGTCGGGCCGCCGATCAGCAGCAGGTGCTCGATATCGTCGCGGCGCACCAGCACCAACCGGCGGTGACTGTCGACTGCGGTGGCGTCCATCACCGCCAGCCGCGTCTTGCGGTTCCTGCCGCCGGCAACGAATGTTCCAAAAGTCAGATTGCGGACCAGCTTGATGATGAGGAGAACGATGACCACAAGGACAAGCGCGACAACGGTCCACAGGATCGCCGCGGCATAACCGGGACCCGCCACGCTATCCAGCCACTGCAGCATTGGTGCACCCAAAATCAGCTTTCGAAGAAGACGCGACACTAGACTGTTGCGGCACGCGACTGCAAGTTACGTTTCGCGCTTCGTGAACAGCTTGAAACACCCATTTTGTGGATTTCAAGCTCCTGCGAATTGAGGGGGTCTGCGTTCCCACTTCAATCCACGACGCTGGATTTTCAGCAAGTTGCTGGCGTGGTGAATCCAAAATTCGCTCGCGTCGGACCAGGAATGATGCGAATTTCGGATTCGCCGCACCAGGCGCCGAACGGGTGTCATTTTTAGCGGACAGTGGCCGCCAAGGCCTTTTCCGGACCCTGAGAATGTGATTCAACCGGGCAGGGGCAAGTACCGGAATTCACGAGCAGGGGGCACATGGCCAAGGAAGCGCGCGGCGATTTCTATCCGGTACCGATCGTCGACCAGAACACGCGACCGGGCGCGGTCACCCGGCTCATCGTCTTCATCGTTGTGCTGACAGGAGCGGCGATCGTTTTCGGCCTTTTCCGAGAACGTCTTGGCGATCCATTCCTGCTTGGAATGCTTGGCGTGCTGGCGATGATCGGTGTCGGCTTCCTGTTCGCCACCGCCATCGGCTTCGTGCAGATCACACCGCGCTCGACGAGTGACGAGCTGTCGAAAGCCTTCGTCGATTCAATGTCGCAAGGCCTCCTGGTCACCGACACCAAGGGTCGTGTCGTCTACGCCAATCGGGCCTATGCCGAGATGACGGGCGCGGCTTCTGCGGCGGATCTAAAGACCGTCGAAGGGTTGCTGTCCGATGTTCCCGAGGCCTCGGTGACCATATACCGGCTCGCCTCCGGCCTGCGCGACGGCCAGCCCGGCGACGGTGAGTTTAGGCTTGCCCAATCCATTCGACCCGGCGCTGAGCCGGGCGCGCGCTGGTACCGTGTCCGCGCCCGCGCCTTCAGCGTTCCGGGCCAGCGGCTGCCCTTGCTCGCCTGGCAACTCGCCGACATCTCGAAAGAACGGGCCGAGCAGGAGCGCTTCTTCCTTGATCTGCAGGAGGCCATCGACCATCTCGACCATGCGCCTGCCGGCTTCTTTTCGGCCGACCAGGAAGGCCGCGTCACCTACATCAACGCCACGCTTGCGGAGTGGCTGGGCATCGACCTGACTAGCTTCACGCCTGGTGCCGTCACGCTTGCGGAGATCGTCGCCGGCGACGGCATGGCGCTGGTCCGCTCGGTCAAGGCCGATCCCGGCACCACCCGCAATGCGGTCATTGATCTCGATCTGACGACAGTGAAGGGCGAGGCGCTGCCCGTGCGTTTCATGCATCGGGTTTCGGCCAGCCGCGAGGGCGCCAACGGTCCGACGCGCACCATCGTGCTCAACCGGACGCAAGGCGAGGACGCTTCCGCCGATCTGCGCGCCTCGGAGATCCGCTTCACCCGCTTCTTCAATTCGACGCCGATGGCAATAGCGGCCGTCGACAACCGCGGGCGCATCCTGCGCACCAACGCGCCTTTCCTGTCGCTGTTTTCCTCCGTCGTCGACGGGGACGCGGTCGATCGGCGCGTGCGGCTGGACACTGTGATCCATGAGCGTGACCGACCCGCCTTTGCCGCGGCGTTCGAAAAAGCGCGACAACGGCAGGCCGATATCGAACCGATCGATACGCTGCTGCCCGGCAATGAAGAACGGCACATGCGCTTCTACGTCAACGCGGTTGCCGACGGCACCGGCGAGGGCGCCGAAGAATCGGCCATCGTCTACGCCGTCGAGACCACCGAGCAGAAGGCGCTCGAGGGCCAGATGGCGCAAAGCCAGAAGATGCAGGCGGTCGGCCAGCTTGCCGGCGGCATCGCACACGACTTCAACAATGTGCTGACCGCCATCATCATGGCGTCGGACCTGTTGTTGACCAACCACCGCCCGTCGGACCCGTCGTTCCCCGACATCATGAACATCAAGCAGAACGCCAACCGGGCGGCCTCGCTGGTGCGGCAGCTTCTGGCCTTCTCGCGCAAGCAGACGCTGCGGCCGGAGGTGCTCAACCTGACCGACGTGCTTGCCGATCTGCGGATGCTGCTGGCCCGTCTGGTCGGCAACGACATCAAGCTGAAGGTCGATCATGGCCGCGATCTGTGGCCGGTGAAGGTCGACATCGGGCAGTTCGAGCAGGTGGTGGTCAATCTGGCGGTCAATGCGCGCGACGCGATGCCGAACGGCGGCGAGCTCATCGTGCGCACCCGCAACGTGACCACACAGGAGAGCAAGAGCCTTCCCTACCGCGAACTTGCGCCTGCCGATTATGTGGTGGTCGAAGTTGAAGACACAGGCAGCGGCATCGCCCCCGAAGTGCTCAAGAAGATTTTCGAACCCTTCTTCACCACCAAGGAGGTCGGCAAGGGCACCGGCCTCGGCCTGTCGATGGTCTATGGCATCATCAAGCAGACAGGCGGCTTCATCTTCTGCGATTCCGAGGTCGGCAAGGGATCGGTGTTCCGCATCTTCCTGCCGCGCTACATTGCAGAGGCGCGAACGGCAGGCGAGCCCGGCGAGGCGCCGGCTGCACCGGCAAAGGTCGCCGACGCAGCCAAGGACCTGTCAGGTTCGGCCACGGTGCTGCTCGTCGAGGACGAGGATGCCGTGCGCATGGGCGGCATGCGGGCGCTGACGTCGCGCGGTTACACCGTCCACGAAGCGTCCTCGGGCGTCGAGGCGCTGGAAATCTTCGAGGCGCTCGGCGGCAAGGTCGACATTGTCGTTTCCGATGTGGTGATGCCGGAAATGGATGGGCCGACGCTGCTTGGCGAATTGCGCAAGCGGCAGCCGGACATCAAATTCGTCTTCGTTTCCGGCTACGCGGAGGACGCGTTCGCCAAGAACCTGCCGGCAGACGCGCATTTCGGTTTCCTGCCGAAGCCGTTTTCGCTCAAGCAACTGGCCACGATCGTCAAGGACGTGCTGGAATCTTAATGCATGTCGCGCAAAAGTGTGCAGCGGTTTTGCGATAACGACATGCATAAAACGACAACCTAAAGCGCGCCGCATGAGGCCGGTCAAACGCGACGCGCTTTAGGGCTCACTAATTCGCACTTGCGAAATGGCGTGAGACTGCCATGATTATGGGGCCAAACAGACGGCGGGTTTTGGGGGAGCATGCCGTGACGCCGCACAACGAGGCAGGCAAGGGTGATTATGCGGCAACAGTGCTGTTGCCGGGCGATCCGCAGCGTGCCGAATGGATGGCGGAAACCTTTCTCGAGGCGCCGCGCTGCGTCAACCGTCGAAGGCAGGCCCTCGGCTTTACCGGCCTGTTTCGCGGCAAGCCCGTCAGCATCCAGTCCACCGGCATCGGCGTCTCGTCATTCCTGATCTACGCCCATGAATTGCTGGACTTCCATGGCGTGAGGACACTGATCCGCACCGGTACCTGTGGTGCCCTGACTGCCGCGGTCAAACTGCGCAGTTTAGTGATATCGCAAGCGGTGCGGGGTGAGAGTGCCGAGAGCGGCCAGGTTTTTGGGCTTTATGGTGCTGATGCCGGACCCGATCCGGATCTGGTTTCCCAAGCCCTGGCCCGGGCTGCCGAAATCGGCATCGAACATCAGGCCGGACTGACCATCTGCAGCGACATATTCTATCACCCCAAGGGGCGCGACCGCTTCGCCGAAGCGCAGGCACAGGGCGCGCTGGCCGTGGATATGGAGACCAGCGCGCTCTATCGCATCGCCGCGCATTTCGGCGCCAGGGCCTTGTCGATGCTGACTGTCGTCGACAATGTGGTGACCGGCGAGCAAACCGATTATTCCGAACGCCAGGCGCTCTTCACCGATATGACCCGCCTGGCGCTCGATGTCGCGATCGAAAGTTAAGCTGCTTGCCGCTTCGGCGCCGTGTGTTCTTCGATGCCGGGCCGATGGCCGCGCAGATAGAGAGCACAGGTCGTGCGCAGCATCGAGGCGAAGTTCGGAATCTGGCCATTGATCTCGATGGCCTCGTCATAAAGCTTCGAGATGAATTTCGGCGTCGTCAGGCCCTGGCTGTTGGCGATCTCGTCGAGCAATGCCCAGAACGTCGCCTCGAGCTGGATGCTGGTCGAATGCCCGTCGATACGAATCGACCGGTTGATCTGCCGGTAGCCGTCCGGATCCTGCCCGGCAAAAACCCTGCACATCGTTACCTCCCGTTCTTATTGATCTGGCCGTTCTTATTGATTTTGGGCGCAACCGGCAGTGATTCGCGCCTTTGGCAGTGCCTGTCGTGGCCATTTATCTTCAACTGGAAAGCGGAAAACAGCAATCGGAGTTTCGTCCTTAGAGACTCTTAGCGGTTCCCACCCCGTCGTTAGATTAGCGCGTGGTAATCGGCTGCCACCACGTTTGCCGCAACCCGCGCATAATCACGCCGACGCGCACATCGCGCTTACCGCACGGAGTGTCATTTGGCGAAGGCGATCCACACCATGATCCGGGTTCTCGACGAGGCCCGGTCCGTCGACTTCTACCGGAAAGCGTTTGGACTGGACGTCGCCGAACGGCTCGATTTCGAAACCTTTACGCTCGTCTATCTGAGCAATGCCGAGGCGGAGCTCGAGGTCGAGCTCACCGTCAACAAGGGCCGGCAGGAGCCTTATGCGCTCGGCGACGGCTACGGCCATCTCGCGGTTTCGGTCGCCGATCTGGACAGCGAGCATGACCGGCTCGGCGCGCTTGGCCTGAACCCGAAGAAGATCGTCGAGTTCAACCGCGACGGAGCGGTGCTCGCACGCTTCTTCTTCATCGAGGATCCCGATGGCTACAAGATCGAGGTCCTGCAGCGTCAGGGCCGGTTCAAATAGGAGATACGACGGCCGCGCCGGCCAGCGCGGCGCCAGCCAGGGCACCTTCGGGTGCAGACAGCAAGCAAGGGAGGAACAATTGGTCACAATTTATGAGAGCAAGCCGGTCCATGAAACGAAGCCAGTTCTATCGCGCCGCGAGCTACTGAAGCGCGGCGGTGTCGGCGCGCTGCTGGTCATTTCAGGCAGTGCCGTCATCAGCCCGGAACATGCCTGGGGTCTCGAAACATCCGCGCTCAAGCCCGAAACCATGGCGACCCTGATCCAGATGGCGCGCGACATCTACCCGCACGACCAAGTGCCTGACAAATATTACGCAATCGCCGTCAAGGCGCATGATGAGCAGGCCGGCAAGGACCCTGCCCACAAGGACCTTGTCGAAAAGGGCATCGCCGATCTCGATTTGAAATCGGGCAAGGACGGCTACACCGGTCTCGGCTGGGAGGAGCAGCGCGTTGCGGTGCTCAGGGATATCGAGGACACGCCGTTCTTCCAGGCCGTCCGCGGCGGGCTTGTCGTCAGCCTCTACAACCAGAAGGAGGTCTGGCCGATCTTCGGCTACGAGGGCGAGTCCTACTCCAAGGGCGGCTACATGGCGCGCGGGTTCGACGACATCGAGTGGCTCTGAGCCCCGTCGTCGCAACCGCACACAGACATCAATGGGAGGAAACCTTGGCAGCACCATTTGATCTCAACAACGACGGCGTGGTCGTCATCATCGGCTCGGGCGCCGGCGGCGGCACGCTCGGCAATGAACTTGCGCAGAAGGGCATCGATGTCGTCATGCTGGAGGCGGGCGCCCGTCACGAATACGAGGATTTCATCAATGACGAGTGGGGTTCATTCGCCCAACTCGCCTGGACCGACAAGCGCACGACCTCGGGCGACTGGCGGGTGGCGAAGGATTTCCCCAACCTGCCGGCATGGATCGTCAAGGCGGTCGGCGGCTCGACCACGCACTGGGCGGGTGCCTCGCTGCGCTTTCAGGAGCACGAATTCAAAACGCTTTCGACCTACGGAAAACTGGAAGGCGCGAACCTGCTCGACTGGCCGATCACGCTTGCCGAGCTCGAGCCCTACTACGCAAAGGCCGAAGACAAGCTCGGCGTGACGCTCACCAACAACATCCCGGGCCTTCCCGGCAACAACAACTTCAAGGTGATGAAGGCCGGCGCCGACAAGCTCGGCTACAAGGAGTGCCACACCGGCCGGATGGCAATCAATTCCGAGCCGCGCGACGACCGCAATGCCTGCCAGCAGACCGGCTTCTGCTTCCAGGGCTGCAAATGGGGCGCCAAATGGTCGACGCTCTACAGCGAAATTCCCAAGGGCGAGGCGACCGGCCATCTCGAGGTCAGGCCGAATGCCATGGCCATCAAGATCAACCACGATGCATCAGGCAAGGTAACCGGCGTCGTCTATGCCGACAAGGACGGCAAGCTGAGGGAACAGAAGGCCCGCATCGTCGCCGTCGCCGGAAATTCGATCGAGAGCCCGCGGCTGCTGCTCAATTCGGCATCGAGCCAGTTTCCCGACGGCCTTGCCAATTCGTCGGGGCAGGTCGGCAAGAACTACATGCGCCACACCACGGGCTCGGTCTACGGCATCTTCGACAAGCCGGTGCATATGTATCGCGGCACCACCATGGCCGGTATCATCCGCGACGAAGCCCGCAACGATCCCTCGCGCGGCTTCGTCGGCGGCTACGAACTCGAGACGCTGTCGCTCGGCCTGCCGTTCATGGCCGCCTTCCTCAATCCCGGCGGCTGGGGGCGTTCCTTCACCACGGCGCTCGACCACTACGACCACATGGCCGGCATGTGGATCGTCGGCGAGGACATGCCGCGCGAGGAAAACCGCATCACGCTGCATGCCGATATGAAGGACGCGCACGGCATGCCGGTGGCGGACGTCCATTTCGACGACCATGCCAACGACACGGCGATGCGCAACCACGCCTACAAACAGGGCTCGGCGCTCTACGAGGCGGTCGGGGCGACGCGGACCTTCCCGACGCCACCCTATCCCTCGACCCACAATCTCGGCACCAATCGGATGAGCGAGAAGGCGGCCGACGGCGTCGTCAACAAGCATGGCCAGGCACACGACATCAAGAACCTGTTCGTGTCGGACGGCAGCCAGTTCACCACGGGCGGGGCTGAAAATCCGACATTGACGATCGTGTCGCTGGCGATCCGTCAGGCCGAGTACATTGCCGGACAAATGTCGGCCAAAAGCATTTAGCCATAGCCTCCCGACTGCCTGCTGGCGCGGAACCTCACAAGGTTTCGCGCCTCTTTCTTGTCGGCTGTCAACGCTTCGTGCAAGTCGAGGCGGTGAAGGCGCCGTCAGGCTGCTTCATGATGATGTCGAAGGACGGGCTGGTTTGGCCGTCCAGGGTGGCTTGCGTGAGCGAGATCGAGTTGCCGCCGGTCGTGTAGCCGCCCAACGGGCCCAACCAGGTGATCTCGCCATTTGCATTCATCTGATAGTTGTAGCCCTGCCGGGCGGTTCCGAAGCTCACCGGGCCGCTATAGACATTGCCCTTGACGGTGATGTCGCCAAGGCTGAGGAACATGCCAAGCAGATAGACTTCGCAGTGATAGGTGCCGTCCGGCAATTTGCCATCGGTGAAGTCGGCGCGGGCGCTGCCGGTTGCCGCAACCAGAAGCATGGTGCTGAAAATGCGAGGAATCCTGGAGGTCATGCGGTCGCTCTTTTGAAGATCGATCTTGCCCCATTTTCCTGCAGCGCCGCAACGGTTCGCCGTCTTTTGCTCAAAATTCATGCATTAATTCGCGAGTGATCAAAAATTGGGCGATAGCGGGGGACTTTTTCTCAAGCAGAGCACTGGCAGCGGCGCTTATCTTTGGCGGCTAATATATTAACCGGCTGACAGGGCTACGAAATCCAGACCCGCTTGATTTTGCTCCTGCGGTTGGCACAGCCGTTGCATGGTCTGTTCGCGATGCGATCAACCAGTCAGGGAGTTTTGAAATATGCGGGGCAGTTTCTCGACAATAACAAAAATGTTTTCGGCAGGCGCGGTCACGGCCGGCCTGCTGATGAGCGTCCCGGCCAGGGCGGCTGACGACACGATCAAGGTGGGTATCCTCCACTCGCTGTCGGGGACCATGGCGATTTCGGAGACGACGCTGAAGGACGCCATGCTGATGCTCATCGAAGAGCAGAATGCAAAGGGCGGCCTGCTCGGCAAGAAACTCGAAGCGGTCGTCGTCGATCCGGCTTCGAACTGGCCGCTGTTCGCCGAAAAGGCGCGCGAGCTGATCTCCAAGGACAAGGTCGCGGCGGTGTTCGGGTGCTGGACCTCGGTGTCGCGCAAGTCGGTGCTGCCGGTGTTCAGCGAACTCGACAACATCCTGTTCTACCCCGTCCAGTATGAGGGCGAGGAGAGCGAGCGCAACGTGTTCTACACCGGCGCGGCGCCGAACCAGCAGGCAATTCCGGCTGTCGACTATCTGATGAGCGAGGACGGCGGTTCGGTGAAGCGCTGGGTGCTTGAAGGCACCGACTACGTCTATCCGCGCACCACCAACAAGATCCTCGAAGCCTATCTGAAAGCCAAGGGCGTCGCTGCCGAAGACATCATGGTCAACTACACGCCGTTCGGCTTCTCCGATTGGCAGACCGAGGTCGCGGCGATCAAGAAGTTCGGCTCCGCCGGCAAGAAGACCGCCGTCGTCTCGACGGTCAATGGCGACGCCAATGTGCCGTTCTACAAGGAGCTTGGCAACCAGGGCGTCAAGGCCGAGGACATCCCGGTCATGGCCTTCTCGGTCGGCGAGGAAGAGCTTGCCGGTCTCGATACCGCGCCGCTCGTCGGTCATCTCGCCGCCTGGAACTATTTTCAGAGCATCGATACGCCCGAGAACGCCAAGTTCATCGCCGACTGGCACAAGTTCATCAAGAGCGACAAGCGCACCACCAACGACCCGATGGAAGCCCATTATGTCGGCTTCAACATGTGGGTGAAGGCGGTCGAGAAGGCCGGCACCACCGATCCTGACAAGGTCATCGACGCCGTGATCGGCGTCTCGGTGCCGAACCTGACCGGTGGCTACTCGACCATGATGCCGAACCATCACATCACCAAGCCGGTGCTGATCGGCGAAATCCAGGCCGATGGCCAGTTCGAGACCGTGTCGCAGACGCCTGGCCTGGTGATGGGCGACGAGTGGTCCGACTATCTGGCCGATTCGAAGGACCTGATCTCCGATTGGCGCGCGCCTCTGTCCTGCGGCAACTTCAATGTCGCGACCGGCAAGTGCGGCGGCAAGGGAACCAACTGATCCTCCCGGGTCTGACGGTCGTGGATTTCTCCACGACCTGGACCGCGACGCGTCCGGGCGAACTCGTCCTCTCCTCCAGTCCGCCCGGACGCGAAGTTTCAACCCTCAAGAATCGCAAGAAATCGATGATCCTCACCCGCGCGATCGGCCTGACGCTGCTGCTCCTCCTGGGGATGCTGTCGCCGTCGAACGCTGCCGAAGCGGATCTGCGCGCCATCATTGCCAAATTTGCCACTGCCTCGAATTTCTCGGCCACCGAAGCTGTCGTGCGCGAGCTGGCGGCTACCGGTGATACTGCCGTCGAACGTCCGCTTGGCGCGCTTGCCGAGGGCGATCTTTACGTCCGCAAGGCCGATTCGCTGGTTTTCATCGGCAAGGCAGCTGGCGGCAGCGTTGAGCTGCTCGACCCGCTGAGCGGTGAAAAATCCGGTGACGCGGCCAAAAGCGAGATCACCAAGATCAAGGTCAACAACACGCTGCGCCGCGCCATCCGCGATGCGCTGGGCACGCTGACGCTCGGCGCAAAAGATCCGGCCGCGCGCATTGCCGCCGCCGACACCATGTTCAGGACGCCCGACGCGACAAACATCCAGCCGCTCGATGCCGCAATCGCCAGCGAGAGCGTGGCAAGCGTCAAAGCGCTGCTCGAACAGGCCCGCGCCGCATCGGTTCTGGTGTCCGACAGGCCGGAGGCCGACAAGCTGGCGGCGGTCGCCCTGATCGGCGGGCGCGGCGATCGCAACGCGCTGTCCCTGCTCACCGCTGTCGAGGCCAATTCCGAAGGCGCGGTCAAGGACGCGGCGACGGCGGCGATCGCCAACATCAATGCGACGCTGGCGCTGTGGGATGCCGGCCAGAACATCTGGTACGGCATCTCGCTCGGATCGGTGCTGCTGCTGGCGGCGATCGGTCTCGCCATCACTTTTGGCGTCATGGGCGTCATCAACATGGCGCATGGCGAAATGGTGATGCTCGGCGCCTACACGACCTTTGTCGTGCAGGAGGTGATCCGAACCTCCTTTCCCGGCCTGTTCGACTGGTCGCTGGTTATCGCGCTGCCGCTCGCCTTCTCGGTCGCGGCGTTCGTCGGCCTCGTCATCGAGCGGGGCGTGATCCGTTTTCTCTACGGCCGGCCGCTGGAGACGCTGCTGGCGACATGGGGCGTCTCGCTGATCCTGCAGCAGGCCGTGCGCACCATCTTCGGGCCGACCAACCAGGAGGTCGGCAATCCGTCGTGGATGTCGGGTTCGTTCGGCATCGGCCAGCTTGCGGTGACCTGGAACCGGCTCTGGATACTGGTATTCGCGCTCGGCGTGTTCGCGGTGCTGCTTTATGTGATGAAGCGCACCCCCTGGGGCCTGCAGATGCGCGCCGTCACCGCCAATCGCCGCATGGCCGCTTCGATGGGCATCAGGACGCCGTGGGTCGACGCGCTGACCTTTGCACTGGGATCCGGCATTGCCGGCATCGCCGGTGTGGCGCTCAGCCAGATCGACAATGTCTCGCCCAATCTCGGTCGCGGCTACATCATCGACAGCTTCATGGTCGTCGTCTTCGGCGGTGTCGGCAATCTCTGGGGCACGCTGGTCGGCGCCTTCTCGCTCGGCATCGTCAACAAATTCCTCGAACCCTATGCCGGGGCGGTCCTCGGCAAGATCGTCGTGCTCGTCCTCATCATCCTGTTCATCCAGAAACGCCCGCGCGGCCTGTTCGCGCTGAAGGGCAGGTCGGTGGAAGCATGATCACCGGACGCTTCTTCGCCGCCGGCGCCGACCGCCGCATCGCCATCACGATCTTCATCCTTTTGGCGGTCGCCATCATCGTGCCGCTGCTCAATCTTGCGGTCTCGCCGACGAGTGCGTTCTACGTGCCGTCCTATGTCGTCGCGCTCACCGGCAAGTATCTCTGCTATGCGCTGCTCGCCCTGGCGCTCGATCTCGTCTGGGGCTATTGCGGCATCCTTTCGCTCGGCCACGGCGCCTTCTTCGCGCTCGGCGGCTATGCGATGGGCATGTATCTGATGCGCCAGATCGGCTCGCGCGGCGTCTACGGCAATCCGCTGCTGCCGGACTTCATGGTGTTCCTGAATTATGGGGAATTGCCGTGGTTCTGGTACGGTTTCGACCAATTCTGGTTTGCCGCGATCATGGTTCTTGCGGTGCCCGGCCTGCTCGCCTTCGTCTTCGGCTGGTTCGCCTTCCGCAGCCGCGTCACCGGCGTCTATCTGTCGATCATCACCCAGGCGATGACCTATGCGCTGCTGCTTGCTTTTTTCCGCAACGACATGGGTTTCGGCGGCAACAACGGCCTGACCGACTTCAAGGATATTCTCGGCTACAACGTGCAGGCCGATGCGACACGCTCGGCATTGTTCGCGGCCAGCGCCGTCACCCTGGCGCTCGCCGTCTTCGTCACCTGGGCGATCGTCGGTTCCAAATACGGCAAGCTGCTGATGGCGGTCCGCGACGCCGAGAGCCGCACGCGCTTTCTCGGCTGGCGGGCGGAAAACGTCAAACTGTTCGCCTTCACCGTGTCGGCTGTCATGGCCGGCATTGCCGGGGCGCTCTACGTGCCGCAGGTCGGCATCATCAATCCAGGCGAGTTCGAGCCGTCCAATTCGATCGAGGTCGTGGTATGGACGGCCGTCGGCGGGCGCGGCACCATCGTCGGGCCGATCATCGGCGCGCTCGTGGTCAATGCCGGCAAATCCTGGTTCACCGGCGTGCTGCCGGCGTTCTGGCTGTTTGCGCTGGGCGGACTGTTCGTCGCCGTCACGCTGTTCCTGCCAAAGGGCATTGTCGGCATGTGGGATTCCTGGCGCGGCAATGCCAGGGCGCTGCGCGCAGCCTCGATTGCCGAGGAGGCCGGCACCGACCCTGACGTCCCGCCACCGCCGAAGATCGTTCGCTCGGCTGCGAGAACGCCTGGCGACTGGTCCGCATCCGGCCCCGAACCGCAGCCGGCGGAGTGAGCAATGTCGAAGAGCAACACCATCCTCTATCTCGACGGCGTCTCGGTTTCCTTCGACGGCTTTCGCGCCATCAACAATTTGTCGCTGGTGCTCGACAAGGGCGAGATGCGGGCGATCATCGGTCCCAACGGCGCCGGCAAGACCACGATGATGGACATCGTCACCGGCAAGACGCGCCCCGACGCGGGCGAGGTTTACTTCGATGGGCAGGTCGACCTGACGAAACATGACGAGGCCGAGATCGCCATGATGGGCATCGGCAGGAAATTCCAGAAGCCGACGGTCTTCGAAAGCCACACGATCGAGGACAACCTGATGCTGGCGCTGAAGGGCCCACGCTCGATCTTCCCGGCACTGTTCCATCGCCGCTCGGCTGCGGAGGCGCGGCGGATCGACGACATCCTCGGCATCATCCGGCTCGGTGACAAGCGCGACGAGCTCGCCGCCAATCTCAGCCACGGCCAGAAGCAATGGCTCGAGATCGGCATGCTTTTGGCGCAGGATCCGAAACTGCTTTTGGTCGACGAACCGGTCGCCGGCATGACCGACGCCGAGACCGAGGAGACCGCGCGGCTGCTCAGGGATATTGCCCGCGACCACTCGGTCATCGTCGTCGAGCACGACATGCATTTCGTGCGCGAGCTCGGCGCCAAGGTCACCTGCCTGCACGAAGGCTCGGTGCTTTCCGAAGGCTCGCTCGAGTTCGTTTCGGCCGACGAACGTGTCGTCGAAGTCTATCTGGGGAGATGATCATGGTCTGGCGCGTTCCGTTCCATCATTTCGATCTTTCGTTCTTCAGGCGCTGGAGAAGGCGCTGACCATGCTCGAAGTCTCCAACGCCACGCTGCACTACGGCGCCGCCCAGGCGCTGCGTGGCGTCTCGCTGAAGGCCGGCGCCGGCAAGATCACCTGCGTGCTCGGCCGCAACGGCGTCGGCAAAACCAGTTTGATGAGATCGATCGTCGGCCACCACCGGCTGACGAGCGGAAGCGTTGCCTTCGAGGGGAAGGCGCTCGACCGGAGCGCGGCGTATGATCGCGCCCGGTCGGGCATCGCATTCGTGCCGCAGGGCAGGGAGATCTTCCCGCTGCTCACCGTGCGGGAAAACCTCGAATCGGGCTTTGCGCCATTGAAGCGCGCCGACCGCAACATCCCCGGCCACGTCTTCGAATTGTTCCCGGTGCTGAAGCAGATGCTCGGCCGCAGGGGCGGCGACCTTTCCGGCGGCCAGCAGCAGCAGCTTGCCATTGGCAGGGCACTGGTGATGCGGCCGAAACTGCTGGTGCTCGACGAGCCGACCGAGGGCATCCAGCCGTCGATCATCAAGGATATAGGCCGCGCCATCCGCTATCTGCGCGACCAGGCCGATATCGCCGTGCTGCTGGTCGAACAGTATCTCGATTTCTGCCGGGAATTGGCCGACGAGGTCAACATCATGGACCGCGGCCTGATCGTCCACACCGGCCCGGCCGAGGATCTCGACCGGGCGGATGTGAGGAAATTTCTTACGGTGTAGGTTCATCCCATCGTCATCCTGGGGCGAAGCAAGGAGCAAAGCGACGCGGCGCACACCCCAGGATCCATGCCGTCCAGTCAGCCAAAGAGTGCAGCGGTCAAGAACAGAAGCCGTTTTCCAGCGTACAGTATCCTGGATTCTGCCCCGTGGCGACGCTCTGAAGTTACGGCATGGATCCTTGGGTCTTCGCTCCGCTTCGCGTCGCTGCGCCCAAGGATGACGAAGTCGCGAGATCTGCTCAGTTTTTCTTCAACGACACCGTGTGCAACTCTGGCGCGCTGAAGATTGCGTGCTAGGCTTTACTTGGCCTTGTTGAGTCGGCCGCTTTCCGTATCAGTCACGTCGACAGATCAGGCGCAGGCTCAGCCGGCACGTTTCGTGCAAACAGCCTCCTCCTGCGATCTGATCGTTGTTCAAACGCATTTGGGGCACTTGGGCCAGGGCAGCCGATGGAACGTTACGTCGAGGACTACCAGAAACGACGGCTTACCGAGCGCGTCGACATCATGACCGCCATCGATATTTTGAAATCGCAAGGATACGACCACGACGAACTGATCGCGGAGCTCACCAAGGTGTTCTTCGTCGATCTCGATGCCTACAACGAAGTCGTGGTTGCGGCATGACCGAAGGGGTGGACGCGATGTGCCGCCAACGTCAGCCTGTGACGCGCTTCATCAGCGCCATGGCGCCGAACGGCGCGCGGGCCTTGCCTTCGGTGATGAAGTAGACGAACACATCACGCGGTTTGAGCGGCGCTTCGGTTGAGGGATCGGCACACGGCAGGTCGGCCGGCGCCTTGCCCTGGGCCCAGATCTTTGCCCGCGCCGCCCATTCGTCGAGCGTCTTTGGCGTGTAGCAGTCGGGATTGTCGTCGCTGCCGGTCTGCAGCCGGGCATAGATGAAATCGCCGGTGACGTCGGCTATTGCTGGATATTTGGCGTGGTCGGCATAGACGATCGCGACCTTGTATTGGCGCGCCAGGGCGGCGAATTCCGGCACGACGAAACTGTCGTTGCGCACCTCGACCGCATGGCGCAGCGCAACGCCGTCCTGCTTCTCAGGCAACAGCTTGAGGAAAGCCTCGAAATCGTCCGGGTCGAATTTTTTGGTTGGCGCGAACTGCCACAGGATCGGCCCGAGCTTGTCGCCGAGCGCGGCGACGCCCGATCCCAGGAAACGCGTCATCGACTCGCCGGCTTCACCGAGCACGCGGCGGTTGGTGACGAAACGGTTGCCCTTCAGCGAATAGACAAAACCGTGCGGCGCTTCGTTTGCCCATTTGACGAAGGTCGGCTCCTTGAAACTCGAATAATAGGTGCCGTTGACCTCGATGCTTGGCACCTGCCGGGTTGCATAGTGCAGTTGCTTCGCCTTGGACAACTTGTCCGGGTAGAAAGACTTGTCCCAGGGCTCGAAGGTCCAGCCGCCCATGCCGGCGCGGATTTTTCCAGATTGAGTCATGGTCGTCCTCCCGAGTTGAAATGGATCAGACCGTAGCGAGCGTCTCGACAGCTTTAGCCATGTCGACAAGCGTCAGCCGGTACGAATTGGGCGTAGGGCGCAAAGACGGCTTGCGTCAGCCGGACGACAGCATCAGGATCACCGGCAAGCGCTCTTCTGATCTTCATTTGAAGGTTCTTCCAAACGCCAGCCAGTCTTCACTCACTCCGCCGCTTCGCGCTTGCCTCCGGGGCGCCGCTCCAAAAGTTCCCTGAGGAACTGGCCGGTGTAGCTGCGTTTTTCGCGGACGATATCCTCCGGCGTGCCTGAGGCCACCAACTCGCCGCCGCCGTCTCCGCCCTCGGGACCGAGGTCGAGCACCCAGTCCGCGGTTTTTATCACCTCGAGATTGTGCTCGATGACGACCACCGTGTTGCCCTGGTCGACCAGCTCGTGCAGCACTTCCAAGAGCTTGGCGACGTCGTGGAAATGCAGGCCGGTGGTTGGCTCGTCGAGGATGTAGAGCGTCTTGCCGGTCGCCTTGCGCGACAGTTCCTTGGCCAGCTTGATGCGCTGCGCCTCGCCGCCCGACAAAGTCGTCGCCTGCTGGCCGACATGGATGTAGCCGAGGCCGACCTGCTTCAGCGTCTCCAGCTTGTCGCGCACGCCGGGCACGGCGGCGAAGAAATCGACGCCTTCCTCGACCGTCATGTCGAGCACGTCGGCAATCGACTTGCCCTTGAACAGGACGTCGAGCGTCTCTCTGTTGTAGCGCTTGCCGTGACAGACGTCGCAGGTGACATAGACGTCGGGCAAAAAGTGCATCTCGATCTTGATGACGCCGTCGCCCTGGCAGGCCTCGCAGCGGCCGCCCTTGACGTTGAACGAGAAGCGACCTGGCTGATAGCCGCGCGCCTTGGACTCCGGCAGCCCGGCGAACCAGTCGCGGATCGGCGTGAAGGCGCCGGTATAGGTGGCGGGATTGGAGCGCGGCGTCCGCCCTATAGGCGACTGGTCGATATCGATGACCTTGTCGAGGAATTCGAGGCCCTCGATGCGGTCGTGCTCTGCCGGGTGCTCGCGCGAACCCATGATGCGGCGCGACGCTGCCTTGAACAAGGTCTCGATCAGGAAGGTCGACTTGCCGCCGCCGGAGACGCCGGTGACGGCGGTGAAGGTGCCGAGCGGGATTTCGGCGGTAACATTCTTCAGATTGTTGCCGCGCGCGCCGACGATCTTCAGGCGCCGGTTCTTCTTGGCCTCGCGCCGCACCGCCGGCGTCGCCACTTCGAGCTCGCCGGACAGATATTTGCCGGTGATCGAGGCGGGGCTGGCCATGATCTGCTGCGGCGTTCCCTGCGCGATGATGTGGCCGCCGTGGATGCCGGCGGCCGGGCCGATATCGACGACATAGTCGGCATGCAGGATGGCGTCCTCGTCATGCTCGACGACGATCACCGTGTTGCCGATGTCGCGCAAATGCTTCAGCGTGTCGAGCAGGCGCGCATTGTCGCGCTGGTGCAGGCCGATCGACGGCTCGTCCAGCACATAGAGCACGCCGGTGAGGCCGGAGCCGATCTGCGAAGCCAGCCGTATGCGCTGGCTCTCGCCGCCCGACAGCGTGCCGGAATTGCGCGACAGCGTCAGGTAGTCGAGCCCGACATCGTTGAGGAAGCGCAGCCGCTCGCGGATTTCCTTGAGTACGCGCACCGCGATCTCGTTCTGCTTGTCGCTGAGTGCGGCGGGCAGCTCGGTGAACCATTGGTCGGCCTTGCGGATCGACAGCTCGGTGACCTCGCCGATATGCTTGCCGGCAATCTTCACCGCCAGCGCTTCCGGCTTCAGCCGGTAGCCGCGGCAGGCCGGGCAAGGCGTGGCCGACATGAAGCGCTCGATCTCCTCGCGCATCCAGGCGGATTCGGTTTCCTTCCAGCGCCGCTCGAGATTGGGGATGACGCCTTCGAATGTCTTTGTCGTCTGGTAGGAGCGCAGGCCGTCATCGTACTGGAAAGTGACCTCGCGCTCGCCGGTGCCGTGCAGGATGGCTTGCTTTGCCTCTTCGCTCAGGTCGCGGAACTTGTCGCCGAGCTTGAAGCCATAAGCCTTGCCCAGCGCCTCGAGCGTCTGCACGTAATAGGGTGAGGTCGATTTCGCCCATGGGCTGACGGCGCCGGCGCGCAGCGACAGATTGTCGTCGGGCACGATCAGGCTGGCGTCGATGGCGCGCTGGCTGCCGAGGCCGTCGCAGGTCGGGCAGGCGCCGAACGGGTTGTTGAAGGAAAACAGCCTGGGCTCGATCTCGGGAATGGTGAAGCCGGACACCGGGCAGGCGAATTTTTCGGAGAACAGGATGCGCTCATGCGTCTCATTCTTCGATTTGTTGACCGAATCCTCGCCGGTCTGGCTGGCGTCGAGCGGCCGGTCGGCGAATTCGGCCACCGCCAGCCCGTCGGCGAGCTTCAGCGCGGTCTCGATGGAATCGGCAAGCCGCGTCGCCAGATCGCCGCGCACAACGATGCGGTCGACGACGACGTCGAGGTCATGCTTGTACTTCTTGTCCAGCGCCGGCACGTCGGCGATTTCGTAAAAAACACCGTCGACCTTGACGCGCTGAAAACCCTTTTTCTGCAGCTCCAGCAGTTCCTTGCGGTATTCGCCTTTGCGGCCTCGCACCATCGGCGCCAGGATGAACAGACGCGTGCCTTCCTCGACCGCCAGCACGCGGTCGACCATCTGCGACACCGTCTGGCTCTCGATCGGCAGGCCGGTGGCCGGCGAATAGGGGATGCCGACGCGCGCGAACAGCAGCCGCATATAGTCGTAGATCTCGGTGACGGTGCCAACCGTCGAGCGCGGGTTCTTCGACGTGGTCTTCTGCTCGATGGAGATGGCCGGCGACAAGCCGTCGATCTGGTCGACATCAGGCTTCTGCATCATTTCGAGGAACTGCCGCGCATAGGCCGACAGGCTCTCGACGTAGCGGCGCTGGCCCTCGGCATAGATGGTGTCGAAGGCAAGCGACGACTTGCCTGACCCCGACAGCCCGGTCATGACGATCAGGCTGTCACGCGGCAGGTCGAGATCGACATTCTTCAGATTGTGTTCGCGCGCCCCGCGAATGGAAAGATATTTATGGTCGGCCATCGCCGGTCGCCGCCTCAGATCTGGAATCTCGTGGGATGGCAGGTTGTCCCGACCATCCCCTATGTAGGTAATTTCGCCACCGTTTCGAGAGAACTCTCGACCAAGCCTTTAACCGTCTTTCGCGCGGGCGAGCAAGCGGAAAGAACAAAGGCCGAACACGCTCCTGACAAATGCGTTCATGTAAACCACAGCCGACGTCGCGCTGCTCAAAACGGATGCAAAGTTCGGATTCGCCACACAAGCGATCACGTTTTTGGTAAATCGGCTATCCAACTGTTGACGTCTCGGGCTCAGGGGGGCAGACTCCAAACGTCAACCGAAGCCGACCGTCTTTCGATGGCCTCGCCGCCCCAAGGCGGCCTGCGAGACGCCGCAGGCTTTGCGATATGCGCTTCGGACGACACCAGTCGCAATGGACAGAAAAGGAGAGCAAAGGAATGACTCCACCGGACAGTCCCTTGAGGCTCCACGTGTCGCTGGAGCCGCGGCAGGCATAAGTGCCAGGGCCAGGCGTCTGCGCCGCCCGACAAACCGTGACCTGCCGATCCCATTAAAATCAGAGACTACTAGTCGGATCGTCGGCTGAATGCCGCGAAGCATCCGAAATCAAAAGCCGGCAGTGTACTCCCGGCAAGTTTGGATTTCAGATCCAAAAAAGCCCCGACCGTTTGCGGAAGCAGCGGCGGGGCTGTTCGTTTCAGAGCCGCAGGCGCACGAGTGCCTTGAGATTGTGGCAGCGATGAAGGCCGATGGAGGTGTCCTATCACCGGGGGGCCTTCATCGAGCCCGCGCCGACATCGAAGGTTATGCTGCCGGAAATCCTGACATCGGTATCGCCGATCTTGAACTGGCCGTTGCTGGACACGGCCTCGTCGGGTTCGGCAGCCGGCTTGGCGATGCGATAGTCGTTGGTCACACCGGGCAGCGTGCCGTTCTGCGAAGGCGGTGAACTGTCTTCGGCGAACGCCGCGCCGGAGGTCATCGCCGCGACGGCGATACCGATAATCAGCCGGTTCAAGCAAATGCGTGAGATCTCAGACATCGGCGGACTGTATCGCCGCACTCTGGCCGAAGCCAGACCGGTGGCGATCAAACTAGCCGAACGGCTGACCGACGTTGCTTATGAGCCGGCTACCCTTTCACGCCGCTCTCTTACGCGTGTCAAAAACATGGTCGACAAGGCCCCATGTCTTTGCCTCCGCGGCGGTCATGAAATGATCGCGGTCGAGCGTGCGTTCGACTTCTTCGAACGTGCGACCACAGTGGTGCGCGTAAAGCTCGGTCATGCGCCGCTTGGTCCTGAGGATGCCTTCGGCGTGGCGCTGGATGTCGGAGGCCTGGCCCTGGAAACCGCCTGACGGCTGGTGCAGCAGGATGCTGGCGTTGGGCAGCGCGATGCGTCGCCCCGGTGTGCCGGCCATCAGCAGGAACGAGGCCATCGAGGCGGCAAAGCCCATGCAGACGGTGGATACCGGACTGCTTATATACTGCATCGTGTCATAGATGGCGAAACCGCTGGTCACCACGCCGCCCGGCGAATTGATGTAGAGGGAAATTTCCTTATCGGGATTGTCGGATTCCAGCGACAGGAGCTGGGCACAGACCAGCGCCGACACATTGTCGTCGATCGGACCGTTGATGAAGACGATGCGCTCGCGCAGCAGCCGCGAAAAAATGTCGAAGGCGCGTTCGCCGCGGCTCGACTGCTCGATCACCATCGGCACCAGATTGGCAAAACCGCTCATCGCTTTTCTCCGTTGTGCTGCTCAGGCCGCGCGCAGGACGAGGCGAGGCGTGTTTGCGGCTATGGTCTGTCTGGGGCTATGTGCGTTGAGCGAAACCCGGCAACCGGCGCCGGCAATCGCAGGCGTGGCTACTCGCGCAAAGCCGTTGTGGACGATGCGCAGATGGGTGCCGCCCGACACAGTGCGGTCGAGCGTGAAGGTGACGATACTGTCCAGCGGGCTGGTGAGCGGATCCGCTGTATCGCCAAGCGCCGGCCGCTCCCGCCAGGAATAACGCAGCAGGCGTTCGGGCTCGGCGTCGAGGATTTCGCACTCGATCGGTGCATCCGCCTTGGCAACGGCAAAGCGGCCGCCGATCTCCGGCTTGATGTCGTTCGGCATCATCCAGGCCGCGAGCAGGTCCGGCACAGTCAGCGCCCGCCACACTTTTTCCGGCGGATCTGGAAGCTCGCACTCGAACTCGATTGAATCTGCCGCCATGTCGGAATGCTGTTTGCCGTCATTGGTCCATATCCTTCAAAACCGCCTTGAGCCGTTCGATACGCTCGGGCCAGAACGCACGGTAACGCTCGATCCAGCCGAGCAGAGGGTCAAGCCCTTGCGGATCGGCGCGATAATAGGCGTTGCGGCCGGCTCGCCGCTCGGCCACCAGGCCGGCGCCGCGCAGCACTGCAAGATGCTGCGACACGGCCGGTTGCGACACGCTCATGCCGCTGCGCAGTTCCGACACCGTCATCTCGCCGGCGGCGAGCCGTTCGTAGACGGCGCGGCGCGTCGGGTCGGCAAGCGCTCGAAAAATCTCGGCTTCGATCATGCCGGAAGCATAAGTCTACGCTTATTGATTTGGCAAGCAGTCTTTTCGCGCCCATATGGAACGGTACGGCGGAACCCATCGATTGCTGACATTCCTTGACAAAACGGATTGATGGTTATAGAACGAAAAGAGAACAAAAACCTTGTGGGAAAAGCCAGCCACGGCAGGCGGGGAATGTCCGCAGTCTATAAGGTGAGAGCGAGAAAAAATTGTTTCGGATGAGCGCGGAGAAGTATCATGGCGGGTAGCGTCAACAAGGTCATTCTGGTGGGCAATCTCGGGGCGGACCCGGAAATCCGCCGTTTGAATTCGGGTGAGCCGGTCGTCAATATCCGCGTCGCCACGTCGGAAAGCTGGCGCGACAAGACTTCCGGCGAGCGCAAGGAAAAGACCGAGTGGCACAATGTCGTGATCTTCAACGAGCAGCTCGCCAAGGTCGCCGAGCAGTATCTGAAGAAGGGTGCGAAGGTTTATGTCGAGGGCCAGTTGCAGACGCGCAAATGGCAGGACCAGACCGGCAATGACCGCTACACGACCGAAATCGTGCTGCAGAAATTCCGTGGGGAACTGCAGATGCTCGACGCACGCGGGCAGGGCGAGGGCGGTCAGGTCGGCAGCTATGCCGGTGGCGGCAGCAGCCGCGGTTCCGATTTCGGCCAGTCCGGCCCGGGCGAGAGTCTCAATCGCGGCGGCGGCGGCAACAAGGGTGGCGGCGGTTCGTCGCGCGAACTCGACGACGAAATTCCGTTCTGATCGCTTGGAGCGAGCGGCTCTGCGCGAGCTGACAGCCAGCTATTTGAGGCCACGCATTGGCGTCCCGAAAATCTATCTTGGATTTTCGGGACGTTGTGCGTTTGAGCGGTGTGCGGTGAAAGGACGTATCAGGTGAAAGCACGGGTCAAATGGGTCGAGGAGCGCACTTTCGTCGGCGAGTCCGGCAGCGGTCACAAGATGGTGCTGGGAACCGCGTTCGGACCGGACGGCAAGACGCCGGGGCCGAGCCCGATGGAACTGGTGCTGCTCGGCACTGGCGGCTGCTCGGCCTATGATGTCGTCCACATCCTCGAAAAGGGGCGAGAGGCGGTCGAAGACTGCGTGGTCGAACTCGATGCCGACCGGGCGGAGAAGGAGCCGCGGGTGTTCACCCGCATCCATATGCGTTTTGTCGTCAAGGGCCGCGCGCTTTCGCCTGACAAGGTCAGGCGGGCAATCGATCTTTCGATCGAAAAATACTGCTCGGCCTCGGCAATGATGGCCAAGACCGCCGAGATCACCCACGACTTCGAAGTTATTGATACGACGGCGAAGTAGGATAGCGTCCAGTGGCGGTTCGTTGCGCGAGCTGGACGACGAAAATGACGGCCTCGGCGGCGATCAAGCGCGAGACCGCCTCATTTTCATGCTGCCATCAACGCTTTGACGCCATCGGCGACGAACTGAACGGCAAGCGCCGCCAGGATGACGCCGAGCAGCCGTGTCAGGATCGAGCGGCCGGTCTGGCCGAGAATACGGTCGATGCGCTCGGCCAGCACGAACACCAGGTAGGTGATGACAAGGCAGATCGCGATGATGCCGACAAGGGCTGCCTGCGCGCCAAGACCTGGAAACGAGCCGGACAGCAGGACCGTCGCTGAAATCGCTCCCGGACCGGCGATCAGCGGGATCGCCAGCGGAAAGGCGGCGATGTTGTGGATCATGTCCTTGGTGATGGCGACGTCGCCGATCTTCTCCTTGCGGTCCTGCCGGCGCTCGAACACCATTTCGAAGGCGATGAAGAACAGCAGGAACCCGCCGGCGACGCGGAACGCCGGCAGCGTGATGCCGAACACCGACAGGATCGATGCGCCGGCGATTGCAAACAGCGCCATCACCAGGAAAGCGATGATCGAGGCACGCACGGAAACCTGGTTGCGCTCCTCGCGGTTCATGCCGCGCGTCACGGCGAGGAAGAGGGGCGCCAGGCCAGGCGGGTCGATGGTCACCAGAATGGTGACGAAGGCGTTGAACAGGCTGTCGAAGCTCGGCATCTCTGACCCTCCCCGCCGGGCAGTGCCCGAGATCCCAGCATTGGTAGAGCAAAGCGGCGTCAGGGGAAACCATGCAGGTCAGGCGCTGGCGGTGCGCCGCGCCAGGAACTCGACTTCGAGCCGCCAGGTCGCGCCGTCGTCCTGCGAGCGTTCGCCTAGCCAGCGGAACGAATTTTCGGTGATCCGGGAAAAGCTCCAGCGCACCGAGGCGCCGGTGCCGTCGGCGCCTTGCTGGACGATGGTGTCGCCCTCGGCGCGGCCGAGCTGGCGGCTGTAATACTGGGTGCGCGGATCGCTCCAGAAGATATGCCAGGCGTCGACGCCGGGGTCATAGACGCGCAGTGTCGTGCCATAAAAGGTCCATTTGCCGAGCGAGCTCTGTGCGCCACTGTTCCGCACGGGCAAGATCCATACGTCCTGGATCGCGCGGCCCTCGAGCACCCAGCCGAAATGCACCTCGCCGCGTCCGGTCAGCACCTGGCCGTCTTCGAGATGGCGCGTGGCATCGAACGTCCAGGCGCCGACGAAGCGGCCGTAAAGGTTCAGTTTTTCGGCAAGGCCTGCGGCTGGCCCGTCACTGTGCAGGGCTTCGGCAAAGGAGGATGAATTGAACATGGTTTCTGCCCACATTGTCAGGAGACCGGGAAGAATAGGCCCTGGCAGTCTTCTTGCGCTTGGGAAAAATTGCTATCTTTCGGCCATGACGACGAGCGTGCATACACTGGCGTCCGGAAAAGGCTGGCGGGTGTCGGACGTGGTCTGCACTGCCGGCGTCGCTGATCGCCCGTTCGAGGAAGAGCATCGCACCTTCTGTGTCGCAGTGGTGACCAACGGCACCTTCCGCTACCGCGCACGCCAGGGCACGGCGATGCTGACGCCGGGCGCAATTCTGCTCGGCAACCCCCGCACTTGCTACGAGTGTGGGCACGAGCATGGCGCCGGCGACCGCTGCATCTCCTGTCATTTCAGCCCGGCCTATATGGAACAGATCGTCGCCGATGTGCCGGGCGCGAAGAAGCTGGCCTTCAAGACGCCGCTTCTGCCGCCCTTGCCGGCGCTGGCACCGCTGCTGGCCGAGGCGGAAGCCGCGCGCGAAATGGCCGATAACGAAGCGTTCGAGGAACTCGGACTGCGGATTGCCGGCGCAGCCGTCGCCTCCGGTCTCACGCCCGCTGCCCGGTCACCGAGCCGCCGCGATCAGAAACGCGTCGCGGAGGCGGTGCGGCGCATCGAAAAGGATGCCGAAAGCCCGGTCTCGCTCGCCGAGCTTGCAAGCGAAACGGCGACCAGTCCTTACCATTTCCTGCGCAGCTTCCGGCATGTCGCGGGCATGACGCCCTACCAGTTCGTGCTGAAAACCCGGCTGCACAGGGCGGCGGTGCGGCTGCGCATGTCGGACGAGGCGATCTCGACGATCGCCTTCGAGGCCGGGTTCAACGATTTGTCGACCTTCAACCGCCGTTTCCGCCGCGTGATGGGGGAGGCGCCCGGTGCCTACCGGCTCCGGCGGCGAGGCGATAAATTGCCGAACGCGTCCGTGGTTCCGGCTTTGTGAAGCAAAAATGCCTGACAATGAGCTTTGCCCCGGCGGCCACGAAAGCGCCTCGGCCATATCGTCGCAATCAGTGATATCCTTTTGAAATCACCACAAAAACCGACACTGGAAAACTGCCGCGGACGTTGGAGTTTCGGCCCGGCTTCCTATATAAGCACCGAGTGATTCCCGATTTGATTGTGACCTGATTTGACCGACCAGAAGACACCGCGCGGCGCCGACGGCGGGCCCACCGGCATCGAGCCGATATCCATTATCGAGGAGATGCAGCGCTCCTATCTCGATTACGCGATGAGCGTGATCGTCAGCCGTGCGCTGCCCGACGTGCGCGACGGGTTGAAGCCGGTGCATCGCCGCATCCTCTATGCTGCCCACGAGAGCGGCTATCACTGGAACCGCAAATATGTGAAGTCGGCCCGCCCGGTCGCCGACGTGATGGGTAAATACCATCCGCATGGCGATGCCTCGATCTACGACGCCTTGGTGCGGATGGCGCAGGACTGGTCGCTGCGCGTGCCGCTGATCGACGGGCAGGGCAATTTCGGCTCGATCGACGGCGATCCGCCGGCGGCGATGCGTTACACCGAATCGCGACTGACCAAGGTCGCGCATGAGTTGCTGGAAGACATCGACAAGGACACCGTCGATTTCCAGGACACTTATGATGCGTCCGGCAGCGAACCGAAAGTCCTGCCGGCGCGCTTCCCGAACCTGTTGGTCAACGGCTCCGGCGGCATCGCCGTCGGCATGGCCACCAACATCCCGCCGCACAATCTGGGCGAGGTCTGCAACGGTGCCATTGCCCTCATCGACAATCCGGCGATCGATCTGCCGGCGCTGATGGAGATCATTCCAGGGCCGGATTTCCCGACCGGCGGCATCGTGCTCGGCCGTTCCGGCATCTACAGCGCCTATTCGACCGGCCGCGGCTCCATCGTCATGCGCGGCCGCGTCAACGTCGAGGCGCGCGGCAACGACCGTGAATCGATCGTCATCACCGAGGTTCCCTACCAGGTGAACAAGTCGTCGATGATCGAGAAGATGGCCGAACTGGTGCGTGACAAGCGCATCGAAGGCGTTTCCGACATCCGCGACGAGAGCGATCGCCAGGGCTACCGTGTCGTCATCGAACTGAAGCGCGACGCGGTCGCCGACGTCATCCTCAACCAACTCTACCGTTTCACGCCGCTGCAGACGTCGTTCGGCGCCAACATGGTGGCGCTGAACGGCGGCAAGCCGGAATTGCTGACGCTGACCGACATGCTTAAGGCGTTCGTCGCCTTCCGCGAGGACGTGATCAGCCGGCGCACGAAATTCCTGCTGCGCAAGGCGCGCGACCGTGCCCATGTGCTGGTCGGCCTCGCCATAGCCGTCGCCAACATCGACGAGGTGATAAAGCTGATCCGCAGCGCGCCGGATCCGCAGACGGCGCGCGAGCAGTTGATGGAGCGGCGCTGGCCCTCGGGCGACGTCGAATCGCTGATCCTGCTGATCGACGATCCGCGCCACCGCATCAACGAGGACGGCACCTACAACCTGTCCGAGGAACAGGCGCGCGCCATCCTCGAACTGCGCCTGCAGCGGCTGACCGCGCTCGGCCGCGACGAGATCGCCGACGAGTTGAACACAATCGGCGACGAGATCAAGGATTACCTGGACATCCTGTCGTCGCGCGCCCGCATTCAGCAGATCGTCAAGGACGAGCTTGCCGCCGTGCGCGACGAGTTCGGCACGCCGCGCCGCACCGAGCTGTCCGAGGGCGGGGCGGATATGGAAGACGAGGACCTGATCCAGCGCGAGGACATGGTCGTGACGGTCAGCCATTCCGGCTACATCAAGCGTGTGCCGTTGTCGCTCTACCGGGCGCAGCGCCGCGGCGGCAAGGGCCGCTCCGGCATGTCGACCAAGGAAGAGGATTTCGTCACCCGGCTGTTTGTCGCCAACACGCACACGCCGGTGCTGTTCTTCTCCTCGCGCGGCATCGTCTACAAGGAAAAGGTCTGGCGCCTGCCGATCGGCAACCCGCAGTCGCGCGGCAAGGCGCTGATCAACATGCTGCCGCTGGAGCAGGGCGAACGCATCACCACCATCATGCCGCTGCCCGAGGACGAGACCAGTTGGGGTGAGCTCGACGTGATGTTCGCCACGACGCGCGGCACGGTGCGCCGCAACAAGCTGTCGGATTTCGTCCAGGTCAACCGCAACGGCAAGATCGCCATGAAGCTGGAAGAGGAGGGCGACGAGATACTCGGCGTCGAGACCTGCACCGACAATGACGACGTGCTTTTGACCGCAAGCTCCGGCCAGTGCATACGCTTCTCGGTCAGCGACGTGCGCGTTTTCCAGAGCCGCAACTCGGTCGGCGTGCGCGGCATCGCCATGGCTGCCAGCGACCGGGTGATCTCGATGGCGGTGATCGAACATGTCGATGCGTCGCCGGCCGAGCGCGCCGCTTATCTCAAGCGGGTGGCGGCCGAACGGCGGCTCGCCGCCGGCATTGCGGCGGGCGAGGACGAAGACTTCCAGCTCACCAATGAGGAGGTCGGCGAGGAGACGGAGCTTTCCGACGAGCGCTACGAATTCCTCAAGGCACACGAGCAGTTCGTGCTGACGGTGACGGAATATGGCTACGGCAAGCGCTCGTCTTCCTATGATTTCCGCCAGATAGGGCGCGGCGGCAAGGGCATCCGCGCCACCGATGTGTCGAAAGTGGCTGAGATCGGCCGTCTGGTGGCGACTTTCCCGGTCGGCAATGACGACCAGATCATGCTTGTCTCGGATGGCGGCACCGTCATCCGCGTGCCGGTCAACGGAATTCGCTTCGCCAGCCGCGCCACCAAGGGCGTGACCATCTTCAACACTGCTGACGGCGAGAAGGTCGTTTCGGTGGAGCGGATAACGGAACCGCAGTCGGACGAGGAAGCCGAAGAGAGTGTCGAGGGCGACGCAACTCTGGATACCGGTACTGAAGGCGCTGGCCCGGACAACAACGCCGAGTAGGTCTTGATTTGGGGAGTGCCGGCCAGATGGGGCCGGCGCCGTCAACAAATAGCAGCCGCTTCAGAAGTGGCGTGAAGGCTTGCGGATACCGAAGCCTCCGAACCGCTTGGCATTGGACTTGGCGCGGACGCGCTCTGCTTCCTGATGCAGCCCGAATACGGTGGCGATCAGCATGGCGACGGTCATTGCGGTGGCGAGCATGTAGATCAGCATGTGCGTGTTCTCCTGCACCTAGCAACGATCAAATGGGGTTTTGGTTTCATCTTCTGAAGCTGCAATCTAATGAAGGCTGCGTGAAGCCTTCGTGATCGGCCCATTCATTGGTCGTTCATCTCGGCCAAAAGGTTCACTCAAAGCGCATCGCGATTACCGTGGCTCAGGCGATGCGCTTTGAAGCCCCGTTTGGGTGGATGCCGTTGTTCCAAACCGCTGCGCACCCTCGGGTCAGGCCCCAAAGGCAGGCGTTTGCGGCGACTTGCATTGGCGGCTCGCCGATCGGATTTGCCTTTGCGAGAGAGGCTCGCTAGAAGCACCTGCCATGACCGAACGCATCGCCCTTTATGCCGGCTCCTTCGACCCGCCGACCAACGGCCATCTCGACGTCCTGAAGGCGTCGCTGGCTGTGGCGGACACCGTCTATGCAGCGATCGGCATTCATCCCGGCAAGAAACCGCTGTTCTCGTTCGAGGAGCGGGTCGGCCTCATCGAAGCTGCGACGAAGGCCGAATTCGGCCGCGACGGCGCGCGCATCAAGGTCGTCGCTTTCGACGGGCTGGTCATCGACGCTGCCAGGAAGCAGGGCGCCTCGATCATGATCCGCGGTCTGCGCGACGGCACCGATCTCGACTACGAGATGCAGATGGCCGGTATGAACGAGACCATGGCGCCTGAACTGCAGACGGTTTTTCTGCCCGCCAGCCCTTCGGTGCGAACCATTACCGCCACACTTGTCCGTCAGATAGCCTCGATGGGCGGCGACGTCCGCGCCTTCGTGCCGGCGGCCGTGGCTGGCGCACTCACCGCCAAATTTGCGAAATAATGCATGTCGCCCAAACGTGGAACCCGGTTTGAGCAACGACATGCGTGAAACAAAGGTTTTCGGAGAAAGATCCATGCAGCTCAAAAGGCTCGCCACCTGCTTTGTCGTTCTTTTCGGTCTTGTGACCGCATCCGTTTCGGCGTTCGCCGCCGATCCGGAAAACACCATGATCATCACGCTTAAGGACGGCGACGTGACCGTCGCGCTCAGGCCCGATCTCGCGCCGAAGCATGTCGAGCAGATCAAGAAGCTGGTGCGCCAGGGCGCTTATGACAACGTCGCTTTCCACCGTGTCATCGACGGCTTCATGGCGCAGACCGGCGACGTGAAGTTCGGCAACATGAAGAACGGCTTCAGCGCCGACGCTGTCGGCACCGGCGGTTCCGATCTTCCCGACCTGCCGGCCGAATTCTCTCAGACCGAGCGCTATCAGCGTGGCGTGGTCGGGATGGCCCGTTCGCAGGACCCGGATTCCGCCAATTCGCAGTTCTTCATCATGTTCGCGCCGGCGCCGCCGCTCGATGGCCAGTACACCATCGTCGGCAATGTCGAGAACGGCATGGAGTTGGTGGACAAGATCAAGAAAGGCGACGCGGCGCAGAACGGGGTCGTCACCGATCCCGATCGCATGATCAAGGTGCGCATCGCCGCCGACGGCAAGTAAACCCATTTATTTCAAAGGATATTCTGAAATGGCCGAGATCAAGGACCGCGAGAACGCACTCATCATGGAAACGACCAAGGGCAAGGTCGTCATCGAACTGTTTCCCGATCTGGCGCCTGGCCATGTCGGCCGCATCAAGGAACTGGCGCGCGAAGGCGCTTATGACGGCGTGGTGTTCCACCGCGTCATCGACGGTTTCATGGCGCAGACCGGCGACGTGAAATTCGGCAATTCCAGCAAGCCCTCTTTCGCACCGGCGCGCGCCGGCACCGGCGGCTCCGACAAGCCCGACCTGAAGGCGGAGTTCTCCAACGCCAATCACGGCCGCGGCACCTGCTCGATGGCACGCTCGCAGAATCCGAACTCGGCCAACTCGCAGTTCTTCATCTGCTTCGACGATGCCGCCTTCCTCAACCGCCAATACACGGTCTGGGGCCAGGTCATCGAGGGCATGGACAATGTCGACAAGATCAAGCGCGGCGAGCCGGTGCCGGATCCCGACAAGATCGTGTCGCTGAAGGTCGCGGCCGACGTGAAATGACCTACCGGGTTGTCGCGGCTATCACTCTGATGCTTGTCGCGGCGGCCACTCCGGCGTTGGCGACGGAATCGATCGTTTGCAGCGCTGAAGACGACGCGGCATCGATCGACGTCCTGATGGGGCACACTGCCGTCATCGCGGTTGCGCGTGTATGGCTTGAGGCCGGCGGCAGGCACTGGACCACCGACGGTCAGCCGGGTTCGACAAAAGTCATCGTCGGACAGGCATTCGAGGACGACCAGCACATGGCGATCGATCTCACCGATGAGGGCATCAGCTCGATCGTCGCCAGATTGCGACTGGTCAAGGCCAGCGAACAGTCCAATTTCGCGATGGGCGGCACGCTGAGCATCGGCGGTGTTGGCGCCTGGGCGGTGACCTGCCCGGAATTTTGAGGCGGGATTTTCTTGCGCGTCGATCTTTTCGACTTTGATCTGCCGGAGGAGCGCATTGCGCTTCGACCGGCCGAACCGCGCGACAGCGCCAAAATGCTGGTTGTCAGGCCGGGTGAGAGGCTCGAGGACCGGACGGTTCGCGAGCTGCCGTCCCTGCTCGAGGCTGGTGACGTGCTGGTCTTCAACGACACCAAGGTTATTCCGGCACAGTTGAAAGGCATCAGGCGGCGCGGCGAAGCGGCGGCGCAAGTCGAAGCCACGCTGCACATGCGGGTGGCTCCCGATCGCTGGCTGGCTTTCATGCGGCCGGGCAAGCGCATCGCCGCCGGTGACCGCATCCATTTCGGCCATGACGCCAATTCCTGCTTTCTCGGCCAACTCGATGCCACGGTGATCGAGAAGGGCGAGGCCGGCGAGGCTTTGCTCGGCTTTGATCTGTCAGGTCCGTTTCTCGACGAGGCGCTGCACGCCGTCGGCCACATTCCGCTGCCGCCTTATATCGCTTCGAAGCGCGACGACGACGAACGCGACCGCAGCGACTACCAGACCATATACGCCAGGGAGGAGGGGGCTGTCGCCGCCCCCACGGCCGGCCTGCATTTCACGCCCGAGCTTTTCGCCGCTCTCGATGCCAAGGGCGTCGAGCGGCGCTTCGTCACCATGCATGTCGGCGCCGGCACGTTCCTGCCGGTGAAAGTCGACGACACCGCCGACCACAAGATGCATGCCGAGATCGGTTCTGTCAGCCCGGAAACCGCCGCGGCGCTCAACGCGGCGAAGGCGCGCGGTGGGCGCATCATCGCCGTCGGTACGACGTCGCTGCGCCTGCTGGAGAGCGCCACGCGGGAGGACGGCACATTGGCCGGATGGTCGGGTCCGACCGACATCTTCATCACGCCCGGCTATCGTTTCAAGGCCGCCGACATGCTGATGACCAATTTCCATCTACCGCGCTCAACGCTGTTCATGCTGGTTTCGGCGTTTTGCGGTCTGAAAACAATGCGTGCGGCCTATGCGCATGCCATCGAGACCCGCTACAGGTTCTACTCCTACGGAGATGCAAGCCTTCTGTTCAAAGAGGAGAACGATGGACGCGCGCCCGGTATACGACAAGAATTCAATGACTAAGGCGTTCACCTTCGAGGTGCTGGCGACCGACGGCAAAGCGCGGCGCGGCTCCATCACCATGCCGCGCGGAGAAATCCGCACGCCGGCCTTCATGCCGGTCGGCACCGGCGGCACGGTCAAGACCATGTATATGGATCAGGTGCGCGGCGTCGGCTCGGATATCATCCTGGGCAACACCTATCATCTGATGCTGCGGCCCGGCGCCGAACGTGTGGCGCGGCTTGGCGGCCTGCATGAATTCGCCCGCTGGCCGCACCCAATCCTGACCGACAGCGGCGGCTTCCAGGTGATGTCGCTGTCGAAGCTGAGGAAACTGAACGAAAAGGGCGTTACCTTCCGCTCGCATATCGACGGCGCCGCCCATGAGATGTCGCCCGAGCGCTCGATCGAGATCCAAGGGCTGCTCGATTCCGACATCCAGATGCAGCTCGACGAATGCACCGCGCTGCCGGCCATGGAGAAGGAGATCGAGCGGGCCATGGAGCTGTCGCTGCGCTGGGCCGAGCGTTGCAGGACGGCGTTCGGCGACCAGTCCGGGAAGGCAATGTTTGGCATCGTCCAGGGCGGCGACATACCGGCCCTGCGGCTGCGCTCGGCGCAGGCGCTGAAAGCGATGGACCTCAAGGGCTATGCGATCGGCGGGCTGGCGGTCGGCGAGCCGCAAGCGGTGATGCTCGAAATGCTCGACATCACCTGCCCGGAACTGCCCGCCGACAGGCCGCGTTATCTGATGGGTGTCGGCACGCCCGACGACATATTGAAATCGGTGGCGCGCGGCATCGACATGTTCGATTGCGTGATGCCGACGCGCGCCGGCCGCCATGGCCTCGCCTACACTCGGCGCGGCAAGGTCAATCTGCGCAACGCCCGCCATGCCGACGATCCGCGTCCGCTGGACGAGCAAAGCGACTGCCCGGCCGCCAGAGATTATTCACGCGCCTATCTGCATCATCTGGTCCGCTCGCAAGAGGCGCTGGGGGCGATGCTTCTGACCTGGAACAATCTTTCCTACTACCAGAGGCTGATGCAGGACATTCGTGCCGCCATCGACGCCGGCGCCTTCGAGGCGCGGGCGGCGGAAATTTGCGTGGGCTGGGCTAGGGGCGATATCCCGGCGATGTGATCGAGCGCTCAGGTGCTCAGCGAAGTGCCACGCGCAGGTTGCAGCCAGTGATGCGGGAACTGCCGTCGGGTAATCCTTGCCGTCCGGCCCGACGATCAGCGGGCGCGAACATTTCGGCGATTGGCTGCACTTAAGTCGGGTTCTGCCTGAGCGCCGTCCTGATGCTTGAAAGCCGGGCGGCAGTCTGCCACAAGGGCGGCCTATGCGTGCAAGCTTGAGCAGGACCGGGCAATGAAGGCATTTTTCGTGCAGATAAAGTGCGATCTGGGCAAGTCCTATGACGTTGCCGGCGCGTTGGCCGATGCCGAGATCGCCTCGGAAATCTACTCGACAGCCGGCGACTACGATCTGCTCGCCAAATTCTATGTCGACGACGAGGAAGACATCGGCCACTTCGTCAACGAGAAGGTGCAGATTCTTCCCGGCATCAAGGACACGTTTACAGTCGTCACCTTCCGCGCGTTCTGAGAGATCGTGTGGAAACTCTACTCTGGCGGCCATCTGATGGCGTTTTCTGCGCTTCCGGTGCTCACGGACCAGCGCATGACCCCGGAAACCGATTTCGGTTTCCGGAAAGGGATCATGCGCAAATGCAAAGTGTTAGAGCGTCCTTGCGCGTCCAATTGGACGCGCAGCGCTCTAATGTCCGCTGCGCGCCGGTTCTCGAAACCACCACCATATGACTCGCCAGAGCGAATTTCGAAACAGTCTCTGAGCGGCGCCGGCCGCCTGCCCGGGCACGAGGCAAAGCCTGACCCAGCCATATCGGCGATGCCCTAATTGTAGGCAGGTCGCGACATACTGATCGCCAGCATCCTACAAATCACCGATTGCGCTTGATTTTCTCGCGTGACGCCAGTGAAATGGCCTCACAGGGGAGTATGCGATTGGCAGCGTTCGACGAAATGCTTCCGGAAATCTCCGGATTGAGAAAACCGTATTCGGCTTACGACCGCTGGCTGAAGGACCAGGATCCGGCCAGGCTTAGCGAGAAGATGCAGGACGCCGAACGCGTCTTTCGCAAGACCGGCATCACCTTTGCCGTCTATGGCGAGCAGGAAGCCTCCGAACGCCTTATTCCCTTCGATATCGTCCCGCGCATCATTTCCGGCAATGAATGGCGACGGCTGACGCAGGGCATCGAGCAGCGCGTCCAGGCGCTGAACGCGTTTCTCGACGATATCTACCACCGCCAGGAGATCTTGCGCGCCGGGCGCGTCCCCAAGGAATTGATCGCCAAGAACGAGGCGTTCCTGCCGGAGATGATCGGGGTACGGCCGCCGGCCGGCGTCTACACCCATATCATCGGCGTCGATATCGTTCGCATCAGCGAGAACGAGTTCTATGTGCTGGAGGACAATGCGCGCACGCCGTCCGGCGTCTCCTACATGCTGGAGAACCGCGAGACGATGATGCAGCTCTTCCCAGAGCTGTTCCAGCAGATCAAGGTGCGGCCGGTGGAAAACTATCCGCAGCTCTTGCGCCAGTCGCTGGCAGCGGTGCGACCGCTGAGCACCAAGGGTGCGCCGACCATTGCCGTGCTGACGCCGGGCAGCTTCAACTCCGCCTATTTCGAACATGCCTTCCTTGCCGACCAGATGGGCGTGCAGCTTGTCGAGGGGCAGGATCTGCGCGTCGTCGATGGCCACGTCGCGATGCGTACGACCGAAGGCTACAAGCAGATCGACGTGCTTTATCGAAGGGTGGACGATTCTTTCCTCGATCCGCTGACCTTCCGTCCGGACTCAGCACTTGGCGTGCCGGGCATCATGGATGTCTACCGCGCCGGCAACATCACCATCGCCAACGCGCCGGGAACCGGCATCGCCGACGACAAGGCGATCTATTCCTACATGCCCGAGATCGTCGAATTCTACACTGGCCGCAAGGCAATCCTCGGCAACATCCCGACCTGGCGCTGCTCGGAGCCGGACAGCCTGAAATACGTGCTCGAACATATCGACGAGCTAGTGGTCAAGGAGGTGCATGGCTCCGGCGGCTACGGCATGCTGGTCGGACCGGCGGCGACCAAGAAGGAATGCGAGGATTTTTCCAGGAAACTTGCGGCAAGACCGTCGAACTACATCGCCCAGCCGACGCTGGCGCTGTCGACCTGTCCGATCCTGACCGACAAGGGACTGGCGCCGCGCCATGTCGATCTCAGGCCCTACGTGCTGGTATCCGACCGCATCCAGATCGTGCCGGGCGGGCTGACGCGTGTGGCGCTGAAGGAAGGCTCGCTGGTGGTCAATTCGTCCCAGGGCGGCGGGACGAAGGATACATGGGTGCTGGATGATTAGAGTGGGAAGTAGCGAGTAGTGAATAGTGAATGGTGAATAGTGAATAGTGAATAGTGAATAGTGAATAGTGAATAGATAAGGATGACATGTCGTCGATGTTGGTGAAATGCCCTGAAATGAAGCGCGCGGCGTCGTGCCCTGGAAAAATTTGGCCATTCACCATTCACCATTCACCATTCACCGTCCGAAGGACCGCGTAGAATGCTTCTCGGCCGCACCGCCAACGGGCTCTACTGGATGAACCGCTACATCGAGCGGGCGGAAAACATGGCGCGGCTGGTCGATGCCGGGCTGCGCATGGCGCTGACCCGCACCCAGAACGCCTCCGAAGAGTGGAATTCGGTGCTGCTCAGTGCCGGTTCGGACGCTGCCTTCACGCAGAAATATTCCGACTATACCGCCGCCAACGTTGCCGATTTCCTGCTGCGCGACACATCCAACCCGTCGAGCACGATGACGTCGATCGAAACGGCCCGTAACAATGCCCGCATGGTGCGCACCGCATTGACGCGCGAAACCTGGGAAAGCATCAACGAAGCCTGGATGTCGCTGAAGCGCATGCTGGCCAAGCCGATCGACGAACGCGATCTGCCCAGCGTGCTCGACGCGATCAAGCGCGAAACGGCACTGATCCGCGGCTCGTTCTACGGTACCATGCTGCGCAACGAGATCTTCGATTTCTCGCAGCTCGGCACCTATGTCGAACGTGCCGACAACACGGCGCGCATCCTGGACGTGAAATACTACGTGCTGTTGCCGTCGATCTCGTGGGTCGGCTCCACTCTCGACAACTACCAGTGGGAATCGATCCTGCGTTCGGTGTCGGCGCATCGCTCCTATCGCTGGGTCTACGAGGCCGACTACAAGCCGAGCAACATTGCCGACTATCTGATCCTCAACGTTCGCATGCCACGCTCGCTGACCTTCTGCTACCGCTTCCTGACGGAGCATCTCAGATTCCTGGGCGACGATTATGGTGAGCGCCATGCCTGTCATGTGACAGCCGGCAAGACCCAGGCCATGCTGGCCGCCGGCTCGATCAAGGACATATTCGACGCCGGCCTGCATGAATTCCTGGCCAATTTCATCCTCGACAACATCAGGCTCGGCGACGAGATCGCGCAGGACTACAGGTTTTATTGAGCATGATCCCGGAAAGTGGAAGCCGGTTTCCGGAAAAGATCATGCTCAGGGGACGAGAGCAATGCGGCTGAAGATCACTCACCGGACCGAGTACCGCTACGATGCGCCGGTGCACTATCTGTTGCAGCGGCTGCGGCTGCTTCCAGTCAGCGGTCCGACACAGACCGTCTTGTCCTGGGCGCTGAAGATCGAAGGGGCGCGCGAAGAGGTGCGCTTCACCGACCATTTCGGCAACGACACGCGGCTTTTGAGCGTCGAAGGTGAGCGCGATTTCATCACTGTCGAGGCATCGGGCGAGGTGGTGACACGCGACACATCAGGCGTCAGCGGGCCACATCAGGGTTTCGCGCCGCTGTGGTTGTTTGGCCAGGAAACGCCGTTGACCACGATCGGCGGCGGTATTCGCGAACTCGCGGCCTCGGTCGGCGAGGGGGCCGATATCGAAAGGTTGCACCGGCTGATGGCGGTGATCGGCGAGCGCGTGGCCTATACGATGGGCACCACCAACGCGGCGACCCCGGCCGAGGACGCGCTGGCGCTCAAGACCGGCGTCTGCCAGGACCACAGCCACATCTTTGCCGCTGCCGCGCGGGCCATGGGGTTTCCGGCCCGCTACGTCAGCGGCTATTTGATGATGGATGCGGCGGTCGAGCAGGCGGCGAGCCATGCCTGGGCCGAAGCGCATGTTGCGGGCCTTGGCTGGGTCGCGTTCGACGTCGCCAACGGCATTTCGCCCGACGAACGCTATGTGAAGGTGGCAACCGGCCGTGATTACCGCGATGCCACGCCCGTATCAGGAATTCGACTGGGACAAGCGGAAGAACAGCTTGCGGTGACCGTCACCGTGGAGCAGTAATCCCCGGCAAGATTTGCTGCCAAAGGGATTCGATGACCTATTGCGTCGGCTTGAAGATCGATCGCGGGCTCGTGTTCATGTCGGACACGCGCACCAATGCCGGCATGGATTCGATCTCTACCTTCAAGAAGATGCATGTCTGGGAGCAGCCGGGCGAGCGCGTCATCGTGCTGATGTCGGCCGGCAATCTGGCGACGACGCAAGCTGTCGTCAGCCTGCTCGACGAACGCACCAAGGCGGTGGCCGATCGCCACGCCACGCTGCTTGAAACGCCGTCGATGTACCAGACGGTGCGGCTGGTCGGCGACACCGTCAAGGAAGTCATCGCCAGTTCGTCGCCGGCGGGCGAAAAGGCCGATTCCTACTTCAATGCCTCCTTCATCCTCGGCGGCCAGATCAAGGGCAGCGCGCCGCGGCTGTTCATGATCTATCCGGAAGGCAATTTCATCGAATCGACCGAAGACACGCCGTTCTTCCAGATCGGCGAGACCAAATACGGCAAGCCGATCATCATCCGCGCCTATGAGAAGGCGATGAGTTTCGCCGAGACGGTGAAACTGCTGCTGGTGTCGTTCGACTCGACGCTGAAATCGAACCTGTCGGTCGGTCTGCCGCTCGACCTGCTGTTCTACGAAAAGGACGCCTTCAAGGTCAGCCTGAAGAAGCGGATCGCCCAGGACGACCAATATTATCGGACGATCTCGGACGGCTGGTCGAATGCACTGAAGGCTGCTTTTGCGAGCCTGCCTGACTTTCCCGAGTGAAAGCCTCCGTTTTTCGTGCTCTTTGATCGCTGGGCCCGATGCGACGGAGAGCAAGATGAATAGCAACGAATTCCGGGAATGGTCGCTGCGCGCGGCCGAATGGGGTGCCGACTACAGGAGCACACTTCGCGAAAGGCCGGTGCGGCCGCTCGTCGAGCCGGGCGAAATCTCCAGAAGCATCGAAGTCTCGCCGCCGGAACATGGCGAAACGATGCAGGCAATCTTCGCCGACTTCGAGCGCAAAATCCTGCCCGGCATGACGCATTGGCAGCATCCGCGCTTCTTCGCCTATTTCCCGGCCAATGCCGCACCGGTCTCGGTGGTGGCCGAATATCTGGTCTCGGTTATGGCCGCGCAATGCATGCTCTGGCAAACTTCGCCGGCAGCGACCGAACTCGAGACGCGCGTCGTCGACTGGATGCGTCAGGCGCTTGGCCTGCCGGAAGGGTTTTCCGGCGTCATGCAGGATTCGGCATCGTCGGCGACGCTCGCCGCCGTGCTGACCATGCGCGAGCGCGCGCTCGACTGGCAGGGCAACAAGAAGGGCCTGCAAGGCCAGCCGATATTGCGCGTCTATTCTTCCGATCAGGTCCACACCTCCATCGACCGGGCGATCTGGGTGTCGGGCGTCGGCGATGACAATCTCGTGCGTATTCCGGTTGCCGGCCGCTTTCGCGCCATGGATGTCGCAGCTCTCGAAGCGGCTGTCGTTGCCGACCGGCAGGCGGGCATGCTGCCGGCCGGCATCATCGCCTGCGTCGGCGGCACCAGCACCGGCGGCACCGATGATATCGCCGGCGTCGCCGCGGTGGCGAAACGGCACGGCCTCTATCTGCATGTCGATGCCGCCTGGGCCGGATCGGCGATGATATGTCCGGAATACCGGCATTTCTGGGCGGGCGTGGAGCAGGCGGATTCCATCGTCTTCAACCCGCACAAATGGCTGGGCGCGCAGTTCGACTGCTCGGTGCAGTTCATCCGCCGGCCGGAAGACCTGGTGCGGACGCTGGCCATCAAGCCGGATTACCTGGAGACGCATGGGCGCGACGGCATCATCAACTATTCCGAATGGTCGGTGCCGCTCGGGCGGCGCTTTCGCGCACTGAAACTCTGGTTCCTGCTGCGCGCCCACGGGCTGGAAAATCTGCGGACCATGATCCGCAACCATGTCGCCTGGAGCGAAGGGCTGGCCGAGCGGCTGGCCAGGGAACCGGATTTCGAGATCGCCTCGGAGCCGATGCTGTCGCTGTTCTCGTTCCGGCATCGGGCGGCCGGCACCGATTTGGACGAACACAACCTGCGGCTGGTCAACGCGATCAACGACGATGGCCGCATCTACCTGACGCAGACACGGGTGGACGGGCAGGTCGCGATCCGCTTTCAGGTCGGCCAGTTCGAGACGACGGCGGCGGATGTCGACACCGCATTCGGGGTCATCACCGAAATCTCCCGCCGGCTGGCCTGAATTGGTCGGCGAAGTTGCGTCGAGGTTTGTCTTTGGACGCATGCATTTTTCGTTAGCCGCCCCCATGCCTTTTCACCGCTTTCGTTTTTCGCTATAGACAAGGAAAACGAAAACGGGAGGTCCCCAATGTATCTGTCGTCGCGTCATTCCGAGATCATCCAGATGGCCAAGGACAATGGCCGCGTGCTGGTCGAGGATCTGGCAACGCATTTCAACGTGACGCCGCAGACCATCCGCAAGGACCTCAACGATCTGTGCGACCAGCGCCTGCTTTCCCGTATCCATGGCGGGGCGCTGTTCCCGTCCGGCATCGAGAACATGGAATATGAGGCGAGGCGCAAGATCGCCGCCGACGAGAAGGAGGCGATCGGTCGCGCCGCAGCCAGGCTGATACCGGACAACGCCTCGCTGTTCATCAATATCGGCACCACGACGGAGTCGGTCAGCAAGGCGCTTCTCGATCATGCCGGCCTGATGGTCATCACCAATAATATCAATGTTGCCAACAGGATGCGTATATATCCTTCCATCGAAGTTGTTATTGCCGGCGGCGTCGTGCGCGGTTCCGACGGGGGTGTGGTCGGCGAAGCGGCGGTCGATTTCATCAGGCAGTTCAAAGTCGACTACGCGGTGATCGGCGCCTCGGCGATCGACCATGACGGTGCGTTGCTCGATTTCGATTTTCGCGAGGTGAAGGTGGCGCAGGCGATCATCGCCAATGCCCGGCATGTCATCCTCGTTTCCGACCAGACCAAGTTCGAGCGGACGGCGCCGGTTCGCATCGGCCACCTGTCGCAGGTCAACACTTTCATCACCGACCGTTGCGACATCCCGTCGGTGCGCAAGATCTGCCAGGAAGCAGAGGTTCAACTGATCGAAACCTCGCTCTCCTAGATGGGACCGTTGATGGTGCCGTTGCGGCAACTCCCGCTGTTTATATTTCGTTTGACATTCGTTCCTATTTCGAAATAATCCCGACACGGTTTCGTAAAAACCTAAAAATGCTGCAATGCGAAATCCGGGAGGACTTTTTGTGAGCGCATCCCCGATCCATGACATCTTCGTCATCGGTGGCGGTATCAACGGCTGCGGCATTGCCCGCGATGCGGTTGGGCGCGGCTTCTCGGTGTTTCTTGCCGAGATGAACGATCTGGCCAGCGGCACGTCCTCGGGCTCGACCAAACTGATCCATGGCGGCTTGCGCTATCTGGAGTTCTATGAGTTCCGCCTGGTGCGCGAGGCGCTGATGGAGCGCGAGATCCTCTGGAAGAACGCGCCGCACATCATCTGGCCGATGCGCTTCGTGCTGCCCTATGCCAAGGGCCTGCGCCCGGCCTGGCTGATCAGGCTCGGCCTTTTCCTCTACGACCACATTGGCGGGCGCAAATTGCTGCCGGCGACCAAGACGCTGGACATGGCAAACGACCCAGCCGGCAAGCCGCTGAAGCCGTTGTTTCGCAGGGCCTTCGAATATTCCGACGGCTGGGTCAACGATGCGCGGCTGGTGGCGTTGAACGCCCGCGACGCCGCCGATCGCGGCGCAACGATACGAACCCGCACGAAAGTCGTCGGCGCACGCCGTGAAGGCGAGTTCTGGACGGTCAGGCTGCAAAACACGCAGACCGGCGACACCGAGGAGGTCAAGGCGCGGCTTTTGGTCAACGCCGCCGGCCCATGGGTCGACCACGTGCTGTCGGCTACCGTCGGCTTGAACGACGTGCACAATGTCCGGCTGGTACAGGGCAGCCATATCGTCATCAGCAAGAAATTCGACGATCCGCGCGCCTATTTCTTTCAGAACAAGGATGGCCGCATCATCTTTGCCATCCCCTATGAAGAAGAGTTCACGCTGATCGGCACCACCGACCAGGACTTTTCCGGCGACCCGCACGACGTGAAGATCAGCGACGCCGAGATCGATTATCTCTGTGCTGCGGCGAGCGAATATTTCGCGCAACCGGTCAAGCGTTCGGACATCGTCTGGACCTATTCCGCCGTGCGCCCGCTTTATGACGACGGCGCCTCGAAGGCGCAGGAAGCGACCCGCGATTATGTGCTGAAGACCGACGGCGGCGAAGGCACGGCGCCGATCGTCAACACCTTCGGCGGCAAGATCACCACCTATCGCCGGCTGTCGGAATCGATGCTCGAGAAAATCGAGGGTTTTCTCGGCAAGCGCGGCAAGCCGTGGACGGCAAACGCGCCGCTGCCGGGCGGCGATTTCCCGGCGAGCGGCTTCGACGCCGAAGTGGCGAAACTGAAAACGGCCTATCCGTTCCTCGATGCGCGTCTGGCGCGCCGCCTGACCCGGCTTTACGGGACTCGCGCAAGGATGCTGCTGGGCCTCGCCAGGTCGAATGCCGACCTTGGCCGCAACTTTGGCGCCGATCTCTACGAGGCCGAGGTACGCTACCTCGTTCAAAATGAATGGGCGATGACGGCCGAAGATGTATTGTGGCGCAGGACCAAGCGCGGCCTGCAACTGAGCCGCGAGCAGGCGGCAGCGCTCGACGAATTCATGCGCGGGATAAGCCGGCGCCATGTCGCGGCTGCCGAATAGTCATGCAGAAAGCCTGGGAGGAGGCATCATGCTGGAACTGAAAAACGTGTCGAAGACGGTCGGCGCGGCGGAGCACATACGCGACGTGTCGCTGACGCTTCAGCACGGCTCGCTCAACGTCCTGCTCGGGCCGACGCTTTCCGGCAAGACCAGTCTGATGCGGCTGATGGCCGGCCTTGACGTGCCGACATCCGGCTCGGTCTGGTTCGATGGCAAGGATGTCACCGGCATCCCGGTGCAGAAGCGCAACGTCGCCATGGTCTACCAGCAGTTCATCAACTATCCGGCTATGACCGTTTACGAGAATATCGCCTCGCCGCTGAGGGTGGCCGGTGCCGAGCGGGCAAAGATCGACAAGGAGGTACGCAATGCCGCAGCCCTTCTCAAGCTGACGCCCTTTCTCGACCGCACGCCGCTCAGCCTGTCCGGCGGCCAGCAGCAGCGCACCGCGCTGGCGCGCGCCATCGTCAAGAACGCCAGCCTCGTGCTGCTCGACGAGCCGCTCGCCAACCTCGACTACAAGCTGCGCGAGGAGTTGCGCGCGGAATTGCCGAAGATTTTTGCGGCAACCGGCACCATCTTCGTCTACGCCACGACCGAGCCGCACGAAGCCTTGCTGCTCGGCGGCAACACGGCGACGCTTTCCGAAGGCCGCATCACCCAATTCGGCCCGACGATCGACGTCTTCCGCAGGCCGAACGACCTCGTCACGGCCAGGACGTTCGCCGATCCGCCGCTCAACACGATCGTGCTGAAGAAGAGCGGTTCGAGCTTCCTTCTTGAAGGTGGGGTGAGCCTCCCGGTGCCGGCTGAACTCGTCGGTATTGCCGATACGAGTTACACGATCGGCTTCCAGCCCCACCATCTCTCCCTTGCCCGGCCGAGCCCGTCGGCGGTGGCGGTGAGAGCCAAGGTCTCGGTCACCGAGATCACCGGTTCTGAAAGTTTCGTGCATCTCGACTTCGCCGATGTCCGCTGGGTCATGCTTGAGCACGGCATCCTGGTGTTCGAGCCGGACCAGACCATCGAGGTGTTCATCGACCCGCGGCACATCATGGTGTTCGACGCGAACGGCCGCTCGGCCGCGCCGCCGCAGATGCTGGCGGCTTGAGGAGGAGGGCACATGGCGCGCATCGACTGCAATCACATCCGCCACGCCTACGGGCCGCATCCGAAGTCGGACAAGGACTATGCGCTGAAGGAGGTGCATCACGCCTTCGAGGACGGCGGCGCCTATGCGCTGCTGGGGCCGTCGGGCTGCGGCAAGACCACGCTGCTCAACATCATTTCCGGCCTGTTGTATCCGTCGCACGGCGAGCTTCTGTTCGACGGCAAGGACGTCACCAATCTGTCGACGCAGGAGCGCAACATAGCTCAGGTGTTCCAGTTCCCGGTCATCTACGACACCATGACCGTCTACGACAATCTGGCCTTCCCGCTGCGCAACCGCGGCGTTGCGGAACCCGACGTCGACCGCAAGGTGCGTGAAACCCTTGACATGACCGGTCTGGCCGACATGGCCAAGCGAAAGGCGAGGGGCCTGACCGCCGACCAGAAGCAGAAGATCTCGCTCGGACGCGGGCTGGTGCGCTCCGATGTCAACGCGATCCTGTTCGACGAGCCGCTGACCGTCATCGACCCGCATATGAAATGGGTGCTGCGTTCGCAGTTGAAGCAGTTGCACAGGCGCTTCGGCTTCACCATGGTCTATGTCACGCACGACCAGACCGAGGCGCTCACCTTCGCCGAAAACGTCGTCGTCATGTATGAGGGCGAGATCGTTCAGATCGGCTCGCCAGCCGAACTGTTCGAGCGCCCCAAGCATACATTCGTCGGCTATTTCATCGGCTCGCCGGGCATGAACGTCATGCCGGTCGCGGTCGAAGGCAGGAGCGCGCGGCTCGGCAGCCAGACGATCGAATTGCCGGGCGCGCCCAAGGCCGGGATCACCGGTGCGATCGAACTCGGCATCCGCCCCGAATATGTCAGGCTTGGCGCCAGCGGCATGCCGGTTTCAATCCGCAAGGTCGAGGATATCGGCCGCCACAAGGTGGTGCGCGCCAGTTTCGAAGGCCGCGACATCGCGGCGATTATCGGCGAGGACGAGGACATTCCCGCCGATCCGAAGATCGCTTTCGACCCGGCCGGCATCAACATCTATGCCGATTCCTGGCGCGTCGAGATGGGAGGCTGAGCATGGGAAGGACCTGGAACAACAAGGCCTGGTTCATGGTGCTGCCGGTGCTGTTGCTGGTGGCATTCTCGGCGATCATCCCGCTGATGACGGTCGTGAATTATTCGGTGCAGGACACTTTCGGCAACAACGTCTTCTTCTGGGCGGGCGCGGAATGGTTCGAGGAAATCCTGCATTCCGACCGGTTTTGGGAAGCGATGGGCCGCAACCTGGTCTTCTCGGCCATCATCCTGGTCATCGAGATTCCGCTCGGCATCTTCATTGCGCTCAACATGCCGAAGAAGGGCTGGGGCGTTCCGGTCTGCCTGGTGCTGATGGCGCTGCCGCTGCTCATCCCGTGGAACGTAGTCGGCACGATCTGGCAGGTGTTCGGCCGCGTCGATATCGGCCTGCTCGGATATACGCTGCGCGCGCTCGGCTTCGACTACAACTATGTCAACGACCCGTTCGACGCCTGGATCACCGTCATTGTCATGGACGTCTGGCACTGGACGAGCCTCGTCGTCCTGCTCTGCTACGCAGGATTGGTCTCGATCCCCGACGCCTATTACCAGGCGGCCAAGATCGACGGGGCGTCGCGCTGGGCGATCTTCCGCTACATCCAGCTGCCGAAGATGAACCGCGTGCTGCTGATCGCGGTTCTGCTGCGCTTCATGGACAGTTTCATGATCTATACCGAACCGTTCGTCGTGACCGGCGGCGGGCCCGGCAACACCACCACTTTCCTGTCGATCGATCTGGTGAAGCTGGCCATCGGCGAGTTCAACCTCGGTGAGGCGGCGGCCATGTCGATCATCTATTTCCTGATTGTCATGCTCCTGTCCTGGGTGTTCTACACCGTCATGACAGCCTACGATGCGGAGCGGTGAGATGGCGCGCCTCGACGAAACCACGGCCAACGAACGAACGCTGATGCGGCAGACCCCCGCTACAGCGGAAGCGCAGACGGCGAACGCCGCGCTGGCCCGCAAGATGCGGCGACGCGGCGAGGAGTCACGGTTCTGGTGGCTGGTGCCGACGATCTACATCATCTTCCTGATGCTGCCGATCTACTGGCTGGTCAATATGAGCTTCAAGACCAACCAGGAGATACTCGGCGCCTTCTCGCTTTGGCCGAGAAACCCGACGCTTGCCAATTACGCGGTCATTTTCAATGATCCGTCGTGGTACAGGGGCTACATCAACTCGATCGTCTATGTGGTTATGAACACGGTGATTTCCGTCGCCGTGGCGCTTCCGGCAGCCTATGCCTTCTCGCGCTACCGCTTCCTCGGTGACAAGCACCTGTTTTTCTGGCTGCTGACCAACCGCATGGCGCCGCCGGCGGTGTTCGCGCTGCCGTTCTTCCAGCTCTATTCGGCTTTCGGCCTGATCGACACCCATATCGCGGTGGCGCTGGCGCACTGCCTGTTCAACGTGCCGCTGGCGGTCTGGATCCTTGAAGGCTTCATGTCGGGCGTGCCGAAGGAAATCGACGAGACCGCCTATATCGACGGCTATTCCTTCCCGCGCTTCTTCCTCAGGATATTCATGCCGCTGATCGCGAGTGGTGTCGGCGTGGCCTGCTTCTTCTGCTTCATGTTCTCGTGGGTGGAGCTGCTGATCGCGCGGACGCTGACCACGACCGCGGCAAAACCGATAGCCGCGATCATGACGCGGACGGTTTCGGCCTCGGGCCTCGACTGGGGCGTGCTGGCCGCAGCCGGCGTGCTCACCATCATACCGGGTGCGCTCGTCATCTGGTTCGTGCGAAATTATATCGCGAAGGGCTTTGCCCTGGGGAGGGTGTGATCATGAGCTTCTCCTGGATGGCCTGGACCTGGCCGACCGCCGCCTTCTTCGGCACCATCTTCCTGCTGCTCTGCGGCATGGCGGTCTGGGAATACGCCTCGCCGGGCGGCAATCCGCGCATCGGCGTCTTACGCTTCGAGACGACGCGCGGCGACCGTCTCTTCCTATCGCTGCTTGGCAGCGCCTTTATCCATCTCGCTTGGCTGGGCCTTGTAGGACCCAACCTGTGGTGGGCTCTCGCTCTCTCCGTGGTCTACGCCATCGGCGTGTTCCGCTACGTATAGAGGGGGAAACTGTTGGAGCATGCCCGGGGGCTGCTCCAGATAGCACTTGGAACTGAACAGTGGAGGAAACACATGCGAAGGCAATTTCTGACGTCAACGACTGCTCTGGTCCTGCTCCTCGGAGCCGGCCAGGCCTATGCTGGAATGGACGAAGCCAAGGCGTTTCTCGACGCCGAGATCAAGGACATGTCGACGCTCGACCGCGCCGCCCAGGAAGCCGAGATGCAGTGGTTCATCGATGCTGCAAAACCCTTTGCGGGCATGGACATCAAGGTGGTCTCGGAAACCATCACGACGCACTCTTATGAATCGACGACGCTGGCCAAGGCGTTCGCCGACATCACCGGCATCAAAGTCACCCATGATCTGATCGGCGAAGGCGATGTTGTCGAAAAGCTGCAGACGCAAATGCAGTCGGGCGAAAACATCTACGACGCCTATGTCAACGACTCCGACCTGATCGGCACCCATTGGCGCTACCAGCAGGCACGCAGCCTGACCGACTGGATGGCGAACGAGGGCAAGGACGTCACCAACCCGAACCTCGACCTCGCCGACTTCATCGGCACCAAGTTCACGACGGCTCCGGACGGCGACCTTTACCAACTGCCCGACCAGCAGTTCGCCAACCTCTACTGGTTCCGCTACGACTGGTTCAACGACGAGAAGAACAAGGCGGACTTCAAGGCGAAGTACGGCTACGACCTCGGCGTTCCCGTCAACTGGTCGGCCTATGAGGACATCGCCGAATTCTTCACCGGCCGCGAGATCGACGGCAAGAAGGTCTACGGCCATATGGACTACGGCAAGAAGGACCCGTCGCTCGGCTGGCGCTTCACCGATGCCTGGCTTTCGATGGCCGGCAATGGTGACAAGGGGCTGCCGAATGGTCTTCCGGTTGACGAATGGGGCATTAAGGTCGACGAGAAGTCGCGGCCCGTCGGCTCCTGCGTGGCTCGCGGCGGCGACACCAACGGTCCGGCGTCGGTCTATGCCATCCAGAAATATCTCGACTGGATGAAGGCTTACGCTCCGGCCGCGGCCCAGGGCATGACCTTCTCGGAATCCGGACCGGTTCCGGCGCAGGGCGAAATTGCCCAGCAGATGTTCATGTACACGGCCTTCACCGCCAACATGGTGGAGGACGGCCTTCCCGTCGTGAACGAGGACGGTACGCCGAAATGGCGCTTCGCTCCGTCGCCGCATGGCGTCTACTGGAAGGACGGCATGAAGCTCGGCTACCAGGACGTGGGTTCCTGGACGCTGCTCAAGTCGACGCCTGACGACCGCGCCAAGGCAGCCTGGCTTTACGCGCAGTTCGTCACCTCGAAGACAGTCGACGTTAAGAAAGCCCATGTCGGCCTGACGCTGATCCGCGAGAGCACGATCCAGCACAAGAGCTTCACGGACCGCGCCCCGAAGCTCGGCGGCCTGATCGAGTTCTACCGCTCGCCGGCCCGCGTCCAGTGGTCGCCGACGGGTACGAACGTCCCTGACTATCCGAAGCTGGCACAGCTTTGGTGGCAGGCGATCGGCGACGCCTCGTCGGGTGCCAAAACTCCGCAGGAGGCGATGGACTCGCTCTGTGCCGAGCAGGAAGAGGTGCTTGAGCGCCTCGAGCGCGCCGGCGTGCAGGGCGACATCGGACCGAAACTCGCCGAGGAAAAGACCCTGGAGGAGTGGAACGCCGATGCCGTCGCCAAGGGCAATCTTGCGCCGCAGCTGAAGATCGAGCCGGAGAAGGACAAGCCGCAGACCATCAACTACGACGAGCTGGTCAAGAGCTGGAGCAACTGAGCATCGGTCCGGGCGTCCGCGCCCGCATCGCACCAATCGGGGGAGGCGGCAAATTGCCGTCTCCCCTGTTTGCGCCGAGGGAGTGGTGCCGAGGGAGTGAGAATGAGTGGCTTTATCCTAGCAATCGACCAGGGGACGACATCGAGCCGGGCGATCCTGTTCGACGGTGACATGATGGTCGTGGGCAGCGGCCAGAAGGAATTTACCCAGCATTATCCGGCCTCCGGCTGGGTAGAGCATGATCCGGAGGAAATCTGGTCGAGTGTCGTGGCGACGGCGAAGGCTGCGCTGAAGAGCGCCGGCCGCGATGCGTCGGATGTCGCGGCCATCGGAATCACCAACCAGCGCGAGACCGTCGTCATCTGGGACAGGGCGACCGGCAGGCCGATCCATAACGCGATCGTCTGGCAGGACCGCCGCACCGCGCCGCTGTGCCAGAAATTGAAGAAGCAGGGGTTGGAGAAGAAGTTCACCAGGAAGACCGGCCTGCTGCTCGATCCCTATTTCTCCGGCACCAAGATCGCCTGGATGCTGGACAAGGTGAAGGGCGCCAGAAAACGCGCCGAGAACGGCGAATTGCTGGCCGGCACCATCGACAGCTTTCTGATCTGGCGGCTGACCGGCGGCAAGGTTCACGCCACCGATGCCACCAACGCCTCGCGCACGCTGGTCTACAACATCGAAAAGAATGGATGGGACGACGAGCTCCTAGCCATTCTTGGTATACCGGCAAGAATGCTGCCGCAGGTGAGGGATTGCGCCGACGACTATGGAATCACAGAGAAAAGCCTGTTCGGCGCAGAGATAAAGATCCTCGGTGTGGCTGGCGACCAGCACGCGGCGACCATCGGCCAGGCCTGTTTCGAGCCGGGCATGATGAAATCGACCTATGGCACCGGCTGCTTCGCGCTGCTCAACACCGGCAGCGATCTGGTGCGCTCGAAGAACCGTCTGTTGACGACCATTGCCTACAGGCTGAACGGCAAGACCACCTATGCGCTGGAAGGGTCGATCTTCATCGCAGGTGCTGCCGTGCAATGGCTGCGCGACGGTATCAAGGTGATCGGCAAGGCCGAGCAGAGCGGCGTGCTGGCGGCAAGCGCCGACCCGACCCAACAAGTCTACCTGGTGCCGGCTTTCGTCGGGCTTGGCGCGCCGCACTGGGACGCCGAGGCGCGCGGCGCCATCTTCGGGCTGACCCGCAATTCGGGCCCGGCGGAATTTGCCCGTGCCGCACTCGAATCCGTCGCGTTCCAGACGCGCGACCTGCTCGATTCGATGCGCAGGGACTGGAAGAGCGCGTCAGCGAAGACCGTTCTCAGGGTCGACGGCGGCATGGTGGCGTCGGACTGGACGATGCAGCGGCTTGCCGACATCCTCGATGCGCCGGTCGACCGCCCGACCATCCTGGAGACGACGGCGCTCGGCGCGGCATGGCTGGCCGGCTCGAAGGCCGGCGTCTGGCCGAAGACAAGGGAATTCGCCAGGAGCTGGGCGCTGGAGCGACGGTTTCGACCGGACATGGATGCATCGGTCCGTTCCGCAAAGCTGGCGGGTTGGCGCCATGCTGTGCGACGAACACTGAGCACGCTGTAGATTCGCGCTCCGAAAAGAAAAGCCTGCGCCGTTGCCGGCGCAGGCTTTTCAACAAGCTTTATTCAACTCTGCCCCTGGCTTATCAATAGGGCGAGATGCACTGCCGGCGGGGGCCGTAGTAAGGCTTAAACGTGTTGTCGTAGGCCCGGTAAGATCTGTAGCGGCTGTAGCACCACTCCACGTGGGCATCGCCGCGATAGATGCGGCGGCTCTGGTTGTTGATGATCGCGCCGGTGATCAGCGCGCCGGTAGCGAAGGCCGCCAGCGGGAACCAGTAGTCGTTGTAGCGACGATAGCCAGGACGATAATAGCGATAGCCGCGATAGCCGCGATAGTACCTGAAATCGTCGTTACCGGCGAAACGACGAAAATCGCGGCGGGAGAAATCGCGACGGAACTCGCGGCGAGAAAAATCGCGAGGGAAATCACGGCGAGAGAAATCGCGACGGAAATCGCGACGCGAGAAATCCCGGTTCCTCCACCTCCACCGTTCATCCTGAACTGTCTGGACATCCGACGAGACGTTCTGACCCAGCGGCACGTAGATGGGCTGGGCGTTGACGGGCACGATCTGCGCTACAGCGAATGATGCTGACAGCACGGTCGCCAGCAAGCCCGACATGATCCTGTTCATGGCCTTCTCCTTGATAGCGTCGTCCCTTGTAGCGATAAAAACGGGCAGGTTGCGCAATTGTTCCGCGAAGAATAGCAAGCTGCTGATTCGTAATGCGTCTCGGCTTTTGTGCGAGACAGCCACTCCGGTCTTGTCGAGACGGTTTGCGAGGCGTCAGCAGACCGCGAAAAGTCCGGCTCGCGAGGCCTCTTTTTCCGGTTGACCGTTCGAGACACTCTCCCTATGTTCCGCGCAATTTCGAGGGCGGCATCCTGAGCCCGCGGGAGCGCGTAGCTCAGCCGGTAGAGCAACTGACTTTTAATCAGTAGGTCCAGGGTTCGAATCCCTGCGCGCTCACCATTTTTTCCCTGAAATCAACAGGTTAGCGTTCCTGTTCCCGGTCTAAAGCGAGATGCTTCATGACGCCTTGGGTTTTCCAGCGGCGTCGAGCCAAGTTCTCTCAAGAATCGTCTCGATCACACCAGCGAGACATTGCCGCCGGCGTGGCGCTCCAGCCGGCCGGCTAAGTCGAGTTCCAGCAGCACCATGAAAACCTGGGCGGGATGCAGGCCGGTGTGGCGGATGATTTCGTCGATCGCCACCGGCGTTGGGCCGAGCGCTTCGATGACGCGGGCGCGGTCGTCTTCGCCGGGTGGCGGTGTTGCCGAAAAGTCGGGCGGCTCTTCGAGCAGCGGCGTTCTTGGCGCCAGTTTGCCGACCAGCGGCGCGATCGCACCGGTAATGTCCGCTGCTTCGGTGACCAGGGTGGCGCCGTCCTTGAGCAAGGCGTTGGCGCCGGCGGCGCGCGGATCGAGCGGCGAGCCGGGGACGGCGAAGACCAGCCGGCCCATCTCGCCGGCAAGCCTGGCGCTGATCAGCGAGCCGGAGCGCAGCGCCGCCTCGACCACGACCAGCCCCAATGCCGCACCGGCGACAAGGCGGTTGCGGCGTGGAAAATCCTGGGCGCGCGGCTGCCAGCCGAACGGCATCTCCGAAATGATGGCACCGCCGCGCTCGGCAATCTCGTTGCACAATGCGGCATTCTCGGGCGGGTAGGGCAGGTCGAGGCCGCCGGCCAGCACACCGATCGTGCCTGACGCAAGGCTGCCCTGATGGGCTGCCGTGTCGATGCCGCGCGCCAGGCCGGAGACGATGCCGAAGCCGTCGCGGCCGAGTTCGGCGGCGAGCGTCCGCGCCATCTTGATGCCGGCCAGCGAGGCGTTTCGGGCGCCGACTATGGCGACCGCCGGCAGCCGGAACACCGCGCCTTCGCCCTTGACCGCGAGCAGCGGCGGCGGATGGTCCATGCTTTTCATCAGCGGCGGATAGTCGGCCTCGCCAATGCCGACGAAGCGGGCGCCGGCGCGCCGTGCGGTCTCCAGTTCCGCCTCGGCCTCGGCCACCGTCGGGATGCGGACGGCCTTTCTGGCGCCGCCCGAAACCATCAGCTCGGGCAGCATCTCGAGCGCCGTCTCGGCCGAGCCAAAACGGTTGATCAGGTCGCGAAAGGTGGCCGCACCGACATTCGGCGTGCGGATCAAACGAAGCCAGCTCAACCGCTGCCGGTCGCTGAGCCGCGTCCCGGCGGCGCGCTGGCTCACTCCCTGGCTCCGATCTTGTTCTCGGTGCCGGCCAGCAGCCGGGTAATGTTGGCCCGGTGTTTTATGATGACGATCAGGCTCATCAGCGCGAACAGCCCGGCAATGTCGGGCGTGCCGAGGACATAGAGCGCGATCGGCACGACGATTGCTGCCGTCAGCGCCGCCAGCGAGGAATAGCGGAACAGGAAAGCCATGGCCAGCCAGACGACGGCAAAGATCAGCGCCACCTGCCAGGCAAGAGCGATCAGCACGCCGAGATAGGTGGCGACCCCCTTGCCGCCCTTGAAACCGAGCCAGACCGGGAAGAGATGGCCGAAGAAGGCGCCTAAGCCGGCCCAGAGCCCGAGCTCCGGGGCAAAGTAACCGGCGATCAGCACTGCCGCCGTGCCTTTCAGCGCGTCGAGCAGCAGCGTGGCGGCAGCCAGGCCCTTGTTGCCGGTGCGCAGCACATTGGTGGCGCCGATATTGCCAGAGCCGATGTTGCGGACGTCGCCAAGGCCGGCGGCACGGGTGATCAGGAGGCCGAACGGGATCGAGCCGAGCAGATAGCCGAACCCCAGCGCCAAGACGATGCCGTAAGCCATTGTTCCCCCGGATATGCCCTAAAGCGCGTCGCGTTCGACCGGCCTTATGCGACGCGCTTTAGGTTGCTGTTTTATGCATGTCGTTATCGCAAAACCGCTGCGCACCCTCGGGTCAGGCCCGAGGGCATGCTTTTGCGCGACATGCATTAGGCCGAAAACACTGTGCGGCCCGCCACCATCGTTTGCAAGACCTTGCCCTGCAGCCGCGCGCCTTCGAAACAGGTGTTTTTCGAGCGCGAACGGATGCCGCTTTCGCTGACGATCCATGGCTCGTCGAGATCGACCAGCGCAAGGTCGGCGACCGCACCCGGCTTCAGCGTGCCGCCGGGCAGGCCGAACAGTCTTGCCGGCGCAGTGGACAACGTCTCAACCAACCTGAGCAGCGTCATATCGCCATTGTGGTAGAGCCGCAGCGCCGCGCCGAGCAGCGTTTCCAGTCCGATGGCACCGGCCGCGGCGTCGGCGAAAGGCAGCCGCTTGGTGTCGACGTCCTGCGGGTCGTGCGAGGATACGATGATGTCGATCGTGCCGTCCTTGACCGCCTCGATCATCGCCAGCCGGTCCTCCTCGGCGCGCAGCGGCGGCGTCAGCCGGAAGAAGGTGCGGTATTCGCCGACATCGTTCTCGTTGAGCGACAGATTGTGGATCGAGACGCCTGCTGTGACTTTGGCGCCGTCGGCCTTGGCCCTCGTTACCGCGTTTGCCGCCATCGCAGTCGAAATCTTGGCCGCGTGATAGGCGCCGCCAGTCAGCCGCGCCAGCGCAAGATCGCGCTCCAGCGGAATGGACTCGGCCTCGCGCGGAATGCCGGCAAGGCCGAGCCAGCTGGCATAGAGGCCTTCGTTCATGACGCCTGACGAAGCGAGGTCGGCGTCCTGGGTTTCATGCGCGATCACGCCGCCGAAATCGCGCGCATAGGTCAGCGCACGGCGCATCACCAGTGCGCTTGATATGGTGTGCCGGCCGTCAGTGAAGGCGATCGCGCCGGCCTCGCGCAGCAGGCCGAGTTCGGTCATCTCGCGGCCTTCGAGCCCCTTGGTGATCGCCGCCGCCGGAAAGATATTGACGACGGCAGTGTCCTTGGCGGTGCGCAGCACGAATTCGACCAGCGCGACATTGTCGATCACCGGGTCGGTGTCGGGCATCATGACGATGGAAGTCACGCCGCCGGCCGCCGCCGCCACGCTGGCCGAAGCGATGGTCTCACGGTGCTCGCCGCCCGGTTCGCCGATGAAGACGCGCGCATCGATCAGGCCGGGAATAATTGCCTTGCCGGCGCAGTCGATGACGTTAGCATCTTGCGCAGCGCCCTGGTTCAAGGCCGCCTTGCCGGCAGCGACGATCTTGCGGCCCTCGACAATGACGGTGCCGACCTCGTCAATGCCGCGCGACGGATCGATGATGCGGGCCCGGCTGAACACCGTTGTGCTCATGCGCCGCGGCCTTCATAATTGCGGCGGGGATCGAGCAGCGCTTCCATCACCGCCATGCGAACGGCAACACCCATCTCCACCTGTTCCTGGATGACGCTCTGCGGACCGTCGGCGATTTCCGAGGCGATCTCGACGCCGCGGTTCATCGGGCCGGGGTGCATGACCAGAGCGCCGTCCTTGGCCGCCTTCAGCTTCTCGGCGTCGAGGCCGAAATAGTGGAAATACTCACGCACCGAAGGCACGAAGGCGCCTTCCATGCGCTCGCGCTGCAGCCGCAGCATCATCACCACATCCGCGTCCTTGAGCCCTTCGGCCATCGAACGGGTGACGATCACGCCCATTTTCTCGATGCCGGCGGGCAAAAGCGTCGACGGCGCCACGACGCGCACCTGCGCGCCGAGCGCATTGAGCAGCATGATGTTGGAACGCGCCACGCGCGAATGCAGGATGTCGCCGCAGATCGCCACGATCAGCTTCGACAGCGGGCCCCTGGCGCGGCGGATGGTCAGCGCGTCGAGCAGCGCCTGCGTCGGGTGCTCATGGGCGCCGTCGCCGGCATTGATCACCGAGCAACCCACCTTTTGCGCCAGCAGCGCGGCGGCACCCGCCGACTGATGGCGGATGATCAGGATGTCGGGATGCATGGCGTTCAGCGTCATCGCCGTGTCGATCAGCGTCTCGCCCTTCTTCACCGAAGAACTGGCCACCGACATGTTCATGACGTCGGCGCCGAGCCGTTTTCCGGCCAGTTCGAACGACGATTGCGTACGGGTCGAAGCTTCGTAGAACAGGTTTATCTGGGTGCGGCCACGCAGCGTCGAGGCTTTCTTCTCCGACTGCCGCGAGATCGCGACCGACCGGTCCGCCCTGTCCAGCAAAAGCTCGATGTCGGCGGGGGAAAGATCGCGGATGCCCAGAAGATGGCGGTGGGGGTAGAGTGGCAGGGACGAAGCGTCGGTCATCTCAAGGCGCTGCTATAGGGTGGAGGACCTTTGGCTGCAAGCACCAGCTTTGGATTGCGGCCTTTCTCCCCGGTATTTTCGTCGCGCTCGTTGCGCGGCTTGGGCTATATCTAGCTGATGGCTTCGGATTCGTGGCCTTGTGATGATAAGGACAGTGTGTGACCGACGACGTGACGAACCAGCCGCCGCCGCTGGCCGGCGGCAACGCCTGGCGAGGCGATCCGTTGCTGATCCAGCTTGCCGAGCGTTTTTCCGATCCGGTGCGCAAGGATATCGATGGGCTTGGCCGTTTCGTGCTGACGCAGGAGGCGCAGGAACTGGCCCGCCTCGCCAATGTCGAGACGCCGAAGCTCAGGACCCATGACCGCCAGGGCAGGCGCATCGATCTGGTCGAGTTCCATCCAGCCTATCATGCGCTGATGCGCCGGTCGGTGGCGAACGGGCTGCATTCGTCGGTCTGGGAAAATGGCGATGCCGAGATCGGCCGCCGCCATCAGGTGCGCGCCGCCCGTTTCTACCTGACGGCGCAGCTCGAAACCGGGCATCTCTGTCCTATCACCATGACCAGCGCCTCGCTGGCAGCGCTGATGGCAAGCCCGAAACTGTTTCGCGAATGGGCGCCGCGGGTGACGACACGCAAATACGACCAGAGCCAGAAGCCGCCGGTCGAAAAAGCCGGGCTGACGCTCGGCATGGGCATGACCGAGAAGCAGGGCGGCACCGACGTCCGCGCCAACGTCACCAGGGCCGAGCGCGCCGGCAGCAGCTTTTATCGGCTGACCGGCCACAAATGGTTCATGTCGGCGCCGATGTCGGATGCGTTCCTGGTGCTTGGACAGGCGCCGGAAGGACTGTCGTGCTTTCTCGTTCCCCGCATCCTCGGCGATGGCTCGGGCAACGGCTTCCGCTTCCAGCGGCTGAAGGACAAGCTTGGCAACCGCTCCAACGCCTCGTCCGAAGTCGAGTTCGTCAATGCCATCGGCGAGATCGTCGGCGAACCCGGGGCAGGCGTCAAGACGATCATGGATATGGTGACGCTGACCCGGCTCGACTGCGCGATCGCCTCGTCGGCGATCATGCGAGCCGGGCTGGCCGAAGCCGTCCACCACACCCGTCATCGCCAGGTGTTTGGAACCAATCTGATCGAGCAGCCGCTGATGCAGCGCGTGCTGGCCGACATGGCGCTCGACGTCGCCGCCGCCACCGCGCTGTCATTCCGACTGGCGCGCTCTTTCGACGAGGCGGCCGGCGACCGCGGCGAGGCGGCTTTTGCGCGCGCCATGACGCCGGTCGTCAAATACTGGGTCTGCAAGATCGCACCGCCGCTGCTCTATGAGGCGATGGAGTGCCTCGGCGGCAATGGCTATGTCGAAGAGGCGCCGCTCGCCCGCTACTATCGCGAAGCTCCGGTCAACGCGATCTGGGAGGGATCCGGCAACGTCATGGCGCTCGACGTGCTGCGCGTGCTGGGGCGTGCACCCGGCCTGTTCGAGGAGGTGCTGGCCGGCATCGATCGCGATCTCGGCGCCGGCGGGCGCGGCACCGTCGGTGTGCTCAAGGCAGCAATGCAGGTCGCGGCAACCGATGAGGGCTCGGCGCGTCTGCTCACCGAGCAACTGGCGCTGTCGGCGGCGGCGGCGGAGCTTCGCAGGCTGGGGGCAGGGCGGATCGCCGACGCCTTCGTCGAGACGCGCCTCGCCGGCCAGTGGCGCAACACCTATGGCATGCTCGATTCACGCCATGACGCGCGCATGATCATCGACACGCTGTACCCACCGGTCACCTGAAGCGACTTCGGCAAGGTTTCTCGTCGTTTGTCGCGCCGCTAGATGATTGCGAGAGCACAGGGGCGCCGTTGATCGATGGTACGACTTCGAGCAAAAAACCACGGAAGAAGCGTTGAAGACCTGGTGCGCGGATAACGACATCAAGGTCAGCAGCTGAAGTTGAGGTATCAAGCGTCTGGTGGTGTCAGGATCGTTCCGATGACTGGCCCAGGGCCTATTGGGGAGCGGGCGAAATCCACGTCCAAGCCACGGTATCAGGCGAGATAACGCTCACCGCCGCTGTGGATGACCGTTAACCTTAACAAATGGTTTCCATTGCAGCGGCAGGCCGCAAAGCCCACTGTCCTGTCTACGGAAGCAGGAACGCTATGCGGCATATATTGAGCTCCTCGATGGCGAAGGCGGCGGCGCACAACTCGGCGCTCTCGCGCATTTCAGGCAGCCTGGACGCGACCTTGTGGCCGGACACGAACTTGAGGGACCGCTGATGCGCACCTTGTTCGCGCTATGGGCGACGCCGCTCGCCTTATTCTGGGGCTGGTTCTTCCTGTCGCTCAACGACATCAATTTCGGCTACGTCATGCTGAGCCGCCAATTGCATGACCTCGTCTTCCAGCTCTATGGCGAGATGCTTGGCATCGATCCGGCGCTCATTCCGGGCATGGTGGCAAAGGCCTGCATCCTCGACAGCCTGCTGCTCATGGCGTTTTGGGCGTTTCGCCGACGCCGGGTGATCGGTGGCTGGATCAGGATAATGCGCGACCGCTATTTCGACCAGGCGTCGACGCCGAGCGTCTGAAGCCGGTCGAGCGCGCCCTGCAGAATGAAGGCCGCCGCGGCCGAATCGATCTTGCCGGCGCGTTTGCGGCGCGAAAAATCCATCTCGATCAGCGTCCGCTCGGCCGCCACCGTCGACAGCCGCTCGTCCCACAAAACGAAGGGCAGGTCGGTCACACCAGCCATGTTACGGGCGAAGGCGCGGGATTTCTGGGCGCGCGGGCCTTCCGACCCGTCCATGTTGACCGGCAGGCCGAGCACCACGGCCCCGACATTCTCTTTCTCCAGCAAGGCGAGCAGCACTGCGGCATCCAGCGAGAATTTCCTGCGCATGATGACGGGACGCGGGTGGGCGAAGGCAAAGCCCCGGTCGGAAACCGCCACGCCAATCGTCTTGTCGCCAAGGTCGAGCCCGGCCAGCGTCTTGCCGCCGCCGAGCCGCGCCGGCAACTCCTCGATGGTGATGATGCTCAACGGCTTTCCTCGGACCATACGCCGCAAAGGACGCTGTGGGACTTTAATTTCACTGCCGGCGTTCTATCCTTTGGCGAAGCAAAAATCGAGGAAGGCATTCATGAAACTGACCTGGTACGGACATTCCGCGTTTCGCGTCGAAACCGCCGAGGCGAAAATCCTCATCGATCCCTACCTGATCGGCAATCCGTCATGGACGGGCGGCTGGGAAGAGCCGGCGGAAGGGGTCACGCATGTTCTGTTGACCCACGGCCACAGCGACCACATCAGCGGTGCGCTCGAAGTGCTCGGGAAAAGCGGCGCCATGCTGGTCGCCAATTTCGAGGTCTGCATGTACCTGGTCGGCAAGGGCGTCAGCGACAAGAAGATCAATCCGGGCAATATCGGCGGCACGATCGATTGCGGCGGCTTCACCACCACCTTCGTCCAGGCGCTGCATTCCTCGTCGTTCCCGGGCGATGAAGGCCAGAACACCTATCTCGGCAATCCCGGGGGCCTCGTGCTGCATTTCCAGGAAGACAAGACGCTCTATCATATGGGCGACACCGACATCTTTTCCGACATGGCGCTGATCAACGAACTGCACGAGCCGAAGATCGGCATCGTGCCGATCGGCGACCGCTTCACCATGGGCGGCGCGGTGGCAGCCCTTGCCTGTCGGCGCTTCTTTCAGTTCGAGACGGTCATTCCCAGTCACTTCGGCACGTTTCCGATCATCGACCAGACCGCCGACAAGTTTGTCGCGGGGCTGGAGGGTTCCGGCGTGAAGGTGGCGTTGCCGGAGATCGGCGGGACGATTAGCTTGTAGAAGACGCTAGGTATAAGGCGCCAAAATGGAGTGAAAACATGGTTTTGAGGGGCTTTCTTTTCATTTCTGTTCTTTCTGTGGCCTCCCCGGCTCCCGCCGCGGAGCACTTCATCAAAGGCGTGTATCTCCAGTCCGAGGAGCTTTGTACGCAGGCCAAGAAGTACACACTGGAGGCGCTGATCGACGCCGGCAACATCGTGCTCTCGGCGCGTGGCCTGCAAAGCGTCGAATACGATTGCGAGTTCCTTCAGATCAGCAAGGCGACGCTATCCCCGAGTTGGGCGTGACAGCCATATGTCAGGAGCCGGGACATGTCTTTCCGGACGTTCTCTCCGTAACGCAATTGAGCCCGAAGCAGATCGATCTGGTTTCGGTCCGACCTGCGGAAGACGAAAGCGAGGCGAGCGGCAACAGCGGCAGCTTTTTCCTCTGCGACGGTGTGGCCCTGCCATAGACCTTCTGGCTGAGTTCTCGGCACGATGCATGTTGCGCGGCACGCGCCGCGCCGCTATAGCGCGGACTGGTTTTCCCGAGGCACAAGCAAATATGTCCGTTGATCTGCAGACAGTGAAGCGCGTCGCGCGTCTCGCCCGCATTGCGGTGAGCGAGGCGGATGCCGAGCGCATGACCGGCGAGTTGAACACCATTCTCGGCTTTGTCGAGCAGTTGAACGAGGTCGACGTCGCCGGCGTCGAGCCGATGACGTCGGTCATTCCGATGGAGATGAAGAAGCGCCCGGACGTCGTCACCGACGGCAGCAAGGCGGCCGACATCGTCGCCAACGCACCGGCGACCGAAGAGAATTTCTTCCTCGTTCCGAAGGTCGTGGAGTAGCGGGCCGATGGCAATCGAGATCGCCATCGAAACGCCGCTGCAGGACGACGTGCGCGGGCTGGTCAAGGAGCTCAACGACACGCTGCTGGAACTGACGCCGCCGGAGCACTGCTCCCACATGACCGTCGAGCAGATGGCCGACAACGACACGACTGTCTTCATCGCTCGTGACAACGGCCTCGCCATCGGCTGCGGCGCGCTGAAACGCCATGACGGCGCCGTCGGCGAGGTCAAGCGCATGTTCACGCGGCCTTCGCATCGCGGGCAGAAGATCGGCGCCGGGATCGTCGAGCGAATCGAGGCGCTGGCGCGCAATGAAGGACTGAAGCGTCTGGTGCTGGAAACCGGCGACCGCCATCCGGCTGCGTGGACCGTCTATGAACGCGCCGGATTTTCGCGCTGCGGCCCGGTGCTGGACTATCCCGATTCCGGGTGGTCGGTGTTTTACGAAAAGAGCCTTGCCTGATGAGCGACCTGACCCACCTGACGATTTCGCAGGCCCGCGCCAAGCTGCGCGCCCGGGAAATCACCGCAACCGAGATCACCGAAGCCTATCTCCAGGCAATCGAGCGGGCCAATCCGGCGCTCAATGCCTATGTCGTCGTTACCGATGACAAGGCGCGCGACATGGCCAGGGCCGCGGACGCAAAGCTTGCGAAGGGCGAGGGCGGGTCGCTCGAAGGCATTCCGCTCGGCGTCAAGGACCTGTTCGGCACCGAAGGCATCCACACCCAAGCCTGCAGCCATGTGCTGGACGGCTTCAAGCCGCACTACGAATCGACCGTCACTGCCAATCTGTGGGCCGACGGCGCCGTCATGCTCGGCAAGCTCAACATGGACGAGTTCGCCATGGGCTCGTCCAATGAGAGCTCCTACTACGGCCCGGTCGTCAATCCATGGCGGCGTTCGCGCGTCGACACGATGGTGATGCCGACCACGCATCAGGGCGATGGCGGTTTTGTCTCGGCCGGCGGCACCAGGACCGCGCGTACGCTGGATAACGCCCAGCTCGTGCCGGGCGGCTCGTCGGGTGGCTCGGCCTCCGCCGTTTCGGCGTTCCTGTGTGCCGGCGCCACCGCCACCGACACCGGCGGCTCGATCCGCCAGCCCGCCGCCTTCACCGGCACGGTCGGCATCAAGCCGACCTACGGCCGCTGCTCGCGCTGGGGCATCGTCGCCTTCGCTTCGTCGCTCGACCAGGCCGGTCCGATCGCCCGCGACGTGCGTGACGCCGCGATTCTCTTGAAATCCATGGCCTCGGTCGATCCGAAGGACACCACCTCGGTCGACCGCCCGGTGCCGGATTACGAGGCGGCGATCGGCAAGCCGATCAAGGGGATGAAGGTCGGCATCCCGAGGGAATACCGCGTCGACGGCATGCCCGACGAGATCGAGGCGCTGTGGCAGAAGGGCATTGCCTGGCTGAAAGATGCCGGCGCCGAGATCGTCGACATTTCGCTTCCGCATACCAAGTATGCGCTGCCGGCCTATTATATCGTCGCGCCCGCCGAAGCCTCGTCGAACCTAGCCCGCTATGACGGCGTCCGCTACGGGTTGCGCGTGCCGGGCAAGGACATCGTCGACATGTACGAGAAGACCCGCGCCGCCGGCTTCGGCCGCGAGGTCAAGCGCCGCATCATGATCGGCACCTATGTGCTCTCCGCCGGCTACTACGACGCCTACTATCTGCAGGCGCAGAAGGTGCGCAACCTCATCAAGCGGGATTTCGAAAATGCATTCACTGCCGGCGTCGACGTCATCCTGACGCCGGCGACGCCGTCGGCGGCCTTCGGCATCGCCGACGAGGACATGGCCGCCGACCCGGTCAAGATGTACCTCAACGACATCTTCACGGTGACCGTGAACATGGCCGGACTGCCGGGCATCGCCGTGCCCGCAGGGCTCGACGCCAAGGGCCTGCCGCTCGGCCTGCAGCTCATCGGCCGGCCGTTCGACGAGGAAACCTTGTGCCAGACCGCCCATGTCATCGAACAGGCTGCGGGTACGTTCCAGCCGGAAAAGTGGTGGTAGTGTCGTCTCCCACCTGAAGGGGTGAGGGATGTTCTAACATCTTTCCAAGGTCTTCTGGCTCCTCGTCCAGCCGTTGAATCTGGCGATCCGCACCTCCGGCAAGGAAGGCATCGGCCTGTCTCGCGACGATCCCTTCGTTTCGCTGCAGCTACCAGCACGGCGGTCCGCGAATGGACCGGGCTCGTCGCCTACCGGCTGTCGGGCCGCATCGATCGGCTTTTTCCCGGACCGGGTGTCGGCTCGGGCGGCTGACCAATCACGGCTTGCCGCGCCGCCGAGAAGAACTGGCGACGCACCAGAACCGCCAGCAACAGCAGCGTCGACAGCACGAATACTTTTGGGTCGACGAACCAGCCGAGATAGCCGATCGAGAAGAACACGCCGCGCATGCCGGAATTGAAATGTTTTCCGGCCAGCATGTTCATGCGCGCCGCCCGCCATACCGCCGTCTCGCTGACCGGGTTGCGTGAAGCCTCGCCGTGCGGGATCGGCACCGCACCGATCAGAATCGAGCAATAGTTGAACAGCCGGTAGGCCCAGCCGAACTTGAAAAAGGAATAGGCAAGGATCAGCACCAATCCGAACACCTTCATCTGAAAGGCGGAGCGGGACGACGTCGCGCCGAGCGGCAGGTCGCTCAGCACCGAAACAACCTGATCGGAGGCGCCGAGCAGGGCAAAACAGCCGCCGATCGCAATCAGCGAACTGGAGGCGAAGAAGGCGGTTCCCTGTTGAAGGCCGGCCATGATGGCGGTGTCGACAATGCGGACCTCGCGTTCGGCCATGTTCCGCATCCAGGCTTGACGCTGGACGTTCATCGCCGTCGTCAGCGACATGCGCCTGACCAGCTTTCCGTCGGAGGCGAGCGTATGCAGCACCCACACGAAAACGAAGAAGGCAAGCGCAACGAGGTCTGCCGTCGACAAATGGAAGGAATCGCCCATGCAACCCTCTTACCACAAGCGGTGGCGGCGCTTCGATGGCGGAACGCAACGATGTCGCTGCCGGAGCAAACAAGGTCGGCAGGTGCAGCGCCGCAATCTTCGAAAGAGCGGAAACATCACAGGAATTCCTATATATAGATTCCAACAGGAGAGAGCGGCGCGTGTTCCTTTCGGTTTTCGACCTGTTCAAGATCGGCATTGGACCATCGAGTTCGCACACGATGGGACCGATGACGGCTGCGCGGCGTTTTCTCGACGAGGTCGCGGGAGATGACTGGCCACGCCCGGTCGGCGCCAAGGTCGACCGCATCGCCGCCAGCCTGCACGGCTCGCTTGCCTATACCGGCATCGGCCATGGTTCAGATCGCGCCGTCGTGCTCGGGCTTGCCGGCCAGACGCCGCAGACGGTAGACCCCGATCAGGCGGACGGCATCGTCGACCGCATCGCCGCCGAGAAGCGGATTTCGCCGCCCGGCCATCCGTCCTATCGCTTCGACCCGGCGACGGATCTGGTGCTGGATCGCAAGACGCCGCTTTCCGGCCACGCCAACGGCATGGCTTTCTCTGCCTATGATGCCGACGACCGCCTGCTGCTCAAGCGCATCTACTATTCGATCGGCGGCGGCTTCGTGGTTTCCGAAGAAGAGCTGCAGCGGATGAAGGCGAAGGGCTCGGTGACGACGGAAGGCAAAAACGTTCCATACCCCTTCAAGAACGCTGTCGAGATGCTGTCGATGGCCGCGAAAAGCGGTCTTTCCATCGCCGACATGAAGCGCGTCAACGAAGAGACGCAGATGTCGCGCGAAGAGCTCGACGCCGGCCTCGACGGCATCTGGAGCGCGATGAAGAGCTGCATCGAGCGCGGCCTGTCGCAGGACGGCATCATGCCGGGCGGCCTGAAGGTGCGCCGACGCGCGCGACAATTGCATGACAAGCTGCAGGAGCAGTGGCGGCAGAACCGGCCCAATCCGCTGCTCGCCAACGACTGGCTGTCGATCTATGCCATGGCGGTGAACGAGGAGAACGCCGCCGGCGGGCGCGTCGTCACCGCGCCGACCAATGGTGCTGCAGGCACGCTGCCGGCGGTGCTGCGCTACTGGCTGCATTTCCATCCCGAGGCCGACCAGCCGAGCATCCGCGATTTCCTGCTGACCGCAGCAGCGGTCGGCGGCATCATCAAGACCAACGCTTCGATCTCGGGCGCCGAGGTCGGCTGCCAGGGCGAGGTCGGTTCGGCCTCGGCGATGGCGGCAGCGGGGCTGTGCGCCGTGATGGGCGGCACGCCTGAGCAGGTCGAGAACGCCGCCGAGATCGCGCTTGAGCATCATCTCGGCATGACCTGCGATCCGGTCGGCGGGCTGGTGCAGGTGCCTTGCATCGAGCGCAACGCGCTCGGCGCCGTCAAGGCGGTGACTGCCGCGTCGCTGGCCATCAAGGGCGACGGCGTTCATTTCGTGCCGCTCGATGCCGCGATCGAGACCATGCGCCAGACCGGCCTCGACATGAACGAGAAATACAAGGAAACCAGCCTCGGCGGACTGGCCGTCAATATCGTGGAATGCTGAGCCAAACCTTGCACTGTGGATTGGCGCCGTGGAGAACAGCGGCACTGTGGAGAAAGTCGGCACTGTGGAGAAAGTCGATTGGGCCAGTTGACGCCTTCGCGCGCCGGACTAAACCTTGATCCATGTCCCTCAATCTCATAAAGCTCTGCGTTGGCTGCGACAGCGTCGAAGATCTCGAAGAGTGGATCGCGTTCCGCCTCGACGAACGGCGGCGCGCCGGTGAACCGGTCGAGCACTACCACACCACCCGCATGACGCCGACGCGCAGCGCCGAGGTCACCGATGGCGGTTCCCTCTACTGGGTAATCAAGGGCAACGTGCAGTGCCGCCAGTTGATCACCGAAATCCGTCCTTTCACCGATGACGAGGGTATCGGCCGCTGTCACCTGATCCTCGATCCCGCGGTCGTGCCGACTGAATGGCAGCCGCGCCGCGCCTTTCAAGGCTGGCGCTATTTGAAACCGTCGGACGCACCGGCCAATCTCTCCAAGGGCAAAGCGGGATTGGTCGAAATGCCGCCGAAACTCAGGCGCGAGCTTGCCGATCTCGGCCTTCTCTAGGAAGGCCCCAAAATTCAAAGCTGCGGTGATCGCCGGCCCTCCAGATAGCCTCATGCTGGGCTTGCAAGCTGTGCGACAACGCCACATCTTGAATGTCATGAGCGACAAGAAGCAGCCCGTGCCCGCAAAGGCCAATCCTGCGCCGGTCGAATCCCAATCGAGCACCGGCGAGATCGACGCGTTTATCCGTCAGGCAAGGACGCTGGCTGCGTCCGCGACCGGTACTGGCAGGCTGATCCTTTCCCTCGACGCGACCATGAGCCGCCAGCCGACCTGGGATCTCGCCTGTGCGCTGCAGGGCGAGATGTTCGACGCCGTCGGCAAGGCCGGGGCGCTCAAGGTCCAACTGGTCTATTTTCGCGGTTTTGGCGAGTGCCGCTCATCCGCATTCGTCACCGATACGAACGCGCTGAAGCAGCTGATGACGCGGATCGAATGCCGCAGCGGCCACACCCAGATCGGCAAGGTGCTCGCCCATGCGCTGAAACAGACGGCGGCGGCCAAGGTCAACGCCCTGGTCTATATCGGCGACGCGATGGAGGAAAATATCGACGATCTGGCGGAAAAGGCCGGCAGCCTCGGCCTGCACGGCGTTCCTGTCTTCGTGTTTCAGGAGGGCCATGATGCCGGCGCGGAAAAGGCGTTCAAGGATATTGCGCGGCTGTCCAAAGGCGCCTGGTTCCGATTTGATCGGCGGGCCGCCGCAACCTTGGCCAGCCTGCTATCGGCGGTTGCGGTGTTTGCGACGGGCGGGCTGAAGGCTCTGGAGGCCAGGGGCAGGCCGGAAGACCGGCTGCTGATCGAGCATCTGCGGAGCGGCAGGAAATGATGGGCGCGACTATCGCATTCGTGGCGTTGCTTTTGGTGCTGCTCGGCGTGGCCATGGTGTTTCTGCGCTCCGACCCCGCGAAACTCGCAAGCTGGATGAGGACGCTTGGGCCTGTCCTGCTGGCGCTGATCGGCGTCGCCGCGCTTCTGGTTGGACGCGCAGGCATCGGCGGCTTGATCCTGTCGACGGCGCTCGCCTGGTATGGCTCGATGCGGATGAAGCGGCCGACGGCGAAACTGGAGCCGGGCAAGTATTCGACGGTGCGCACCGCGGCCCTCGAAATGGAGCTTGATCACGATACCGGCAATCTGGAGGGGCTCGTGCTCGCCGGCCGCCATGAAGGCAAGATGCTAGGCACGATGAGCCTTGCGGAATTGCAGCAGCTTTATCGCGAACTCCCCGGCGACCCGGAGAGCCGCCAGCTGCTAGAGACGTATCTTGACGGCAGATTTCCCATCTGGCGCAAAGACGCGGAGGCGAATGGTGGCGACGGGCTGGGTGTTTCGCCAGGTTCGGGCGCCATGACTAAGGAGGAGGCCTACAAGATCCTTGGTCTTGAAGCGGGGGCCGCCGCGGCGGATGTCCGCAAGGCGCACCGCCGCCTGATGCAGCGCCTGCACCCCGATCTCGGCGGCACTTCGTTTCTGGCGGCGCGGATCAACGAAGCCAAGGACGTCTTGCTCTCCAATCACAACTAGTCTCCTTCGACGCAGAATTCTTCCGGGAGATGTTTCGACGCCGCCTACTGGTGGACGGCGTAGCACTCGATTTTCTTTTTCTTCAGGGCGTTGCAGGCTTTCGAGGCGGCAGTCTTCGAGCCAAAGCCGAACCGGGCGCGGTAGTAGGTGACGCCGCCCTTCTCGAAGGCGACGGTGAAGCCCACAGCATCGGCCAGGACCGAAGGCGCCTGTTTGCTCGTCTCGTCCAGGAGAGCCTGGGCTTCGGACTGTTTTGGCGAAGAGGCGACCTGGACTGCCCAGCCGGACGGCACCGATGCCGTGTTGACGGGATCGACCGTTGCCGGTTCGCCATAGGCTGCTGCGACCCGTGCGGTCGCCACATCGTCCGCCGTAGCGGCGGCCACTGTTTCGACCTTCCTGGTCTGGGAGACGGGCCTGGTCTCAACGACGGGGGTGGCTTCTTCAACGACGGGCTCGGTTTCCTCCACCAGGGAGGCAATGGCATCGCCGTCCGGGGCCTCGTTGTACGCCGCATCGTCGTCCGGCCTGCTGTCCGGCGTCGGCGCGTCGCGCTTGGGCAGGAATACTTTCGCCAGCGCGGTGATCGGGTTGCCACCACTGGCCTTGGCGATCAGCATGCCGCTGCCGCGCGACGACGCCTTCGGCAGGTAGGTTTTGATCAATGCGGCCATCTGGTTGTCGCGGCTGCCGCCGGATTTCCCGCCTATGACCACCGCGACGATGCGGCGATCGCCGTCGTCGACCGAGGAAACGAGATTGTAGCCGGAGGCGCGGGTGTAACCAGTCTTGATGCCATCGACGCCCTTGATGCGTCCAAGCAGGCGGTTGTGGCCGTTGATGCGCCTGCGGCCGTAGAGAAAGGAACGCTGCGAGAAATAGCTGTAATACTGGGGAAAATGCTCCCGCAGCGCGATGCCGAGCACCGCCATGTCGCGCGCGGTGGTGAACTGACCGGGATTTGGCAAGCCGTGGGCGTTGCGGAAAACAGTCCCCTTCATGCCCAGGGCCCGCGCCTTGGCCGTCATCATGTGGGCGAAATTGGCTTCATTGCCGCCGAGAAGTTCGCCGATTGCGGTTGCCGAGTCGTTTGCCGACTTGGTCACCATCGACAGGATCGCGGTCTCGACCGTGATCGCGCCGCCCCGTTTGACGCCGAGTTTGGTCGGCGGTTCGGCAGCGGCATTGGCCGAGAAGACGACCCGGGAGTTCTTGCCGATCTTGCCGTTCGCCATGGCCTCGAAGGCCAGGTAAAGCGTCATCATTTTGGTGAGCGAGGCGGGATAGCGTCGGCCATCGGCATTCGAAGAGTAAAGCACCTTGCCGGTCTTGGCGTCGATGACGATGGCCGCCGACCTCGCCGCCATGGACGAAGCAGCTCCGGCAACGACGAATGTCATCGCCAAAGCGAGGATCATGATCGTTTTCAAGGAAGACGCGGATTTGGAGAGAATGCCCGACAACGCCTGACGCACCGATGGTTCCTTTGAATTTTTGTTGCGGTGGAGGCGGCAAAGGGGTCCTGCCTCACTTCAAGCCAAGCTATCGCGGCCAGCGTTACCAATCCGTTTATGGTAACCGCGGCGTTCACCATTTTCTTCGAGCTTGAGCTTTTCTTTATTCGAATCTTAGCCATTTCCCGACGGTTGCGCCGATCTGCTGGCCGGATGGCACTTGGTGAAACCCAGAGTCGGTGAAACCTTGACTTTTGTGCAGTGCACAATATATTACTTGCATTGCACAACGCGGCCCCGAGAAAAGGCCGCGTCCACCGCTCAAGGACAACTGGCAAGGGATTGCGTGAATGACCCAGACCTATGAAGATTTCAGCAAATACGGCAAGGAGTTTGCGGATAGCGGCTTGAAGAGCTTCGCATCCCTTTCCAAGGGCGCGCAGGCCATCGCCACCGAGGCGGGCGAGTACACCAAGAAAAGCTTCGAGGCCGGCAGCGCAGCAGCCGAGAAACTTTTGTCGGCCAAGTCGCTGGAGAAGGCGATCGAGATCCAGTCCGATTTTGCCAGGCAGTCGTACGAAGCCTTCGTCACCGAAGCCACCAAGATCGGTGACCTCTATGCCGAACTCGCCAAGGAAGCCTACAAGCCGTTCGAATCGATCGTCGCAAAGGCGAAATAATCTCGCTACAAGATGTGAACACGGCCCTTGGGCCAGCAAGACGGACCCGGTCGCGAACGTGCGGCCGGGTTTTTTCATGGCAATTAAGTTTCCAGCCGATCGACGCTGATCTAAACAGCTATGAGCCAGCGTGTCGGAGGGCGAATGATGCATGGGTCGATAAATGATGCCGGCGCTCCGCTAACGCTGGAACACATCAGCCGATGCTTCGGCGACACCCAGGCGCTGGATGACGTTTCGCTGTCGATTGCGCCTGGAGAGATCGTCTGCCTGGTCGGCCAGTCCGGTTGCGGCAAATCCTCGCTTTTGCGGATCATTGCAGGCGTCGATACTGCGGACAGCGGAAGAATTCTGCTCAATGGCATTGAGATCGCGGGCGCGAACAGCTTTGTCGAGCCCGAAGACCGCAACATCGGATTCATGTTCCAGGATTATGCCCTGTTCCCGCACCTGACCGTCGAGGAGAACGTGGCCTTCGGCCTCAAGCGGCTGTCGCGGCGCGAGGCGAGCGCCCGTGCGGCCGAGGTGATCGCCCGAATCGGCATCCAGGCGCTTTCCGGCCGTTACCCACACACGCTTTCAGGTGGCGAGCAGCAGCGAGTCGCACTGGCGCGGGCGCTTGCCCCAAAACCCGTCATCCTGCTGATGGACGAGCCTTTCTCGAACCTTGATCGTGGCCTGCGGGAGCGGGTGCGCGAGGAGACCATTTCGACGTTGAGAGCCTTGGGGACGACGGCGATCCTCGTCACGCACGACCCGGAGGAGGCCCTTTCCGTCGGTGACCGGGTTGTGCTGATGCAGGAGGGGCGGGTTGTGCAGGTCGGGACGGGCTACGATATCTATGATCATCCCAACTCACTCTACGCCGCCGAATTCTTGTGCCCGTGTAACAGGGTAGAGGGCATCTACCGCGATGGCCGGGTCGAAACGGTGCTGGGCACCTTTCCAGCCCGGCTCGATCTTCCGGAAGGCGGCAAGGCGTTTGCCTGCATCCGCCCGCAGGCTGTCTGCCTTTCAGGTTCCAACGAAGGTCTGCCGGCGCTTGTCGTCAACCGCTCTTTTCTGGGTGAGATCGAACAATTGCTGGTCAGGATCGAGGGCGTTGCTGACCTCTTGCGTTTGCGCACCACCAGCCGGATCGATGTAAAGCCGGGTGAGCCGATCCATCTGACCATAGATCCAGGCGGCGTGCTGATATTCGCTGCGGCATAAGTCGCAAGCGCTTTGGTCGCAAAGTAACTTGACTAAATTACTCACATATGATCGAGCAATTCCCGGGCTGTCAACCAATGCCGGCCGCACCAATCAATTAATGGAGGACCGCTTCATGAAGAGCCTTTCCACATTGCGACTCGCCCTGGTGGGCGGCGTCTTCGCCCTCGCTGGCGGGGCCAGCGCCATGGCGGCCGAACTGAACATCTACACCACGCGTGAGCCTGGGCTGATCCAGCCGCTGCTTGACGCCTTCACCGCCTCGAGCGGCGTCAAGGTCAATACAGTCTTCATGAAAGATGGTCTGGCGGAGCGTGTGGCCTCGGAAGGGGAAAGCTCACCTGCCGATATTCTCATGACGGTCGATGTCGGCAACCTAGCTGACCTGGCCGAAAAAGGCCTGACGCAGCCGGTCGAGTCCGATGTTCTGAAAGCCGCGGTCCCGGAGAACCTGCGTGACCCGGCCAACAACTGGTTTGCTCTGTCGATGCGGGCCCGCGTACTCTACGCGGCCAAGGATCTCGATCTTGCCGCGTTCAACTACGAGGACCTGTCCGATCCAAAATGGAAGGGCAAGGTCTGCATCCGGTCCGGCCAGCATCCCTACAACACCGCTCTTTTTGCCGATTACATCGCACATAACGGCGCCGAGGCGACGGAAGCATGGCTTGCCGCCGTCAAGGGGAATCTCGCCCGCAAGGCGGGCGGCGGCGACCGCGATGTGGCCAAGGACATCCTCGGCGGCATTTGCCAGATAGGCATCGCCAATTCCTACTACGTCGGACTGATGCGCTCCGGCAAGGGCGGTGAGGAGCAGGTCGCCTGGGGCGACGCGATCAAGGTCGTCCTGACAACGTTCAAGGATGGCGGCACGCAGGTCAACGTCAGCGGCGCGGCCGTCGCAAAGCATGCGCCGAACAAGGGTGAGGCGGTCAAGCTGCTGGAATATCTGGTTTCCGACGACGCCCAGACACTCTATGCCAAGGCAAATTTCGAATACCCGGTCAAGGCCGGCGCTCCGATCGACCCGATCATCGCCTCGTTCGGCGCGTTGAAAGTCGATCCAGTGCCGATGACGGAAATCGTCAAGCATCGCAAGCAGGCAAGCGAACTGGCCGAGAAGGTCGGCTTCGACAACTGATGGGCGATCCGGGCGTGGGCAGTGCTGCGCCCGGTGATCTCCCGATGTCGGATGTCGACCTGCGAAGAGCCTCCACTGTGAAGGTCGCCCGGTACTGGTCCGGGCGACTGTGGTTCATGGCGACCGTGCTTGTCGCTGTGCTGGTGGCGACTCCGGTTCTCGCCCTTATCTGGCAGGCGCTGCGGGGATCGAGCGGGCTCTGGCCGCATCTCCTCGCCTATGTGCTGCCACAGGCCTTCCAGCAGACCACGGCGCTACTCATCGGCGTCGGTGTCCTCGTCACGCTTCTTGGCACCTCGACGGCCTGGCTTGTCACCGCCTATGACTTTCCCGGCCGCAGGTTTCTCGAATGGGCGCTGCTCCTCCCGCTCGCGGTGCCGACCTACATAATCGCCTACGTCTATCTCGATCTTCTCCATCCGATCGGCTTGGTCCAGGGTGCGCTCAGAGTGGCACTTGGCTTCACCAGCCCACACGAATTCCGCCTTCCCGACATCCGGTCGATGGCCGGCTGCATCGTGCTGCTCGGCTTCGTGCTCTATCCCTATGTGTACCTGACGACGCGGGCGATGTTTCTCACCCAGGCGGCCAATCTAGTCGAGGTGTCGCGCACGCTTGGAAGTGGCAAAGGCGGCGTCTTCTGGCGCGTTGCGCTGCCGCTGGCACGTCCGGCGATCGCCGTCGGCGTCAGCCTCGCGCTGATGGAGGCGCTGAACGACATCGGTGCCTCGGAGTTCCTGGGCGTGAAGACACTGACGGTCTCGGTCTACACGACATGGGTGACGCGGTCCGACCTGCCGGGCGCGGCGCAGATTGCGCTCGCCATGCTGTCATTGGTGGTCGCGCTCGTCACCATCGAGCGTTGGGCGCGCCGTCGTCAGCGTTATTGGTCGAGCGCACAAAAGGCGCGGAGTTTCACACCGCATCGTCTCGGCACCGTTTCGGGTCTGGTGGTTTTTGCGCTCGGCCTTCTGCCGGTGTTCATCGGGTTCATCGCCCCGGCGAGCTATCTTGTCGTCGAGGCGTGGAAGCGCGTCCGTTTCGCAGGGCTGTCGCCCCGGCTCTTGTCGGAAACGCTCAACACCGTCACCCTGTCGGCCATGGCCACGCTCGCAATCCTGCTCTTCGGCGTGATCATCGCCTATACGGCGCGCTCGCTTCCCGGCCGCGTCACGGCGGCTTTGCAGGGGGTTTCCACGGTCGGCTATGCGATGCCTGGCACCGTGGTGGCCATCGGAATATTGTTGCCCGTCGCGGCCCTCGATCAGATGATCGACCGAACCGCGCTAGCATGGCTGGGCGCGCCAACCGGCCTGCTGCTGATCGGGTCAGGAGCAGCGCTCGGCTACGCCTATGTCGCACGCTTCCTGGCGATTGCGGTCGGTTCGGTCGAGGCGGGCTTCAGCCGCATTCCGCGCTCGTTCGATCACGCCGCGCGCAGCCTCGGCCAGAATGTGACTGGCACATTCCGGCATATTCTTCTGCCGCTTTCGAAACCGTCGCTCGTCGCTGCGGGCTTGCTCGTGTTTGTCGATTGCATGAAGGAGTTGCCGGCGACGCTTCTGTTGAGGCCGCTTAATTTCGAGACCCTGGCGACGCATCTCTACGGCGAGGCGGCGCGCGGGACCTACGAGGAAGCCTCGATCGCGGCACTTGCCATAGTCCTCGTCGGCACCTTGCCTGTCGCTGTTCTCGCTCGTGTTGGACGATGGAAATCCTAAGTGTGTCCGGCCTAAACAGACTCGCTGGCACCTAAAGCGCGTCTGAAGGGATCATGCGACTCCAGGTTCGTTATTCAGATGCATGTTGTTTCGTTAGCTGACGCATCTACGATAAATCGTAAGTGCTCCACGCCTATCGGATCGTGCCGCCAAAGCGACGGGTCGGAAAACCGCTCAACCTATCGACCGAAGCAGTGGGCAGCATGACAGAGTTCAGGCTTCGTTTTCCCTTGCCGTTGACTAGCGTACTTTCGATGCGATGCCCTCAATTTGAAATCAGGGGCTCTGCTGCCTTCACGATTTCGAAAAATCGGTCAAGTTTGGCCACCTAGCCATATTGTCAGCTAAACAGAAGGGCTTAAAATCATTCATCGAACACCTACATGTCGAACGCGCATGGGGATTCGAAAAGGCAGGGTTACGTGACGACAGGTTTGACTGCCACAACAGATGTGGTGCGGATGCAAAACGGCAGCGACGGCAACGAGACCGGTCGCGGCACGGCCGTCATCACGCGCACCAAAACCAAGACCAAGAAGCCTAGCTTATATCGGGTCCTCATTCTCAACGACGACTACACGCCCATGGAATTCGTGGTTCACGTGCTGGAGCGTTTTTTCCAGAAGGACCGTGAAGCCGCCACACGCATCATGCTTCATGTTCACAATCATGGAGTGGGCGAGTGCGGGGTCTATACATTCGAGGTGGCCGAGACCAAAGTGTCTCAGGTCATGGATTTCGCCCGACAGAATCAGCATCCGCTGCAATGCGTGATGGAGAAGAAGTGAGGTAACATGCCGGCTTTCTCCCAAGGCCTGGAAAAGGCGCTTCACCAGGCGCTGACGCTCGCCAATGAGCGGCACCACGAATACGCAACCCTTGAACACTTGCTGCTCGCGCTCATCGACGACACCGAGGCGGCCGCGGTCATGCGCGCCTGCAACGTCGATCTTGACGAGTTGAAGCATACGGTTCTCACCTACATCGATACCGAGCTCGACAATCTCGTTACCGGCTATGACGAGGATTCCAAGCCTACGGCCGGTTTCCAGCGGGTCATCCAGCGTGCGGTGATCCATGTGCAGTCGTCCGGCCGCGAGGAAGTCTCCGGCGCCAACGTGCTCGTTGCCATCTTCGCCGAGCGCGAGAGCCATGCCGCCTATTTCCTGCAAGAGCAGCAGATGACCCGCTACGACGCGGTCAACTACATCTCGCATGGCATCGCCAAGCGGCCCGGCGCATCCGAGACGCGGTCGCCGCGTGGCGCCGATGACGAGCAGGGCCAGAGCGGCGCCGAGCCGCAAGAGGACAGCGGCAAGAAAAAGCAGCAGCAGGACGCGCTGACCGCCTATTGCGTCAATCTGAACAACAAGGCCAAGGCCGGCAAGATCGATCCGCTGATCGGCCGCGAGTCCGAGATCAACCGCACCATCCAGGTGCTGTGCCGCCGCTCCAAGAACAATCCGCTCTATGTCGGCGACCCCGGCGTCGGCAAGACGGCGATCGCCGAGGGCCTCGCCAAGCGCATCGTCGAGGGCGACGTGCCGGAAGTGCTGCACAACGCCACCATCTTCGCGCTCGACATGGGAACATTGCTGGCCGGCACCCGCTATCGCGGTGATTTCGAGGAGCGGCTGAAGCAGGTCGTCAAGGAGCTCGAGGATTATCCGGGCGCGGTTCTGTTCATCGACGAGATCCACACCGTGATCGGGGCAGGAGCGACGTCTGGCGGCGCCATGGATGCGTCGAACCTGTTGAAGCCGGCGCTGTCGTCCGGAACGATCCGCTGCATCGGCTCAACCACCTACAAGGAGTTCCGCCAGTTCTTCGAGAAGGACCGCGCCTTGGTGCGGCGCTTCCAGAAGATCGACGTCAACGAACCGACCATCGAGGACGCCATCGAGATCATGAAGGGTCTCAAGCCGTATTTCGAGGAGTTCCACAAGGTTCGCTACACGGCTGAGGCGATCAAGGCTTCGGTCGAACTGTCGGCGCGCTACATCAACGACCGCAAGCTGCCGGACAAGGCGATCGACGTGATCGACGAGACCGGCGCCTCGCAAATGCTGGTGCCGGAGGCCAAGCGTAAGAAGACCATCGGCATCAAGGAGATCGAAGCGACGATCGCCACCATCGCCCGCATTCCGCCGAAGACGGTTTCCGCCGACGACGAGAAGGTGCTGGCCGGTCTCGACATTGAGCTGAAGCGCGTCGTCTACGGTCAGGACACCGCGATCACGGCTTTGACCTCGGCGATCAAGCTGGCGCGGGCCGGCCTGCGCGAACCGGAGAAGCCGATTGGCTCCTACCTGTTCTCGGGACCGACCGGCGTTGGCAAGACCGAAGTGGCAAAGCAGCTCGCGGCCTCGCTCGGTGTCGAGCTGATCCGCTTCGACATGTCCGAATATATGGAACGCCACACAGTCTCACGGCTGATCGGCGCGCCTCCCGGCTATGTCGGCTTCGACCAGGGCGGCCTGTTGACCGACGGCGTCGACCAGCATCCGCATTGCGTGCTGTTGCTGGACGAGGTCGAGAAGGCGCATCCGGATCTGTTCAACATCCTGTTGCAGGTCATGGACCATGGCAAGCTGACCGACCACAACGGCAAGCAGATCGACTTCCGCAATGTTATCCTGATCATGACCACCAATGCGGGCGCCTCGGATGCGCAGCGCGCGGCGATCGGTTTCGGCTCGACCAAGCGCGAAGGCGACGATGTCGAAGCGATCAACCGGCTGTTCACGCCGGAGTTCCGCAACCGTCTCGATGCGATCATCCCGTTCGGCTCGCTGCCGGTGCCGGTCATCCACCAGGTGGTGCAGAAGTTCGTCATGCAGCTCGAGGCCCAGCTCTCCGAGCGTGGCGTCACCTTCGACCTGTCGCAGGAGGCGATCGCCTGGCTGGCCGAGAAGGGCTATGACGAGCGCATGGGAGCACGGCCGCTCGGCCGCGTCATCCAGGAGCACATCAAGAAGCCGCTGGCCGACGAGGTGCTGTTCGGCAAGCTCAAGAAGGGCGGCACCGTGCGTGTCACCGTCGACCAGAAAGAGACCGGCGAAACCGGGCTGAAGCTCGAGTCGCTCGCCGACGAGGCGCCGGTCAAGCCGAAGAAGGAAGAACCGGACGACACGCCGAAGCCCAGGAAAGCTGCCGGCAAGAAGCCGACCGCGAAAAAGGCGGTCGCGCAGAAGGCGGAGCCCAAGGGCAAGGATGGCAGCAAGCGCAGCCTGGTGCCGCAACTGCCCCGCAAGGGATGATGGCCTGAAAACTAAAAAAGCCCCGGAAACGGGGCTTTTTTTGCTGGATGAAGAGCTGGCGGGTGGCCGAACACGGGCGCCCGGCGTCAGTTTGCCAGCGCCGTCCGTATCTTGCCAGCGTTCTCAGCCAACACTTCCGGCTTCTCCATCTGCCCACTATGCGGCTTCAAAGGGATGCCCTCGAAGCGTGGAATGACGTGGACATGGAGGTGGTAGACGGTCTGGCCCGAAGCGGGCTCGTTGAACTGCAGGATGGTGACGCCATCGGCGCCGAAGGCCTTCTTCACCGCCACCGCCACCTTTTGCACGACGGCGAAGAGTGGGCCGAATGTTGCCGGATCCGCGTCAAGCAGGTTGCGCGACGGCGCCGTCGGCACAACCAGCGTATGACCCGGACCTTGCGGCATCACATCCATGAAGGCGACAACCGCGTCATCTTCATAGACGCGATGCGACGGGATTTCACCGCGCAGGATTTTCGCGAAGATATTGTTGCTGTCGTAGGTGGTTTTTTCGGCCATGGCGTGGGCTCCGGATTGTGCCTTGCTCCTACCGCATCGACCCGACAATCGGAATCGATTTTCGGAAAGTACGATGCTTTCGAGCGTGCTTTGTGCGTCCAATTGGACGCATGTCGCTCTAATCGTCCGCCAGATCCTTGCGGAACGGGGTGTGCTCTTCGAGATAGCCGGCCATCCGCTCCACTTCGCGGCGCTCGCGCCTTAGATAGTCGGCGACCGCGTTACGCAAGCCGGGATGCGCGATGTAATGCGCCGAATGCGTGGTCACCGGCCTGTAGCCGCGCGCCAGCTTGTGCTCGCCTTGCGCGCCGGCTTCGACCACTTTCAGCTTACGGTCGATGGCGAAGTCGATCGCCTGGTGATAGCAGACCTCGAAATGCAGGAAGGGGTGGTCCTCGATGCAGCCCCAGTTGCGCCCGTAGAGCGCATCGGAACCGATGAAATTGATGGCGCCGGCAATGTAGCGTCCATTGCGCTTGGCCATCACCAGCAGGATGTCGTCGGCCATGCGCTGGCCGATCATCGAGAAAAACGCGCGGCTGAGATAGGGCCGCCCCCATTTCCTGCTGCCGGTATCCATGTAGAAGGCAAAGAAGTCGTCCCAGACCCTTTCGGTCAGGTCCTTGCCGGTCAGCCAGTCGATCGAGATGCCGTGACCGAGCGCCTCGCGCCGCTCCTTCTTCATCGCCTTGCGCTTGCGCGATGCCAGAGTGGCGAGAAAATCGTCGTAGGACGAATAAGCTTCATTGAAGAAGTGGAACTGCTGGTCGGTGCGGTGCAAAAAACCCGCCGCTTCCAGCGCTTCGACATCCCTCAGCTGCGCGAAAGTCACATGCGCGGAGGAAACGCCGAGTTTTTCCGTCACCGCCTTCAGGCCGGCTGCCAGGCCGGCCTTCACGGCGCGACTGTCCTCGCCCTTGTTGACCAGCAGGCGAGGGCCGGTGACCGGCGTGAACGGCACGGCGCATTGCAGTTTAGGATAGTAACGCCCCCCGGCGCGCTCGAACGCGTCCGACCAGCCGTGATCGAAAACATATTCGCCCTGGCTGTGCGATTTCAGGTAGCAGGGAACGGCACCGAGCAGCTTTCCCTGCGCTGTCTCGAGCCTGAGATGATGGCCCTGCCAGCCGGTGCGCCGCACGGCGCAGCCGGAATCCTCAAGTGAGCTCAGAAAAGCCCATGAAACGAGTGGGTTGTATCCGTTTTCTGTATCGCCGCGTGAGGTCCCGCCGAGGCCATCCCATTCGGCGCAGGTGAAGGCTCCGATGCCGGAGGCAACCCGGATCGCATACTCTCCATTCGCCGTTTGCCCGTCGCCTTCATCGCCTTGATCCATGAGGCCTATTTAAGCTCCGTGCCGGTCCATGCAAGCTCAGTTCAAGCGACCTGCACAAGATCCGGCTCAAATCCTTCGAACGTCATCTGGTCGGCATATCTGAAGGTCAGGTCGACCGCCGGTTGGTCGAGCACGGTCCAGGTGATGACCGGCATTTTGAGCCTTTCGCGCACGAAACTGACAAACTGGTTCGGCAGGTCGCCGGCGGCGTAGGAGGCGAAGGCGATGTCGTGCGCCAGCATGGCGAAATGCGCCTCGATCAGCTTGACTTCGTTGCCATAAGCGGTCAGCCCGCCCGGAATGCCGGGCGCGTGTTTTGGGAAGTCGCGGATCAGCCAGTGGTCGAACGACATGATCGCCGCCTTGCCCTTGTAGTTTTTGAGCATCTTGCCGACGCTTTCGACCAAGCCTTCGTCACGGCCGGGAACGCCTTTCAGCTCGACGACCACCGGCACGCGACCATCGACCAGGTCGAGGGCCTGCTGCAGCGTCGGCAGACGATCCAATGTGCCGCCGATCTTGAGGGCCGTCATTTCTGCTGCCGTTCGCTGCCAGACGAAACCGTCCTGGCCGGTCAGCCGCTTCAGATCGCTATCGTGGATGATCACCGGGATGCGGTCTGACGACAGATGCACATCGCATTCGATCGCATAGCCGCGTTCAGCCGCAGCGGCAAAGGCGGAAAGCGTGTTCTCCCAGCGCGTCTTGTTCATGTCGTGGAGGCCGCGATGGGCAATGGGTCGGGCGGTCAGCCATGAAAGGTCGGTCATGCCGGGCTCATTCGACTTCGAAGATGGCTTCGATTTCCACTGCGGCATTAAGCGGCAGGGAGGCGGCACCGACGGCGGCGCGAGCATGCTTGCCGGGATCGCCGAGCACTGCAACCAGTAGATCCGAGGCGCCGTTGGCAACCAGGTGCTGCTCGAAAAAATCCGGCGCCGAGGCGACGAAGACGGTGATCTTCACCACGCGGCGGATTTTCTCGAGATCGCCAAGTGCTGCCTTGGCCTGCGCCAATATGTTGGTCGCGCAGTATTTTGCCGCTTCCTGGCCGGTTGCGATGTCGACATCACGGCCGAGCAGGCCGCTCGCCTGCAGCTTGCCCTGCTTGAGCGGCAGCTGTCCGGCGATGAACAGCAGATTGCCTGATCTGCAACAGGGCACGTAGTTGGCGGCGGGCGCGGCAGCGACCGGAAGCGTCACGCCGAGATCGCTTAGCCGCTTTTCGATTGTTTCACTCATGGTATTTCCCTATTGCTTGATGACGCTGCGCAGGCCGGGCCGAAATTGCAATTTTTGCCTCGCTTCCGCCACGACTTTTTTTAAGCTGGACCCTCTTTCCTGCGGCCTGCCATCAGGCGCGATGATCGGAGCCCCTCATGCGCGCAACACGCCTCGCATTCCACGCTGTCCTGCTGCCAGCGGTGTTCTCGATGGCGCCGGCTTTTGCCGTACCGGCGCTGCAGGCGCATCGCGCGGTTTACGATCTGACCCTGGACAAGGCCTCCGACCGCTCCGGCATCACCGGCATTTCCGGCCGCATGGTCTATGAGTTCAACGGCTCGCCTTGCGAAGGCTATACGGTGAAGTTCCGTTTCGTCACCCAGATCGTCACCAACGAGAATACAAGGCTGACCGACCAGCAGACGACCACTTTCGAGGACGCCGAAGGCAAGACCTTCTCGTTCGTGACAAAATCCTTTGTCGACCAGACTCTCGACAAGGAGGTCAAGGGCACCGCGACGAAGGAGACAAACGGCCTCAAGGTCGACATCGACAAGCCGGAGAAGAGCAGCGTCGAACTGCCGGCCACACAGTTTCCGACGCAGCATCTGGCCGAACTGATCGACAAGGCCGAAAAGGGCGAAAATTTCTACGAAACCAACCTGTTCGACGGTTCGGAAGATGCCAACAAGGTGATGACCACCACCGTCGTCGTCGGCAAGAAGGCCGATGCCGACAAGACCGATCCGGAAGTGCCGGCACTGGCAAAACTCGCCACCGACAAATACTGGCCAGTCGACATCGCCTATTTCGACAGCACCGACAAGTCAGGCGAGGAGGTGCCGGAATACCGGATCAGCTTCAAGCTGCATGAGAACGGCATCACGCGCGACCTGCTCATGGACTACAACGACTTCTCGATGACCGGCAAGCTGGTCAATCTTTCGCTGTTCGATCAGACGAAACCCTGTCCGCCGAAATAGAGCCTTGGGTTAGCCACGCCCGCAAGGCGGCGGCGAATGACTTGAACACGCCGCAATTGCATTTCAACCTCTACGCCGAGGGATCGATCGGGGGGTGGGTTGAGCAAAATCGATGTGTTCGTGGCGCCGACGCCCAATCCGGCGCTGATCAGGATCATGACTGTCGTCAACCGGGTCGTCATGCTGCGTGGCATTCCCGGGTTTCGCGACCTGTTGCCGTTCAACCGCGTGGCCGGATTGCGCGGTGTCGCCAATGTCCGCCATACCGACTTTCCCGACGACGACCGGCAGCGGCTGAAGGCCTGTTGCGGCGCAGGCAAGGCAACGTTCATCACGCCCAACCATCCGGAATTCTTCACCGACTGGATGATCGACAAGGAGATCGTCTCGAGGGTCAGTCCGCTCGCGGCATCCTGGGCCACGCATGGCGTCGTCAACGGCCTCGGCCGGATCATGCAGAAATTCTGGCTGGCCAACAATCTGATCGCCCAGATACCCGGCAACAGCGGCGCTGCCAAGGAACACTCGATCGCCTGGGCGCTGAAAGGGCATGGCGTTCTCTTGCATCCCGAAGGCGGCGTCGGCTGGCATGGCAATGTCGTCGCTCCGCTTCTTCCGGGGGCGGTCGAGATGGGGTTCGAAGCGCTCAAGCGCGGTCGCGTCACGGATCAGGATTTCAAAGTCTGGATCGCGCCGGTTGTCTGGAAGCTCGCCTTCACCAAAAATGTCGAGCCGGCGCTGGCGCAGGAATGCGCATATGTCGAGAAGAGCCTGAAGATTGAGCGTCGTGCCGCCGATACGCTGCCGGAGCGCGTCCACCATATCTATGCGACGCTGCTGTCGCGCGATGAGATTGCCTGCGGCATGGCGCCCGACGAACGGGCTACGTATGCTACGCGGCACAAGCAATTGCTGCTCGAATTGAGCCGGCGCCTGGGGGAGGGTATTTCGGTCGATCCCGGCGCCAGCGAGATCGCCGAGCTTTTGCGCCGGGCGCGCCGCTGGCTGCGGGAAGGCGCCGGCGACGCCGAGCGACAAAAACAGATCCGCTCGCTGGCGGACACGATCCAGCGTCTCCAACGCGTCGGACCGTGGGCCTCAGCCAATCCGCGCATTGCGCAAGAGGAGATCGCAGAGCATCTGAAGCGTATCCGCAACGATTATTGCAAGGGCACGCTGCGCGACACGGTCAATTGCTTCGTACCGCAACCGGCCGGGCCGCGCTGCGCGCATATCCGGGTGCCGGAGCCGTTGGGATTGCACGCCTTTCCGGGCTCTATCGACGATGCTCTCGCCGAACTGCACCGGCGCATGCAGGAGACCATCACCACGACCGTGGCCGAACTCGAAGCCGCCGGCAGCTTCATTTTCTATCCGAATCCCTTCTATCATCGCTAGGATTGGCATCTCTAGCATTGGCATCGCTGACGTTGGATCTCGGCTGCGGGTGAGCTGCGGCTCCGCTGGTCGGCGCAAGATGAAGGAGTGCGGCAAGCCTCATGGCGGTCTATGTCGACGCGGCGATCTGGAAATGGGTCGGCCACCGCTGGTGTCACCTGCTGGCCGACGACACCGACGAGCTGCATCGTTTTGCAGCACAGCTCGGCGTCAAGCGCTCGTCCTATCAGGGGCCGCCGAAGACATCGGCGCCGCATTATGACATAACCGGCTTCGAGCGCGACCGCGCGGTGCGGCTAGGCGCCGTCGAATGCAGCCGCGAGGAGATCGTTGCTGTTTTCCGGCGGGTCCGGGTGCCGAAGGGGAAGATACGACCATGACGTTGACGGCATTTCTGGCTTACTGCGCTGCGATCACATTCGCCGCCGCCACGCCTGGCCCGGCGGTATTCACGGTCATTGCCAACGGCGTTTCGCGCGGGTTCGTTCGCGCGTTCCTGGCTGGCCTCGGTATCGCCGCCGGCGACGCGGTGCTGGTGACTTTGGCGCTGCTCGGTCTGGTGGCACTGGCACAGACCTTCGAATGGGTTTTTCTCATCCTGAAATATGCGGGTGCAGCCTATCTGATGTTTCTTGGCGTCAGGATGTGGAGATCGGCTTCCGCGCGATCGAATGGACTGGAGGTTACGCAGGCAAGACTGTCTCGATCGTTTTACCTGGGCATCTCCATCGCATTGGGCAATCCCAAGGCGATCCTGTTCCACGCCTCCATCATGCCGTTGATCCTCGATCTCAATGCAATGAACTTCGCTGAGGGGCTGCTCATGGTTACGGTCGTGATCGGCGTCAACATTATCACTATGGGCGTCTATGCGGTGCTTGCCGGGCAGGCTTCGGGCTGGTTCAAGACGCCAAGGCGGATGCGCTTGATGAACAGGTTTGCCGGCGGCGCCATGATCGGCACCGGTGCGCTGATCGCCGCACGCTGAGCTGCAAGACACCGCAGCGCTTGCGTTTGCCGCGCATCCCCTCTATATGCGCGCTCATTCCACACACGGACTTTGGTGTCTGCCCGGGAGAAATCCGGCTGAAACCTCCGGTGGCGTTCGAGGACAAAGTCCAGAAATGCCTGTGTCCGTGGAGGCTAACCGGAAAAGGACATAACAATGGCTCTGCCTGATTTCAGCATGCGCCAGCTTTTGGAAGCTGGCATTCACTTCGGCCACCAGACCCACCGCTGGAACCCGAAGATGGCGCCCTATATCTATGGCGCCCGCAACAATATCCACATCATCGACCTCTCGCAGACGGTGCCGCTGCTGCACCAGGCGCTGAAGCAGGTTTCCGACACCGTCGCCAAGGGTGGCCGCGTGCTGTTCGTCGGCACCAAGCGCCAGGCGTCCGACATCGTCGCTGACGCCGCACAGCGCTCGGCCCAGTATTATGTCAACTCCCGCTGGCTCGGCGGCATGATGACCAACTGGAAGACGATCTCGAACTCCATCCAGCGCCTGCGCAAGCTTGACGAGATGCTGGCTGGCGAGGCCCAGGGGCTCACCAAGAAGGAGCGCCTCAACCTCGACCGCGAGCGCGAGAAGCTCGACAAGGCGCTGGGCGGCATCAAGGACATGGGCTCGACGCCAGACCTGATGTTCGTGATCGACACCAACAAGGAAGCGATCGCCATCCTCGAGGCCAAGCGTCTCGGCATCCCGGTCGTCGCCATCATCGATTCCAACTGCGACCCGGACAAGATCGATTTCCCGATTCCGGGCAATGACGACGCGGCCCGCGCCATCCAACTCTATTGTGATCTGATCGCCAAGGCTGCAATCGACGGCATTGCTCGCCAGCAGGGCGCGCTTGGTGTCGACGTCGGCGCGTTGGCCGAGGCTCCGATCGAGCCGGCACTCGAGCCGACGCCGGCCGCCGAGACACCGGCCGCCCAGACACCGGAAGCGTAACAGCGAAGGCCGGTTTCGGCCTTCATCTTTCTCATATTTTGGCGCGCTGAGCGCTGGCGCCAGGCGCATCATCGAGGACCGGTGGTGCGTCGGTGCATTTTAAACAAAGAGGCGACAATGAGCATTTCGGCTGCACAGGTCAAAGAACTCCGCGACTTGACCGGCGCGGGCATGATGGACTGCAAGATGGCGTTGAACGAGACCAACGGCAACATGGAAGAGGCCGTCGACTGGCTGCGCAAGAAGGGCATCTCCAAGGCCGACAAGAAGGCCGGCCGTACCGCGGCCGAAGGCCTCATCGGCGTCGATTCCGGCGTGCGTGAGGCGGCGGTCGTCGAGGTCAATTCCGAGACCGACTTCGTTGCCCGCAACGCTGCCTTCCAGGAGATCGTCGCCAATGTCGCCAAGGTGGCGCTCGCCTATGGCGGCAAGACCGAGGCCGTTGCAGCCGCCCCGTATCCGGGTTCCGACAAGTCGGTTGCCGACACCATCAAGGACGCTGTCGGCACCATTGGCGAGAATCTTGGCTTCCGCCGTTCGGCCAAGCTCACCGTCGAGCAGGGCGCCGTCGCAACCTACGTCCACAACGCGGTTGCCGACGGCCTTGGCAAGCTCGGCGTGCTGGTCGCCATCGAGACATCTGGCAACGCCCAGGCCGCCAACGCCTTTGCGCGTCAGGTCGCCATGCATGTCGCCGCCACCAACCCGATGGCGCTGACCACGGAAGAACTCGATCCGGCGGCGGTCGAGCGCGAGAAGGCGATCTTCGCCGACCAGGCGCGCCAGTCCGGCAAGCCGGAAGCGATTATCGAGAAGATGGTCGAGGGCCGCCTGCGCAAGTTCTATGAGGAGGTCGTGCTGCTCAAGCAGGCTTTCGTGCTCAATCCCGAGATCACCGTCGAGAAGGCGCTGCAGGATGCCGAGAAGGAAATCGGCGCACCGGCCAAGATCACTGCCTATCTGCGCTTCGCGCTCGGCGAGGGCATCGAGAAGGACGAGACCGATTTTGCGGCGGAAGTCGCGGCGGCGGTCAAGAAGTAAAACGCACTCTATCTTTCTGAAAGACTTTACGGCCGGGTGTCCGCGAGGATGCCCGGCCGATTTCTTGCGCGGTATCGATGAAGGCCAGGCGTCGGCGACAGGCCGGCTGGCTATCTGCTCATGCCCGGATCTGCTCATGCAAGGATCTACACGCACAAGTTGCATTTGCCGGTGTAAGCCAATGGCTGGAAGAGCGTTTGCCGGTTCCGGCGCCGCGTGACATCGCAGCGCCCTTCGTGTATCGGAACGCCAAATGTTTCGGGGCAGCGCCTGCGCGGGAAGCCGCCCCGGCGCGTCACACGCATAATGATGAGGACCAGATGACGGTGAAGCCCCTCTACCGACGTGTCTTGCTGAAAGCGTCGGGCGAAGCGCTGATGGGTGAGCAGCATTTCGGCATCGACGTGTCGGTGGTCGATCGCATCGCCGCCGACATCGCCGAGGCCCGCACCCTTGGCATCGAGGTTGGGGTTGTCATTGGCGGCGGCAACATCTTTCGCGGCGTGGCCGTTGCCTCCAAGGGCGGCGATCGCGTCACCGGCGACCATATGGGCATGCTCGCCACCGTCATCAACTCGCTGGCGCTGCGCACCTCGCTGAACAAGATCGGCGTCGACGCGGTGGTGCTGTCTGCAATCGCCATGCCTGAGCTTTGCGAGAGCTTTTCGCAGCGCCAGGCGACCGCCTACATGAACCAGGGCAAGGTCGTCATCTTTGCCGGCGGCACCGGCAATCCGTTCTTCACCACCGATTCGGCCGCGGCGCTGCGCGCGGCGGAAATCGGCGCCGACGCGCTGTTCAAGGGCACCCAGGTCGATGGCGTCTATTCCGCCGATCCCAAGAAGGACCCGCATGCGACCCGCTTCGAGCGCATCAGCCATGGCGAAGTCATAAAACGCGGTCTTTCGATCATGGATACGGCCGCGATTGCACTTGCGCGCGAAAACAACATCCCGATAATCGTCTATTCGATCCACGAGAAGGGTGGTTTCGGTGATATTCTGAGGGGCGGCGGACGTTGCACGGTCGTCACGGACGACTGATCGGGAGCCCGATGCCGAACCGAAGGTTTTCCGTAGGCGAAAAACGGGAACCGGTTTTCGGATCGAGGCTTGAATACGGTTACCCTGAAGTGAATCCGGCTAACGGGTCGAGGAGACGATGATGAGTGGCGAATACGATGATCTCAAACGGCGCATGGACGGGGCGATCGCTGCGTTCAAGCACGATCTGGCTTCGCTGCGGACCGGCCGCGCGTCGAGCAACCTGCTCGATGCGATCCAGGTGCAGGCCTACGGCACCACCATGCCGATCAACCAGGTGGCAAACGTGTCGGTGCCGGAGCCGCGCATGATTTCGGTTTCGGTCTGGGACAAGTCGATGGTCGGTGCGGTCGATCGCGCCATCCGTGAATCCAATCTCGGCTTCAATCCGATCGTCGACGGCACCAATCTCAGGATTCCGCTGCCCGAGCTCAACGAACAGCGCCGCAAGGAGTTGGTCAAGATCTCGCATGGTTATGCCGAGAATGCGCGCATCGCCGTACGCCACGTGCGCCGGGACGGCATGGAATTCCTCAAAAAGGCGGAAAAGGACGGCGATATCAGCGAGGACGATCATCGCAAGCGGTCCGACCAGGTCCAGAAGCTCACCGACGAGATGATCGGCACCATCGACCATCTGCTTTCCGATAAGGAAGCTGAAATCATGCAGGTTTAGGGTCTGGCCACTGCTGGCTCGAAAGCGAGAACATGACAAGCCCCGCGCATGTCGCAATCATCATGGACGGAAACGGACGCTGGGCCAAGGCGCGTGGCTTGCCACGGCTTGCTGGGCATCGTGCCGGCGTCGAGGCGCTGCGCAACACGGTGCGCGCCGCTCCTGGCCTTGGCGTCTCGTTCCTCACCGTCTACGCCTTCTCGTCGGAAAACTGGTCGCGGCCGAAGTCCGAAGTCAGCGACCTGATGGGCCTGTTGAAAATCTTCATCCGCCGCGACCTCGCCGAACTGCACCAAAATGGCGTGCGGGTCAGGATCATCGGCGACAGGGCAGGGCTGCAACCTGACATCAGGAGCCTGCTTGAAGAGGCCGAAACGCTGACCGTCCGCAACGAAGCGCTGACCCTGGTCATCGCTTTCAACTATGGCGGACGCGACGAGATCGTGCGCACCGCGCGCAAGCTTGCCTCGGCGGTGGCGCGCGGCGAGCTCGACAGCGAGGCGATTACGGCCGAATCCTTTGCCGGCTCTCTCGACACCCAGGGTATTCCGGATCCGGAACTGGTCATCCGCACCAGCGGTGAGCTCAGGCTGTCGAATTTCCTTCTATGGCAAGCGGCTTACAGCGAACTTGTCTTCCTGCCTTGCTACTGGCCCGATTTCAGCCGCGAGCATTTGGCTGACGCATTGCGCGACTTTGCCGGTCGCGAGCGCCGTTTCGGCGGGCTTAGCGCTGAAGGCGTCGCCGTGACAGCCAAGGGATGAGCAACCTCCAGCTTCGCGTTATTTCTGCCGTCGTGCTTGCGATCGTCACGCTCGGCCTGACCTGGCTAGGCGGACTGCCCTTCCGAATGCTTTGCGCCGCCATGACGATCCTGATCTTCTACGAATGGACGCGAATGTGCCGCCCGGTCGCCGCCACGGGTCTTGGTCTTCTGCCGGAAGCACTGCTTCTGGTTTTCGTCGGCGCCTTGGTCGCCGGCCTGCCGGCGTTCTGGCTGCTGCTTCTTGTGGCGGTGATGGTCATTGTCACCGTGGTCGTGGCTTCGATGCACCAGACTTCGATGCATCAAACGGGACAGTGGGACGCGTCCGGCCTTGCCTATGCCGCCATTTCCGGACTGTCACTTGCTCTTTTGCGCGACGGCGACCATCCCGGCCTCGTCGCCATTCTCTTCCTGTTCGCGGTGGTTTGGGCGACCGACATAGCAGCTTATTTTGTCGGCCGCGCTGTCGGCGGGCCGAAGCTGGCGCCGTCGATCTCGCCGGGCAAGACGCAGAGCGGGGCACTCGGTGGCGCCGTCGGCGGCGTGGTTGCCGGGCTGCTTCTGGCCGCGGCGGCCGGAGCCGGCAATCTGGCAGTGCTCGGCGTCGCCGCGCTGGTGCTTTCGCTCGTCTCCCAGGCTGGCGACCTTTTCGAATCATGGGTGAAGCGGCGCCACAACCGCAAGGATTCGGGCGCGCTGATACCGGGCCACGGCGGCGTCATGGACCGGGTCGACGGGCTTGTCGCGGCGGCGTTCGCCCTGTACGTCATCGGCTGGATTTCGGCGACCGCCGACCATCCGGCACAGGGGCTGTTTCCAGCTTGATCGGCATCGATTCCGGGCCTGGTTTCTTGACCTGCGCAGGATGCGCCATGGATTCGCCTGGATTGATGCCACAGTCGCGGTACCACCGTGCTGCGGACGAATTATGAGGACATGAGTTGAACGAGATTCTTCACGCGGTTTTCAGCACGGAGGGCTTTGTCCTCGGCACGCTGGTGCCTTTCCTGTTCGTGCTGACCGTCGTCGTGTTCGTTCACGAGATGGGCCATTATCTCGTCGGCCGCTGGTGCGGCATCGGCGTGAAGGTCTTTTCGATCGGCTTCGGCCCGGAACTCTTCGGCTTTAATGACAGCCATGGCACGCGCTGGAAACTCTGCGCCATTCCACTCGGCGGCTACGTCAAATTCGTCGGCGACATGAATGCCACCTCGAGCCAGCCCAGTTCGGAGGAGATCGAAACGCTGACGACTGCCGAGCGCAAGGTCGCTTTTCACACGCAGCCGGTCTGGAAGCGCGCGGCAACTGTTGTGGCTGGCCCGCTGTTCAATTTTCTGCTGACGATCGCCGTCTTTGCGGTGCTGTTTTCCGCCTATGGCCGGCCCGTGCTGGAGCCAATGGTGGCTGAAGTTACAGCGGGCAGCCCAGCGGCCAGGGCCGGCATCCTGCCCGGCGACCGATTCGTCAGCGTCGACGGCAGCAAGGTCCAGACCTTCGCCGACGTCCAGCGCCGGGTCTCGGGCCGCGGTGGCGATCCCATCACCTTCGTCATGCTGCGCGACGGCAAGGAGATCACCGTTACGGCGACGCCGGAATTGATGGAGCAGCAAGACGGGCTGGGCAACAAGGTCAAGGTGGCGGTGATCGGCGTCGTCAACAACCAGGAATTCGGCCAGCCCAGGCTGATCACTTACAGCCCGGTCGGAGCGGTAGGGGCGGCGGTCGAGGAGACGGGATACATCATTCAGCGCACCGGTCAGTTCCTGCAGCGTTTCGTTGTCGGTCGCGAAGACAAATGCCAGTTGGGCGGCCCAATCAAGATCGCAAAGATGTCGGGGCAGGCGGCAAAACTCGGCTTCGACTGGCTTGTGCAACTTGTCGCCCTGCTGTCGGTCGGGATCGGTATTCTGAACCTTCTGCCGATCCCTCCGCTCGACGGCGGCCATCTCCTGTTCTACGGCGTGGAGGCCATCATTCGGCGACCGGTGTCGGAACGGATGATGGAGTTGGGCTACAGGGCTGGCCTGCTTCTCGTCTTGGGCTTCATGGGGTTTGTTTTCTGGAACGACCTGTTTGGATGCTGAAATCATGAAGAAATTTGGCTTCAGCACAGCCCATGTTGAGACGCCGTTTACCATGCGTGGGGATATGCGTGACGCGAAAGCCACGCAATTGGGTTAAGTAAATACAAATTAACCAGGAGCCTTGCGTGTAGGGAAAATCCGGTTAATACGGTAGGAGAAATTACCGCACGTCCGGTTTTCTCGCCGTGGGGACTTCGAGAAAAGGTACAAAAGCCCGATGAAGGCAGCATCCAAGTTTCTGAGCGCCGCGTCCGCGGTGGCCCTGTCCGCCGCCCTGGTCTTACCAGGTGCGCTCGCAGTGCAGTTCGTTGCCACATCGGCGGCCGAGGCCGCTGTTGTTTCAAGAGTTGAAGTCAGCGGCAATCAGCGTGTCGACGCCGAGACGATCCGCAACTACGTCACGATCAAGCCCGGCAAGCCGTTTTCCAGCGCCGATATCGACGAGGCGGTCAAGGCGCTGTTCGGTACCGGACTGTTCTCGGACGTCCAGATCAACCAGGTCGGTTCGTCGCTGATCATCAAGGTTTCCGAATATCAGGTCGTGAACCAGGTGCTGTTCCAGGGCAACAAGAAGCTCAAGGACAACGCGCTGGCGGCCGCGGTCCAGTTGAAGCCGCGTGGAACGTTCTCGCAGCAGGCGCTCGATGCCGATGTCGAGGCGGTCAAGGCTGCCTACAGGCGTATCGGCCGCGACGACGCCGCCGTGACCACCCAGATCATGGATCTCGGCGACAACCGCGTGAACGTGGTGTTCAACATCAACGAAGGCGGCCGCACGCAGATCGCCGCGATCAATTTCGTCGGCAACAGCGCCTACTCGAGCCGTCGCCTGTCCGATGTCATTTCGACCAAGCGCTCGACCATCCTTTCGTACGTGCTGCGCGACGACGTGTATGACGAAGACAAGCTCAACGCCGACCAGGAGTTGCTGCGCCGTTTTTATTACAATCACGGCTATGCCGACTTCCAGGTGACTTCCGCGGTCGGCGAGCTCGACGAAACCACCAATAAATACACGGTGACCATCACCGTGCAGGAGGGCGAGCGCTACACCTTCGGCGACATCAGCGTCGAGAGCACGATTCCCGAAGTCGACGGCGCATCGCTGCAGTCGGTGGTCGAAACCCACAAGGGCGATGTCTACAACGCCGAGAACGTCGAAGACACCATCATTGCATTGACCGAGAGGGTCGCCGGTTCCGGCTATCCCTTCGCCCAGGTGACGCCGCGCGGCGACCGCAATTTCGAGAACCACACCATTTCAGTGGTCTATACGATCGACCAGGGCACCAAGGCCTATGTCGAGCGCATCGAGATTCGCGGCAACGACCGGACGCGCGACTATGTCATTCGCCGAGAATTCGACGTGAGTGAGGGCGATGCCTTCAACCAGGTTCTCATCCAGCGCGCCAAGAAACGGCTAGAAGCGCTCGATTTCTTTGAGAAAGTCGAGGTTTCGACCGTGCCCGGCTCTGAGCCGGACCAGGTGGTGCTGGTGGTCGACGTGGTCGAAAAGTCGACCGGCGAGTTCTCGGTCGGCGCCGGCTATTCGAGCGGTGGCGACACCGAAGGCCCGACCATCGAAGGATCGATCAGCGAACGCAACTTCCTCGGACGCGGCCAGTTCATCAGGCTGTCGGCGGGCGGCGGCAAGAATTCGCGCGACTACAGCTTCTCCTTCACCGAGCCCTATTTCCTCGGGCGGCGCATTGCCGCCGGTTTCGATGTCTTCAACCGGACCAGGGAATACGACGACTACAAGAGCGAGACGCTAGGCGCGACAGTGCGTTTCGGCCTGCCGATCACCGACGACATCTCGACGCAGCTGGCGTATAATATCTCGCAGGAGAAGTACAAGCTCGACGATGATTGCGATCTCCCTGGCTGCACCGTCTCTACGGCTATCCTAAATGGCATAGCGGAAAGCCCGTGGCTCAAGTCGTCGGTCAGTCTCGGCCTGGTCTACAACACCATCGACGACATGAAGAACCCGCATGAAGGCATCTTCGCCAATGTCACCACGGAATTCGCCGGCCTCGGCGGCGACGCCAAATTCGTCAAGGTGACAACGCGCGGCAGCGTCTATCAGACGTTGTCGGAGCAGCTTGATCTGGTTGGTTTGATTTCGGGCGGGGCTGGCCATATCCAGGGCTTCGGCAACGACGACCTGCGCATCTTCGATCATTTCCAGAGCAGCGACCGCATGATCCGCGGCTTCGCCTATGGCGGCATCGGTCCTGTCGACAACCAGGGCTTTGACGACCATCTCGGCGGCACCACCTATTTCAACGCCTCGGCGGAAGCTCAGTTTCCGATGCCGATCATTCCGGAGAGCTTCGGCCTGCGCGGCGCGGTCTTTGCCGATGCGGCGACACTTTATGGCAACGATGTGGCGGGTGTTGATCCATCGACAACCAGCATGGAATGGCGTGCCTCGGCCGGCGTCGGCTTGATGTGGGCGTCGCCTTTTGGCCCGATCCGCATCGACTATGCGATCCCGGTCCTCAAGGAGGACACCGACGACGTGCAGGAATTCAACTTCGGCATATCGTCCCGGTTCTGATCGGCGGGCAACGATACGTCCGGGCCGTAGCGGTCCGGAAGAAAGTAATTCGACACTACGGCGCCGCGTGTCCTCCTGGACGCGCAAAGGACGCTGCAGGACTTTGATTTTGCGCATTATCCTTTCCGAAAATCGATTCCGATTTTCGGGGTCGTGCGCTAGCTGGATATAGCTTCTGGAATGACCGATCCGGTGTTCTTCGCGCCATCACGCCGGTTTACGGCTGGCGAAGTCGCGAATCTGACCGGCTCGGTGCTTGTCGATTCCGACCTCTCCGATAGATCGATCGAAGCCTTGGCGCCGGCAAGCGAAGGCGGCGAGCACGCTCTTGTCTTTGTCGATGGCAGACGCAACTTCGCGCTGATGCAATCGCTGCGAGCAGCGGCGGTTCTATGCCCGGCCGAATTTGCCGGCAAGGCGCCGGCGGGTATCGCGGTTCTGATCCATCCGCGCCCGCAACAGGCTTTCGCGATGGTCGGCCGCCTGCTTTTCCCGGCGGCTGCGACACCGGCGCCGATGACCGGCGAAACTGGTATCTCGCCGCATGCCCATATCGATCCATCGGCGCGCGTCGAGGCCGGCGCGATCGTCGAGGCCGGCGCGATCATCGGCCCTCGCGCTTCTATCGGCAGCGGAACCGTCATTGCTCCTCATGCCGTTATCGGTCCCTCCTGCCAGTTCGGCCGCGACGGCTATGTCGGCCCAGGCGCCAGCATCCAGTACGCGCTGATCGGCAACCGTGTCATCATTCATGGCGGCGCCCGCATCGGCCAGGACGGTTTTGGCTTCGTGGCCGGCGCCAAGGGCCCGGAGCGCGTGCCGCAAATCGGCCGGGTCGTCATCCAGGACGACGTCGAGATCGGCTCCAACACCACCGTCGATCGCGGCGCCATGTCCGACACGATTATCGGTCAAGGCACCAAGATCGACAATCTGGTCCAGATCGCTCATAACGTCCGCATCGGCCGCAATTGCATAATCGCCGGCCTTTCGGGTATTTCCGGTTCCGTAACGGTGGGCGACAACGTCACCATGGGTGGCGGTGTCGGTCTTGCGGATCACCTGACGGTAGGGACAGGGGCCAAGCTTGCTGCAAGAAGCGGGTTCATGAGCAACGTCCCCGCAGGCGAGATTTGGGGAGGGTACCCGGCGCAGCCGATGGCGGAAGCCATGCGGGAGATCGCGGCTCTGCGAAGACTGGCCAGGGCGCGCAAATCGGGCGACGGAGGGAAGAGCTGAGATGGTTGCGGCGACAACGCTCGAGGCGGTCGACATATTGGGGCTGATGAAGCTCCTGCCGCATCGCTATCCGTTCCTGATGATCGACCGCATCATCGATATCGATGGCGACGAGTCCGCCACCGGCATCAAGAACGTGACCATAAACGAGCCGCATTTCCAAGGTCATTTCCCGGATCAGCCGGTCATGCCCGGCGTGCTGATCGTCGAGGCGATGGCGCAGACGGCCGGCGCCATCTGCATCCGCAGCCTAGGCACCGAAAAACCGTCGCTGGTCTATTTCCTGACCATCGACAACGCCAAATTCCGTAAACCGGTCGTTCCCGGCGACCAGTTGAAGATCCATGTGAAGAAAATCAAGAAACGCGGCAACCTTCTCAAATTCGCCTGCGAGGCTCTCGTCGACGGCGTCAAGGCCGCGGAAGCCGAGATCTCGGCGATGATGGTCGCGAGCGACTGACGATCGAATGCTTATGAAAATCCAGACAGTCATCCATCCATCGTCGGTCATCGAGGCCGGCGCAAAAATCGGCGAAGGCGTCCGCATCGGGCCATTCTGCCACATCAGCGCCGACGCGGTGCTCGGCGACCGCGTCGAACTGGTCAGCCACATTTCGGTGATGGGCGCGACCACCATCGGTGCGACGACCAAGGTGTATCCGATGGCGACACTGGGCGCGCCGCCGCAGAACAACAAGCACAAGGGCGGCCGCACCACGCTGGTCGTCGGCGAGAACTGCACGATCCGCGAAGGCGTGACCATGCACGTCGGCACCGATTCCAGCCGCGGCGAGACGACGATCGGTGACAACGGCAACTTCCTTGCCTACGCCCACATCGCCCATGATTGCATCGTCGGCAAGAACGCCACCTTCGCCAATCAGGCGACGTTGGGCGGCCATTGCGAGATCGGCGACAACGTCTATATCGGTGGTCTCAGCGCCGTTCATCAGTTTGTCCGCGTCGGCGACAACGCCTTTCTCGGCGGTTGCTCGGCATTCGTCGGCGATGTCATTCCCTACGCCATCGCCGTCGGCAATCGCGCCAGCCTTCGCGGCCTCAACATCATCGGCCTGAAGCGCGCCGGCCTGCCGCGCTCCGAGATCCACACGCTGCGCAAGGCCTACAAGACGATCTTCGATCGCTCCCGAACCGTCGGCGAAAACATCGAGTTCGCCAAGGCGGAATTCGCCTCGTCACCGACCGCCATGAAGATCATCGATTTCATCGCCAGTCGCGGTAAGCGGCACTATGCCGTCCCGTCGCTCAAGGCTGGCGGCGGCGACGATGCAGATGACGAAGATTGAGGGCACCCGGACGGGCCTTGATCTCGCGCCAGACGCCAGGGTCGGCATCATCGCCGGCGGCGGCAGTTTGCCGGTCGAAGTCGCCAAGGCGCTTGCTGGGCAAGGCAAGTCTCCCTTCGTGGTAATAGTGGCGGGCGAGGTCGACCGGATAGCCGACTTCGACGCCTATGAGCAGGCGACGTTGAGGCTGGAGGATGTCGGCTCACTGCTGCCGACGCTCAAAAATAGTCATGTTACCCATTTGGTGACAGCGGGCCATATCACACGCCGCCCCAGGCTGAGCGCCATGCGCCTCAATCTCGGCCTGCTCGCCTGGGTGCCCAGCCTTCTTGTCGGCGTAACCCAAGGCGACGACACCGTGTTGAAACTGTTCGTGCGAAGGGTCGAGCGCAGCGGCATCAAGGTGGTCGGCGCCCATGAGATCGTGCCGGAACTGGTCGCCGCCGAAGGCGCGCTGACCAAGGCAGCGCCGCGGAAATCCGACTGGCGCGACATCAAAGCGGCCCACGCAGCGGCAATGGCCATCGGCGCGCTGGATATCGGCCAGGCGGCTGTTGCGATCGGCGGCCGCGCCATCGCGCTGGAAGGCATCGAGGGTACCGACGGATTGCTCGATCGAACACGGCAGTTGCGCGGCCATGGCAGGCTGGCCGGCAGAACGCGCGGCGTCCTGGTCAAATGCGCCAAGCCTGGCCAGGAGTTGCGCGCCGATCTGCCCTCCATCGGCCCGCAGACGATCGAGGCGGCGCATGCCGCCGGACTTGCCGGCATTGCCGTCGAAGCCGGCCGCTCGCTGGTTCTCGAAGGCCCGACAGTCGTCGCTCGCGCCAACGCGCTCGGCCTGTTCGTGATCGGCCTGCCTGCTGCGGAGCCGGTGCATGGCGACTGAGCGACCGCTGAAGATCGCCATCGTCGCCGGCGAGGAATCCGGCGACCTGCTTGGCGCCGACATCGTAGAGGCGCTCAAGCGCGTGACCGGCCGCGAGGTCCGGCTCGTCGGCATCGGCGGCCGGCATTTGCAGGCGCTCGGCCTCACGCCGCTGTTCGACGGCGGCGAGATCGCGCTGATGGGATTGAGCGCCATCCTGCGCGATCTGCCGCGCCTGATACGACGGATCAGCCAGACGGCCGGTGCGGTCGCCAATGAAAAGCCGGACTGCCTCATCACCATAGACAGCCCGGATTTTTCGCTGCGCGTGGCGAAAAAGGTGCGTGCCGCCGATCCGGCAATCCCGATCGTCCACTATGTCTGCCCGAGCGTCTGGGCATGGCGGCCGGGCAGGGCGGTGGCGATGAAACCGTATGTCGACCACATCCTCTGCATCCTGCCTTTCGAAGTGAGGGAACTCGCCCGCCTCGGCGGTCCGACCGGCACCTATGTCGGCCATCGCCTTACCCACGATCCGGGCGTGCTCGGCGCCGCCAAGGCGCAAAGCCTGCCGCGCGACCTGTCCGACGATCGTGTGAAGACACTGCTTGTGCTGCCCGGCTCGCGTCGCGGCGAGGTGCGACGGCTGGCCGGCCCGTTCGGCAAGACGATCTCGATCCTGCGTGCTCGCGGACACCGCTTGCGCCTGCTGTTGCCGACGGTGCCGCATGTCGCCGACCTGGTCAGGGCTTCGGTGGCAAGCTGGGACGAGAAGCCGGAGATCATCCTTGATCCCGAGCGCAAATGGCAGGCCTTCGGCAAGGCCGACGCAGCGCTGATCGCATCGGGAACGGTGTCGCTGGAACTGGCGCTGTCGGGTGTGCCGATGATCTCCTGCTACCGGCTCGATCCGGTCATGCGGATGGCCCAACGCCTGGTCACCGTATGGAGCGCCTCCTTGCCCAATCTCATCGCCGACCGCCCGATCGTGCCGGAAAGCTACAACGAATATGTGCGACCGCACTATCTGGCGCGGCAGTTGGAGGCGCTGTTTTCCGACACCGCCTATCGCGCATGGCAGAAGGACGGTTTTGCCGAGGTGGCCAGACGCATGGCCGTCGACAGACCGTCTGGCGACATCGCTGCAGGGGTCGTGATGAGGTGTATCAAGCGGTAAATGGTGAAGTGGTGAATAGTGAATGGTGAATGGTGAAAATCGTGCTTGACCATAGGCCACAAAGAGACCTGCTTCACTATTCACTATTCACTATTCACTATTCACTATTCACTATTCACTATTCACTATTCACTATTCACTATTCACTA
>NZ_JBVVQZ010000008.1:0-272286 GCF_055811635.1 Mesorhizobium sp. WSM4806 | reverse complement strand
TACTGCCCTACTGCCCTACTGCCCTACTGCCCTACTGCCCTACTGCCCTACTGCCCTACTGCCCTACTGCCCTACTGACCCGCCAGATGACATTGCCGACATCGTCGGCGACTAGCAGTGCGCCGCTCTGATCGATAGCAACGCCGACCGGACGGCCCATCGCCCTGCCGTCACGCCCGACGAAGCCAGCGAGCACATCTTTCGGGGGACCGCTCGGTTTACCACCGCGGAACGGCACGAAGATCACCTTGTAACCGCTGAGCACACTTCTGTTCCACGAGCCGTGCTGACCAACGAACGCGCCGTTGCCGTAGGCTGGGCCGAGCGACGCCCCTTTGGAGAAGGTCAGTCCCAGCGAGGCGGTATGGGAACCCAGCGCGTAGTCGGGCTTGACCGCCCTAGCCACGAGACCGGGGCGCTGCGGCTTGACGCGTTCGTCGACGTTCTGTCCGAAATAGCTGTAGGGCCAGCCGTAAAAAGCGCCGTCACGAACCGAGGTCATATAGTCCGGCACAAGATCGTCGCCGATCTCGTCACGCTCGTTCACGGCGACCCAAAGCTTGCCGGTTTCAGGGTTCCAGGAGAGCCCGTTCGGGTTGCGCAGCCCTGACGCGAAGACCCGGGTACGGCGGGTCGACCGGTCCACTTCAAGGACGGCGGCGCGGTTCTTCTCCGCGGCCATGCCGTTTTCTCCAACGTTACTGTTGGAGCCGACGGTGACATAGAGCTTGCGTCCATCCGGACTTGCGATCACATCCTTGGTCCAATGATGGTTGAGATCTCCGGCCGGTAAGTCGACGATCTTTTCCGGCGGCGTTGTGGCTCGGGTCTGGCCATTGGAGTAGGGGAAAGCGACAAGCGCGTCGGTATTCGCTACATAGAGAATGCCTTTGGACAGCGTCATACCAAAGGGAGAATTGAGGCCTTCTGCGAACGTCCTGCGCACATCCGCAATGCCGTCGCCATTGGTGTCGCGCAGGAGCGTGATGCGGTTGGCGCTTTTGGTCGCGGCCCCGGCGCGCTTCATAGCGAGGTCCATAAAGACCTTTCTAAGGCTGAAGCCTTCGTCATGCTTGGCAGGGGCATTGGTTTCGGCAACCAGCACGTCCCCGTTCGGAAGCACGTGCAGCCAGCGCGGATGGTCGAAGCCGGTGGCGTAGGGGTTCACCGTCAGCCCGTTCGCCGGGGTCGGCATACCACCTTTCTGCCAGCCTTTCGCCTCGGCGATGTTGACGGTCGGGATCAGCGTCGGTCTTGGTTTCGGTAAGGTTGGGTTGGGGCCATAGCCGATTATTGCCCCCGTTTTCTGCGCCGAAAAGCCAGCGCAGCCGGCAATGACGGCTCCCAATACCGCTATGAGTAGGCTTCGTGGGAAGCCGGCATGCATCGGACGTCCTCCGCATGGATTGCGTCGTGCTCTTTACGCAAACGCGAGTCAACGACGTATTATTCCAAACTGGCTCCAAACAACGGCGTTGGTACGCCGCCTCGGATGACCGTCAAAACAGTCACACGAAAACGGTTCGCCCGTGCTAATAATCACAGTCTAGGTCGCCGCCACGCGGCGTATTCGAGAGACTGGCGACGCGATCATGAACATCCCTCTCAATCCAGACGGCAGCGATCTGTCGCCTTACCTGCCGGACGAGCACGGGCTGTTCTTCGTCTATCACTTCGCCGCCGAAGGCACGAGAACCAAAGACGCGACCACCACACACTGGACATGGCGCAGCTACCAGGTTTCCGACATGCGCGCGCGCCACGAGATCGCCACCGAGCCGGCTTTGCCGCCGCCGGTGCGCGATGCCTTCCTGTCGGCCGGCCATGGCTGCCATATCGACCTCGAGGGCGACTGGCTGTACGGCGATTTGCCGGACCTGCGCCACGACTATTCGGCGGAGGCGCGCGGGCTTGGCCATTTCCGCTTCGCCTTCAACGACACGATGCTGATCGGCGGCCGCAAGCAACCGCTGCAATCGGTCGACAAAATCCGCAAGGCGATCGACAACGGATCGCGAAAGTTCCGCTCTCCGGCCGAACTGATCGAGGCTGTCATGGGCCAGTCGCTCGACGGCATGACGACGGAACTCGCTGGCCTTGGCGACACGCTCGATGGCATCGAGGACCGCATCGTCTGCGATGCATGGCACAATGAGCGGCAGGCGCTGGTCGATGCGCGCCGGCAACTGGTGGTGATCCATCGGCAGATGGCGACGCTGACCAGCCTGTTCCGCCATCTCGACCATTCGCATCGCAATGACCTGCCGGACGCAATCAACGACATGGCGGCACGGCTTTCGCACCGCGCCCATACGTTGCATCATGACGGCGAGCAATTGCAGGCCCGCGCCCGGCTCTTGCAGGACGAGCTGATGGCCAAGCTGACGACGCAGTCGAACCAGTTGCTTTACATGCTGTCGGTGATGACCGCGGTGCTGTTGCCGATGACGATCGTCTCAGGCCTGTTCGGCATGAATGTCGGCGGGCTGCCGCTGGTCGACACGCCGGTGGGCTTTTGGGTGGCGTCGGCGATATCGCTCGCCGTCCCGGTGGTCGTCTATCTGTTCGTCAGGCGGCTGGGGCGCGGGATGTAGCGGCAACCGTTACAAGGTCGCGCGAAAATCCTCGATGACAGTGCCGGCAGCGCGCACCTCCGCTTCGTGGTTCGGCTCGCGCCACTCCTCTGCAAGGGCTGCCGCGTACCATTCGCGCATCGCCGGCAGAGCCAGCAATCGCGCCGGATAGGTGGCAGCCGCGCCCTCGAAGGACAGTCCGTAGGACTGAACCCTAAACGCCACCGGGGCAAAGAAGGCGTCAACGGCAGTGAAGCGATCGCCAGCCAGGAACGGTCCGCCGAAGCGGCGAAGCCCGTCGTCCCAGAGATCGCCGAGGCGAAAAAGGTCGTGCTTCAGCGCATCCGACATCGGCACCGGCGCGACGCGGACACCGCAGTTCATCGGACAGGAGCCGCGCAAGGCGGTGAAGCTCGAATGCATTTCGGCCGCTGCCGACCGCGCCCAGGCTCGCGCCTTCGGCTCGGCAGGCCAGACGCCAGCGTGGCGCTCGGCCAGATATTCGGTGATGCCGAGCGAATCCCAGACTGCCCAGCCGTCGTCAATCAGGCACGGTACGAGGCCGCTGGGCGAGAACGGCCGGTAGAGGCTCCAACTCGATCCGGTCGGAAACGGTGTCAGCCGCTCCTCGAAGGCGACGTCCAATGTCCGCATCAGCACCCATGGCCGCAGCGACCACGAGGAATAATTCTTGTTTGCTATGTGCAGCACGTACATCGAAAATCCTCGCTCTAACGCATTGCCGGCCGGATCTCGCGACCGCGGAACATCGACCAGGAATAGATCGCCAGCGCCGCCCAGATCAGGCCGAAGGCGATGGCCTGGGTGCTGCCGAAGGGTTCGCCGAAAATCAGCACGGCGATCAGGAACACAATGGTCGGCGCGATATACTGCATGATGCCGATGGTGGAGAGACGCAGCAGCTTGGCCCCGAAGCCAAACAGCAGCAGCGGTATGGCGGTGACCGGGCCGCAGCCGATCAGCAGTGCGGTATCGTTCAGGGAACTGGAGACGAAATGGTCCTGCCCGGTGACGATGAGGAAGATGATGTAGCCGAGCGCCGGCACCGACAGCAAAAGCACTTCAAGCAAGAAACCCTGGCTGGGACCGATCGGCAGCGTCTTGCGGAAGAAGGCGTAGGCGGCGAAGGAAAACGCCAGCACCAGCGACACCCAAGGCAGCTTGCCGGCGTCGATCGTCAGCACCGCGACCGCGATGGCCGCCAGCACCACCGCCGCGATTTGCAGCCGGTCGAGCCGTTCGCTGAGCAGCAGCGCGCCGACGACGACGCTGACAAGCGGGTTGATGTAGTAGCCAAGCGCGGTCTCGATGGTACGGTCGACCGCGATGGCCCAGACATAGATGCCCCAGTTGACCGAAATCAGCGCCGCCGTCAGCGCCGCCAGGGAAATAATGCGCGGCGAACGCAACGCCGCTTTGAAATCCGCCGTGCGGCCGGCCCAGATCAAAACTGCCGCCGCGATCGGCACCGACCAGACGATGCGGTGCGCGATGACTTCGGCCAGTGGCAGATGTGCAACCGCCTTCATATAGAAGGGCAGCAACCCCCACAGGAGATAGGCGCCCAGCGCCAGCAGGAATCCACGCCGGGCCTTTGAGTCTGCTTCGAGCTGAATTGCGTCCGTGGCCATGGCCCAACGCTATGCGCCAGCCGCCGGGCCAAGACCATCGCAAAGTTCTGATGGATCAATGGACTTTCGCTGATGGTTCAATCCTACTCCGCCGCGACCAGCCCGGCCATCTCGCGGTTCTTCATCAGCTTGTAGACGATCGAATCCATCAGCGCCTGGAATGAAGCGTCGATGATGTTTTCTGAGACGCCGACCGTCCACCAGCGGGCGCCGGTTGCATCGTGCGATTCGATCAGCACGCGAGTGATCGCCTCGGTACCGCCATTGAGGATACGCACCTTGAAGTCGGCGAGCTCGAGGTCGGCGATCTCGTTCTGAAATTTTCCAAGATCCTTGCGCAGCGCGATGTCGAGCGCGTTGACCGGGCCGTGCCCTTCCGCCACCGACATCTTCTCCTCGCCATCGACCAGCACCTTGACGATCGCCTCTGAGACCGTCTTCAGCTGGCCATTGGCGTCGAAGCGGCGCTCGACCATGCAGCGGAACGAGGTGACGCTGAAGAATTCCGGCAGGCCATGCAGCATCTTGCGCGCCAGCAGCTCGAAGCTGGCATCGGCGCCTTCATAGGCATAGCCCTCGGCCTCGCGCCCCTTGACCACTGATATCAGCGCGTCCAGCCGGTGGTCGTCTTTCGGCATTTCGATGCCGCGCCGTTTCAACTCGGCGAGGAAATTGGCCTTGCCGCCTTGGTCCGAGACCATGACCCGGCGGCGGTTGCCGACCGCTTCCGGCGGCACATGCTCGTAAGTGGCCGGCTCCTTGGCCAGCGCCGAGGCATGGATGCCGGCCTTGGTGGCGAAGGCGGAAGCGCCGACATAGGGCGCCTGCGCTTCCGGCGCGCGGTTCAGCAATTCGTCGAAGGCGCGGGACAGGCGCGATATGCCGGCCAACGCTTCGGCCGAGATGCCTGTCTCGAAGCGGCTGGAAAAGGCCGGCTTCAGCGCCAGCGTCGGCACGATCGAGATCAGATTGGCGTTGCCGCAGCGCTCGCCGATGCCGTTCAGCGTGCCCTGGACCTGGCGCGCGCCGGCCTCGACGGCGGCCAGCGAATTTGCCACCGCCTGGCCGGTGTCGTCATGGGCATGGATGCCGAGATGGTCCCCCGGTATGCCTGCCTCGATGATCTTCTCGACGATGGCGCGCACTTCCGACGGCTGCGTGCCGCCATTGGTGTCGCACAGCACCACCCAGCGCGCGCCGGCGTCGTAAGCGGTCCTGGCGCAAGCCAGCGCATAATCGGGATTGGCCTTGAAGCCGTCGAAGAAATGCTCGCAGTCGACCAATGCTTCCTTGGCCGAGCCAATCGCCGCTTCGACTGACGCCTTGATCGCCTCGAGGTTTTCCTCGTTGGTGCAGCCCAGCGCAACGCGGACATGGTAGTCCCAGCTCTTGGCGACAAAGCAGATGGCGTCCGACTTCGACTGGACCAATGCGGCAAGGCCTGGATCGTTCGAAGCCGACACCCCTGCCCGCTTGGTCATGCCGAAGGCGACGAATTTGGCGGTTGCCGTGCGGTGCTTGGCAAAGAAGGCGGTGTCGGTCGGGTTGGCACCGGGATAGCCGCCTTCGATATAGTCGACGCCGAACGCGTCAAGCAGCCCGGCGATGGCGATCTTGTCCTCGACCGAAAAGTCGATGCCCGGCGTCTGCTGGCCATCGCGCAGTGTGGTGTCGAAGAGATAGAGGCGCTCGCGGCCCATGATCATTTCCCCGCAAACTTATCCGTCGCCCGGATCAGCCGGTCGAGGATGCCCGGCTCCGAATAGGCATGGCCGGCGCCCTCGACCAGATGGAAGTCCGCCTTGGGCCACGCCTTGTGCAGCGCCCAGGCATAGCGCGCCGGGCACGGCATGTCGTAGCGGCCATGGACGATGGTGCCGGGGATGTCCTTCAACTTGAAGGCATCACGCAGCAGCTGCCCTTCCTCAAGCCAGCCAGCATAGACGAAATAATGGTTCTCGATGCGGGCGAAGGCGACGGCGTAATCGTCTTCGCCAAACCGGCTGCTGGTTTCCGGATCGGGCAACAGCGTGATCGTCTCGCCTTCCCACAGGCTCCAGGCCCGGGCGGCCTCGACCTGTGCCTTGCGGTCGCTGCCGACCAGCCGCTTGCGATAGGCGGCCATCATGTCGCCGCGCTCGGCCTCAGGGATCGGCGCCAGGAAGCGCTCCCATTTGTCGGGAAACATTTCCGAGACGCCGAACTGATAATACCATTCGAGCTCCGCGCGCGTCAGTGTGTAGATGCCGCGCACGACCAGTTCGCTGACCCGCTCGGGGTGCGTCTCGGCATAAGCCAGCGCCAGGGTCGAGCCCCACGAGCCGCCGAACACCAGCCATTTGTCGAAGCTGCACATGTCGCGCAGGCGCTCGATGTCGGCGACCAGATGCCAGGTAGTGTTGGCCTCGAGCGAGGCGTTGGGCGTCGACTTCCCGCAGCCGCGCTGGTCGAACAGGATGACATCGTAAAGCTTCGGATCGAACAGCCGTCGGTGCTTTGGCGAAATGGTGCCGCCCGGTCCGCCATGCAGGAACACGGCCGGCTTGGCGCCCCTGGTGCCGGAACGCTCCCAATAGACCTGATGGCCATCGCCGACATCGAGCATGCCTGAGTCGAAGGCCTCGATCTCCGGATAGAGGCTGCGCAGGTCATTGCTCATAATTTCAGGCCCTGCTGCGGCCAATTGGCCGTCTCGTGATCCGGATGCTGGAAGGAGATGATCGATTCCTGCCGGGTGTAGTAGTCAGGATCGTCATGGACCGGCGCGTCGAAGATCTTCTCCACCCAAGGCAGCCGGGCGGCATAGTTGATCTGGATCTGCGGTGCGAGGTCGGAGCGATCGTCAAAGGCGCCGATGGCGATCTCAAGCCCGCCAGGCTGCCTGTAGGTCAACGGCGTGCCGCAGCGGCTGCAAAAGCCGCGATCGATGTTGACCGACGACTGGAAATAGCTCGGCTCCTCGCGCACCCATTCGACACCGTCCTTCGGCACCGTCACCAGCGCGCCGAAGAAGGAACCGAACTGTTTCTGGCACATGCGGCAATGGCAGATGGAAGGGCGTCCAAGCGCCCCACGAATGCGGAAACGCACGGCGCCGCACTGGCAGCCGCCGGTTCGAACGGTTTCGGTCATGATCTTTCCTCCGGCGGCCATTGTTCGGTGTCGTGGTCGGGGTGCTGGTAAGAAACGAGATCGGCGAGATAGGAGGACGACGAAACATCGGCCATCGTCTCCTCGCCAGGCAATTCGTGGATGTGATCGACATAGGAGAGTTTTGCTTCGGTGCCCCACTGGATGGTCGGCGCGATCTCCTCCGCATGGTCGAAGGCCGCGATGGCGAGTGCGATGCCGTCGGGCGCCTCGAAAGTCAGCGGCGTGCCGCAATCGGCGCAAAAACCGCGCCAGGCGGCGTTGGAGGAACGAAAGCGCTTGGGCGCGCCGCGCGTCCAGTCGAGTTTTGCGCCACGCACCGACACCAGCGGCAGGTAGAAATTGCCGCTTGCTTTCTGGCACATGCGACAATGACAGACGGAGGCGTCGCCCAGCGCGCCTTCGACACGGAAACGCACGGCGCCGCACTGGCAGCCGCCTGTGTAGACCGGTCTGTTATCCAGGCTCATCACTTCACTCCGGGGCATGGCAGACGGCTTCGACATTGTTGCCGTCGGGGTCGAAGACAAAGGCGCCATAGTAGTTCGCGTGATAGTGCGGACGAAGGCCCGGCCCACCATTATCCTTGCCGCCGGCGGCGATGGCGGCGGCGTGGAAGGCATCGACTTCAGCGCGGCTGCGCGCGGTGAAGGCGACATGCTGGCGGTCCTTCGGCTTGTCCTTGCCTTGATGCAGCCAGAACACCGGCCGGTCGCGGCCATAGCCGCCGACCATAGCGGCACCGGTGTATTCCTGCGGCACCATGTAGAGCAGCGAGGCACCGAGCGGCGCCATCGCCCTGTCGTAGAAAGCTTTCGACACGTCGAAATCGGAAACGGTGATGCCAAGATGGTCGATCATGGAACTACCTCCCTCGCTGCTTCGCCGGCCGGCATTTCGGCAGCGGCCAGGCCGGCTTCGATGACAATGTGCTGGCAGACGTTGTCGATGTCGCGAATGACGTCGTCGTTCCAGAAACGCAGGATGGTCCAGCCCAGCGCCTCTAGCTTCGCGCTTCTTGCCAGATCGGATGCCGAAGGTTCAGACCGGGCATGCTGGGAGCCGTCCAGTTCGACAATCAGCTTTTTGGCGGGGCAGGCGAAATCGACGATATAGTGGGCGATAGGCATCTGCCGCCTGAAGGCTAGTCCCATCAGCCTGTGCGCTCTAATCTCATTCCAAAGCTTCAGCTCGGGTTCGGTCATAGCGCTGCGCATCTTGCGCGCATTGCTGCGGTTGTTGGCGGGTACTGGGAAATGCGTCATCGCGGTTCGCCCCCCTCTGTCCTGCCGGACATCTCCCCCTCAAGGGGGGAGATTGGACGGCACTTCGGCTTTCGCCAATCGCCGTCGTTGGTGATTGGGCGCTTCCGGCGAAGCTGCCAATCTCCCCGCTTGAGGGGGAGATGTCCGGCAGGACAGAGGGGGGTGCCTCGCGCCACCTTCACCGCTTTACCTCCCAGTTGGTGCTGCGGGTGCCGGTGGCGGGGTCCTTGCCGTCCTTCAGTTGCACGCCTTGCGCCAGAAGCTCGTCGCGAATGCGGTCGGCCTGGGCCCAGTTCTTGGCGGCGATCAGTTCCAGGCGCCTGGCGATGGCCCTGGCGATGGCATCTTCATCAACCTTGGCCGGCGCAACGTCGAAGCCGAGGAACGACAGTGCCGCCTTCAGCGAAGCGGTAGCATGGTTGCCCGCGGCGGCGTTGCCGCCACCGGCAGCATTGGAATCCACAGCCTCGCCGGCCAGTTGCGTCAGCACCTGGAACGCGGAATAGGTTGCGAGATCGTCCGACAAGGCTTCCACCACTTCGACCGGCAATTGCTTGGCCGCCGCCGGTGCCAGGTCCGCCGCCCGCTTCCATTTGCGCAGCGTATTTTCCGCCTCTTCCAGCTTGCGCACGGAAAAGTCGATCGGCTCGCGATAATGCGTCATCAGCATCGCCAGCCTGAGCACCTCGCCCGGCCACTTGCGGCCACCAAAGGTCTCCGTCTCCAGCAACTCGTTGATCGAGTGGAAGTTGCCCAGGCTCTTGGACATTTTCTGCCCCTCGACCTGCAGAAAGCCGTTGTGCATCCACACCTTGGCCAACACCTCGGTGCCATGGGCGCAGCGCGACTGTGCAATTTCATTCTCGTGGTGCGGGAAGATCAGGTCGAGCCCGCCGCCATGAATGTCGAAGACCTCGCCGAGATAGGCGGCCGACATCGCCGAGCACTCGATGTGCCAGCCCGGCCGGCCCCTGCCCCACGGGCTGTCCCAGCCCGGCTCTTCCGGCGAGGACAACTTCCACAGCACGAAATCGCCAGGGCTCTTCTTATGCGGATCGACGGCGACGCGAGCGCCGGCCTGCTGTTCGTCGAGATTGCGTTTCGACAATTGGCCGTAGTCCGGCATCGAGGCCGTGTCGAACAGAACTTCGCCTGCCGCAACATAGGCATGGCCGCGTTCGATCAAGCGTTGAATCAAGGAGATCATGTCGACTTTGCCATCTGCGCGCGGCTCGACGAATTCAGTGGCCCGCGGCTCGACCGTAGGTTGCAGGCAGCCGAGCGTCGCCACATCCTTGTGGAACTGGTCAGCGGTCTTTTCGGTGACCCGCCGGATCGCCTCGTTCAGCGACAGCTTTCCCGATGCAATCTCGGTGCCGAAATCGCGCAGCGCGCGGTCGTTGATCTTGTCGTCGACATCCGTGATGTTGCGCACATAGGTGACGTGCGCTTGCCCGTAGAGATGGCGCAGCAGACGAAACAGCACGTCGAAGACGATCACCGGTCGCGCGTTGCCGATATGGGCAAAGTCGTAGACCGTCGGGCCGCAGACATACATGCGCACATTGCGCGGATCGATCGGGAAGAAATCCTCCTTGGTCCGCGTCAGCGTGTTGTAGAGGCGCAGGCCCTTCGATGCGTCAGACATTCGTGCCTTCCCGGTGCGTTACTTTTTGGTTGGGGCAACTTGCGCCGAGACGCAAATCAGCCACCAGCCTGCTGGCCGGGGCGTTTGTCCACTCTAGAAGGAAGATAGGCGAAAACGTCCGGACCAGCGCGAAGCTAGCCAATAATGCAGATGCCACAAATGGCGAAAGACGTTCTCATGAGCGGCTTTATCGCCTCAGCCAGTGTTGCCGTCAAGTCGCAACTTTCGGCAAAAGAGCCGCTGGATCACAGGTAATGACGCGGTGAAACATTTTATTAAACATCTCGGCACAGTCATGAAACATTCACCGGCTAGATCAGCAGATGTCACGATTTGGTCGGATTCGACCAGCAAACGCGGACACGAAGACGTTACCAGGGAAGAGAAAAATGCCTCGAGCCAAGCAGGACTCCAGCAGCGCCAAGCAACCGGCGCTCGCCAGTCAATACCGGGCGATCGGCCCGGCCGCGATCGTCGCCGCCCTTCTCCACACAGCGAAGAAGAAGAAGCCGGTGCAGAAGATCACCTCGCCGCGCGCTGCCTGATGTGACGTGCGGCCGGCGGGTTCGCCAGGAAATGGCAGCGCCGGCAATGAAGGCGCTGAAGCGCCCCAGAAAATAGCAGCTACTGCTGAAACAAGCTCATCTGACTGTCGTCGGCGCCCGGCTTCCGGCGCCTGGCCTTCTCGAACTCCGGCCACCTTTCCTGAATCTCCGGCCCGGTGTTGGCGACCTTGTTGACGAGGTCGGAAACCGGGACGGCCTCGAAGAAATCGAGTTGTGCCGGTTTGAGCAGGTCGGCCACGTCGCGCGGCTCGAGCGTGCGGCAATCCAGCCAGCGGGCGAAATCCTGCGTGTCTATCACCACCGGCATGCGGTCGTGGATATGGGCAATGTCGGCATTGGCGTTGACGGTCAGGATGGCGCCGGTGTCCATCTCCGAGCCGCCCGGCTCGGCATAGGTCTCGATCAGTCCGGCGAAGGCGACAAGCCCGCCATGCTTCGGCCGCACCCAATAGGGCTGTCCCCGCTTGCCGCCTGATTGACGCCATTCGTAGAAGCCTGAAGCCGGCACCAAAGCGCGGCGGTGGCGCATGGCGGCGCGAAACGAGGCCTTTTGCGCGGCTCCCTCCGAGCGCGCGTTGAACAGCAAAGGAAACTCACGCGTGTCCTTCACCCACGCCGGGATCAGCCCCCAGCGCACCAGCATCCGCTGCCGGTCTTGCAGGTTCGAGTCTGGCAGGTTCGAGCCTGGCGCTCGCGGCAAGCCTGCAATCGCCATCAGCACCGGCTGCGTCGGTGCGATGTTGTAGCGGGGCGGGAAATCCTCCAGTTCTGGCAGACCGAGAAAAGCGGCGGCCCGGTCCGGCGTGGCGGTCAAGGCGAAGCGTCCGCACATAAGCTGAAACTCGTTGGATTGGTCGGTTGTGAAGGTGGGGATGGAACCGGCGTTGCGCAACCGCTAATGCTTGCTCTCGCCGACCGGTCCACAACCGGCTGCGGCAAATGGCGATCGGAGATCCATGGACGAGATGCGCAAAATACGCCCGGCTGTATCGGTCGCCATTGTCCGCGGCGACACGGTGCTGCTGGTCAAGCGGGCGCGGCAGCCTTCGCAAGGATTCTACGCGTTTCCAGGCGGCAAGGTCGAGGCCGGCGAAACGCTGGAACAAGCCGCGCAGCGCGAATTGCTGGAGGAAACCGGGTTGCATGCGCACAACTACCGCCGCCTTCGGGAAATCCACATCGACGGCGGCAGCGACGGGCACCCGGTCGACTATCTGCTGACGGTATTCGGCGCCACCTATGCCGGCGGCGAGCCCGTGGCCAGCGACGACGCCGAGACCGCCGCCTTCTATACACTCAGCGAAATGACGGCGCTGCCGATTGCCGCTTCGGTGTTTGCTGTTGCCGACGAATTGCTCAGGAATACAGGCGCGTAACCTCCAAAATCGCCTTGCAGGCGACAAATTGTTTGGCCACATAGATTTATGATCCGCGCATCGGTTTTCCTTGCAGCTTGCCTCGCCGCCAGTACGGCAATCGGGGCGCGGCCGGCCATGGCCGCCGAGTCGCCGTTCGAGCCGGGGCTGATGCGGCTGGCCGAGGTGCTTGGGTCGCTGCATTTCCTGCGTAATCTGTGCGGGGAGAAGGGCGACCAATGGCGGGTCGAGATGGAGAAGCTGATTGCTTCGGAAAACCCGAACCCGGAGCGGCGCGCCCGCTTCATCGCCAGCTTCAACCGCGGCTACCGCTCCTTTGGCGGCACCTATACACAGTGTACCGCCTCGGCGACCGAAGCCATCAGCCGCTACATGAAGGAAGGCGAGACGCTGTCGCGCGACATCGCCTCGCGCTACGGCAACTGAGCCTGGCTCCCCCTGCTTGTGTCCCGGCCCGCTTGTGTCCCGGCCCGCTTGTGTCTGGTGGCGTCTTGGTGCAATTGTTGTGTTGCACTTCTGCAACGGTGTTAACAAAACGTTACGGCGCGGATGTGGAATTAACTCAAACTGAAGGTTTTCATCCCGCTCGCCGGCCTAATCGGCTAAGTTTTGAATCGGATCGAACGCAGGTTTGCAAAACGTGACGAACCCTTGTCGAAACGACCCCAGAAATGTCGTATTTACAAGTACTTACTTAACCTGCGAGTAAAAGGGACAGCCCAAGCCTGATCCGCATCCGCCGGATCGCCGCTTGAAAAGGGTGGACATCGCAATGGAACATGGCGTCAACGACATCGACGCGCTGGTCAGGGAAGAAAAGCGCCTGACTGCAGTGGAAAGCCACAGCGAGGCCTGGGCGGAAGGGCTTTCGGCCGGAATCGAGACGGAAATCATCGCCGAGGCGGCCCTCGAAACCGCGTTCGGCGAGATGCTGCGCGCCAATGGCGAGACCTCAGCCCTTGCCTTGCTCGACCGCATGCGTGAAAAGGTCATAGCTGGGGCCTTCGAGCCGGGACGGCTGCGGCACTGATTGGCATCAGGCTCTTCGATGACGGCGTGCCGCTTGGGCGTCATGCCCCGGGCACCTGGGCGGGCCTGGGCAGCTGGACGGAATCATGGAGAGGCAGGCGGTGAATTTTTCGACGTCAGGCCAGCCGCGTGGCTTGGCCCTCAGCATCCGGCTTGCCGCTTTTTGCGCCGCGTTTCCGCTGGCGCTTTGCCTCGCAATCAGCCCCGCCTATGCTTTGAGTGAAATCAAGCGCGAGGACCTGCCCTCGCCAGTCACGCCGCCCGCCGACGACGACATGTCGCCGCCCGGAACCGCGGTGCCGACGCCCGGCCCGCTCGGCGCGACGCCGCCTGCGGCGAGCCAACCGACGCCACCCGACGAACGGGAACAGGTCGAACCGGGCGGGCCAACAGACGATGGTGGCATAGCCAATCCGCAAGTCGACCCGGATGAACCCTTGCCCGAGGTCGTCTACGATCTCGGCAAGCTGCCGGAGCCGGTCAGGCGCATGCACGATTTGATTATCGGGGCCTGCAAGAGCGGCGACATCGAAAAACTCCGGCCGCTGATCGGCCAGGGCGATGCGATGACCCAATTGTCGCTGGCCGAGATCGAAGGCGATCCGATCACCTTCCTGAAAGGGCTTTCGGGCGACGCGGAAGGCCAGGAAATCCTCGCCATCCTGGAAGAGGTGCTCAGTGCCGGCTATGTCCATGTCGATGTCGGCACGCCGCAGGAGCTCTATGTCTGGCCATATTTCTTCGCGCTGCCGCTGGACAAGCTCGACGCCAGGCAGCGGGTCGAGCTGTTCAAGATCGTCACCGCCGGCGACTATGACAGCATGAAGCAGTTCGGTGCCTACATCTTCTACCGCGTCGGCATCACCCCGGATGGACAGTGGACGTTTTTCGTCGCCGGAGACTGAGCGGCATAGCCTCTCCTACCCTCAAGCCCGCCCAGAGCATCGGAGTCGATACCGGTTTTGGGAGAATCCGATGCTCAAACAGAAGATAAGCGGCGGGACGATGCGATTTGAAAGTCCGCCGCTCTATACCGCCAGCGCCTCGGAAAACTCCACCGCACTGCCCTGTCCGGGTGTGACGATCTCGCCTTCCCACATTACGCGCCGGCCGCGCACGATCGTGCCGACCGGCCAGCCGGTGACTTGCCGGCCGTCGTAGGGCGTCCAGCCGGCCTTCGAGCCTGCCTGCGCATTGGTGATGGTTTCGCGGCGCTTCAGATCGACGATCGTGAAATCGGCGTCGTAGCCGGCGGCGATGCGGCCTTTCCTGGCCATGCCGAAGATACGCTGCGGGCCGTGGCTGGACAGGTCGACGAAACGCTGCAACGTCAGCCGGCCGGCATTGACGTGATCGAGCATGATCGGCACCAGCGTCTGCACGCCGGTCATGCCCGACGGCGAGGCCGGGTAGGGTTTCGCCTTCTCGGCCAGCGTGTGCGGGGCGTGGTCGGAACCCAGCACATCGACAATGCCTTGCGCAATGCCGCGCCAGATGCCGTCGCGGTGGCGCGATGCGCGTACCGGCGGGTTCATCTGGATCAGTGTGCCAAGCTGCGCATAATCATCCGCGCTCAGCGTCAGATGATGCGGCGTCGCCTCGCAGGTCGCGACGTCCTTGTGCTGTTCGAGGAAAACAATCTCCTCGGCGGTCGAGATGTGCAGCACGTGGATGCGGGCGCGAACCTGGCGCGCAATGCGCACCAGGCGCTCGGTGCAGCGTAAGGCGGCGATCTCGTCGCGCCACACAGGATGCGAGGCCGGGTCGCCCTCGATGCGCTGGCCAAGCCGCTCGCGCAGCCGGAATTCGTCCTCGGAATGGAAGGCCGCACGGCGGCGCGTATTCCTCAGGATCGAGGCAACGCTTTCATCGTCCTCGACCAAAAGGTCACCGGTCGACGAGCCCATGAACACTTTTATGCCGGCAGCACCGGGTAGCCGCTCAAGGTCGCCGGCGTCCTTTGCGTTCTCGCGGGTGCCACCGACCCAGAAGGCAAAGTCGCAATGCATGCGGCCGGTGGCACGCCGAACCTTGTCGGCAAGCGCTGCTTCACTGGTGGTCAGCGGGTTGGTGTTGGGCATCTCGAAGACGGCGGTGACGCCGCCCAGCGCCGCTGCCCGCGAACCTGTCTCCAGATCTTCCTTGTGCTCCAGCCCCGGCTCGCGGAAATGCACCTGGCTGTCGACGACGCCCGGCAGGATGTGCAGGCCGCGACAGTCGACCGTTTCGCCAGCGGAAGCCTGGCCGAGATCGCCGATAGCGGCGATGCGCCCGCCGTTGATGCCGATGTCGCGCCGGCCTTCGCCGTCGTGGTTGACCACCGTGCCGCCTGTCAGGATGAGGTCGTAGGTCGTGGCCATGCTGATCCGGTCTCTTGCGGGGGGAGTGCCAGCGGCTTACGTAATGGCCGACCGTTTTGCAAGATCAGGTTCTTTTCCGCCCATGCCCTTTGCCCAGTTGAAAGACCGCGCGCTCGTTTCCGTGTCAGGCCCGGATGCCGAGAGTTTTTTGCAGAACATTCTGACCACCGACCTCGACGCGCTGGCTCCCGGCGAGGCAAAGCCGGGCGCTTTGCTGACGCCGCAAGGCAAGATTCTGTTCGACTTCCTGATCTCCCGCGCTGGCGAGAATTTGTTCCGCCTCGAATGCCGATCCGATATATCAGACGATTTCATACGCCGGCTGATGCTCTACAAATTGCGCGCCAAGGTCGAGATCGCCAAGGCAGATCAGGGACTTGTCGCTGTTGTTTGGGGGGATGATTCAACTGCTTCGCAGTTTGATTCAACGCCGGTTGCCGATGCACGGTTCCGCGACGCAGTCGTCAATCGCTTTTATGGCGCCGCTGCCGCTGGCGGCGACCCGGCCGCATGGCAAGCTCTGCGCATCGCCCATGGGATTGCCGAAAGTGGCAGCGACTATCAGCTCGGCGACGCCTTCCCGCATGATGTGCTGCTCGACGAGACCTGCGGCGTCGGCTTCAGGAAGGGTTGCTATGTCGGCCAGGAAGTGGTTTCGCGGATGCAGCATCGCGGCACCGCCAGACGGCGGGTGCTGATCGTTTCGGCCGAACGGCCCCTGCCCGCTCCTGGCACAGAGTTGACAGTTGCAGGGCGACCGGTCGGCACGCTTGGCACGGCCGCCGGCACGGCGGGCCTCGCCATAGCCCGCATCGACCGCGTCAAGGCAGCGCTCGACTCCGGCCAGCCGATCATGGCGGATGACGTCCCGGTGTCGCTCACCATCCCGGCCTGGGCGAAATTCATCTTCCCGCAGGAACCCGTCGGCGCGGAGGAGGCCTGATGGCGGCCGACCGTCCCGGCGCGCCGCCGCGCGCCTGGCAGCGCATGCTGTCGGGCCGGCGGCTCGATCTGCTCGACCCCTCGCCGCTCGACATCGAGATTTCGGACATCGCCCATGGGCTTGCCCGCGTCGCCCGCTGGAATGGCCAGACCATCGGCGATCACGCCTTTTCCGTCGCCCAGCATTCGCTGCTGGTCGAGGCGCTTTTCGGCGAGCTGGTGCCGGACGCCCCAGCCGATGCGCGGCTGGCGGCTTTGCTGCACGACGCGCCGGAATATGTCATCGGCGACATGATCTCACCGTTCAAATCGGTGATGGGCGGCAGCTACAAGGAGTGCGAGCTGAGGCTGCAGCGTGCCATCCATCTGCGCTTTTTGCTGCCGGTCGAACCGGTTGCGGGCCTGCGCAAGGAGATCAAGCGCGCCGACCAGATCGCCGCCTATTTCGAGGCGACGCTGCTTGCCGGTTTTTCGACCGCCGAGGCGACCGAATTCTTCGGCCGGCCGCGCGGCTTCAATGCCGACCGCTTCGATTTCACCCCCCGTTCGGTGACCTGGGCGCAAAACGCGTTTCTCAAACGGTATGCGGCAATCGAGAAATCGCGGCGCCAAACAGTGCAGCCGGCCGACTGAAAAACGCTGAGGGGATACAGCGCCGTGTTCGGGCGGGGAGCCGAAGGTGTGAGCCTGCCGCGACGGATAGAAGGCTGGGGCGTCGATCGGATAGAACCCTGCTACCGTCCCTGTCGGTCGAGCCGCTCCAGGAACCACTGCGTCAGCCGCACCCAGACCTCGTCTTTTTCGCCGGAATCTTCCCAGCCATGGTCTAGGTTGGGATTGTCGTTGACCTCTATGACGAAGACACCGTCCTTGGTCTCCTTGAGGTCGACGCCGTAGAGGCCATCGCCGATGCAGCGCGCCGCCCTCACCGCCGTCTCGACGACATGGGCCGGCGCCTCCTTCAAGGTGAAGGTCTTGATGCCGCCCTGGTCGGGCTTGCCGTTGGCCTTGTGGTTGACGATCTGCCAGTGCTTCTTGGCCATCAGGTAGTGCACGGCAAACAGAGGCTGGCCGCCGAGCACGCCGACGCGCCAGTCATATTGGGTCGGAATGAATTTCTGTGCGATCAGGAGATCGGAATCCTCCAGCCATTCGGTGGCAAGCGTCTTCAGCTCCTCAAAGGTGGCGCATTTCTTGACGCCGCGTGAAAACGACGAGTCCGGGATTTTCAGCACCAGCGGAAAGCCCAGCGTCTGCGCCGCCACTTCAAGGTCCGAGATGCCGGCGATCATCACCGTGGGCGGCACCGGCACCTTGTTGTAGGTCATCAGCTCGTTGAGATAGACCTTGTTGGTGCAGCGGATCATCGACAGCGGATCATCGATGACCGGCATGCCTTCCTGCTGGGCGCGGCGCGCGAAGCGGTAGGTGTGATTGGAGATCGAAGTCGTCTCGCGGATGAACAGGGCGTCGTAGTTGGCGAGCTTGGCCAGATCCTTTTTGGTGATCGGCTCGATTTCGACGCCCATCTTTTCGGCGATCTTGGCCCAATAGCGCAGCGACGAGATCTCCGATGGCGGCAACTCCTCATGCGGATCGACCAGCGTGGCGAAGGTGTAGCGCGCCGGCGTGCGGCCCTTGGTGTCACGCCACTCGCGGCTGGTGTAGGTCTCGAGGCACTGAAGAAAGCGCTTTTCTTCGTCCTCGGTCATCCTGGCCAGCGGATGGAAGCCGATCTTACGGATCGACGCCCATTCGGCGTTGTCCGTGATATGGACTTCCAGCGCCGGCGCCCGGAACCAGTCGAACAAAAGCTTGGCGAAGCGATCCCAAATCCTCGACGAGCCGATGCCGAAAAAGATGCAGACTTTTTGCGGAAAGGCTCCGCCCAGATCCTTGCGGCATTTGTTGAGCGCGAGTTCCAGTTCCGGCAGCGCATGCTCGTAGAGCTTGCGCTCGGACAGGTCGATCATCGTCTCGACCGTCGGAATGACCTTGTGACCGCGCGAACCGGCGAGCAGCGAGGCATAGTAGCCGCGGCTTTGGTAGCCGTAATTGTTCGACAGGTTGATGACTTTTGGCCGTTGGCCGCGAAACAGCGCCGGATGCGCAAGATAGTCGCGATTGGTGATGATCTTGTGCGGTGTCGCCACCTGATCGAGATCGTTCTGCCGGCCGGTAAGGATGACCCAGGTCATTGTCTTCAGCGCTTTCCGAGGATTATGGCGGCACGCAATCCATCGCGGCCGAATTGCGCCATGTTCATGAAGATGCCGTAAGGCACCGGAATGTTGGCGGCATCAAGGATGGTCTCCTGTCTCTCGTCTTCGACCCAGGGATCATGGATCAGGATATGGTCGCCATCGTCGCCGATGGCCAGCACCCAGTGCGGAACCTTCTTGCCGAACATAAGGAAGCCGCTGATCAGGACCAACACCAGTTTTCCTTCTGCGATTGCGGTGCGGATATCGTCGATGGCGAATGGACGGTAATTCACCGGGATGCCGTAACGTTCCGCGCGCCGGCGAAAGTCGACCTGCGCCAGTTCCATCACCCGGCGCTTGTCTTGGCTGCGCACCGACTGCAGGAACAGCGCACCATGAAAGGAGACATATATCTCGGCAGACAGCCCGCTTTCGTGGCCGGCAACGGCGAGGCCGAACGGCTCGCAGCCGCCCGGCCCCGACATCATGAAAACGGTGGTCGACTCGCGCCACAAACGGATTTCCATCACCGGGTCGGGCACGAAGCCGGCATCGAAATTGGCCATCGCCATCATCAGGCAGCACGGGCCGCACGTGAATTCGCAGGTCTGCTGGTAGAAAGGCACCCTGGTGGCGACCGGAATGTCGCCGCGCAGGGTCTTTTCGTAGCGCAGCGCCGTGGCGCCGTCCTCGTAATAGCCCGGTTCGCGGCCGATCTTGCGGTAGCCGCTCTGCTCGTAAATGCGGATGGCTCGGCTGTTGTCCTCGCGCACCTCGAGACGCAGCATCATGCGGTTGTGCTCGAAGGCGGCTTCCTCGGCCCGTTTCAACAGCATGCGGCCAATGCCGAGCCCGCCGAAAAGCGGACCGGTGGCAATGGAATAGAGCCGCGCGACTCCGCTGCCCTTGCGAAACAGCACGACCGCATAGCCGGCGATGCGGCCGTCGTTTTCGGCAACCAGCATCTCGGCGGTCTCGCGTTCGATCAACTGACGAAAGGAGCGGCGGGAAATGCGGTCGCCAGAGAAAACAGCTTTTTCGATCGCCGCGAGGTCATCGACGTCGGACGCGCGGGCCGTGCGAATCTCGGCAGGCATGCGGGCTTGGAAAACCTCGATTGGATTCTTGGAAAGGCTTGGTCAGAAGTGTCGACAACACAGCCGAAGCGCCAGCATCCGTCAAGCGCTATCGCACCTCGATTCTGTAGACGCAAGCTTTGAAAAACAGCGCAGTTCAGCTGGCAAGCCCGGCGACAAGCTGGCTGTAGGCGCTCTTCGCCACTGCGGTCAGCTGCGCGCGCGGCAGCGAGCCGACGACGGCGCAGCCATAGCCCTTGTCCAACCAGTAGATCGCCTCGGGGCCGTCTTCTTCCGATCCATAAGTGCCCTTGGTCTTCTCGGCCGATTCCGCTGTGACGAACAGCGAGATGCGCTCGCCCTTAGCATCCTCATAAAGCAACATCGCGGCCTTGCTCTCGCCAGCGGGCAGCAGCCGACCGCCGACGAGCTGGAATCCTTGCGCCGCCAGATCCGGTGCGACCAGCTTCAGGCCGACCCTATTGGACAGCCAGGTCTGCAGATGATCCTTGTCGCTGGCCGGCACTTCCACCGCATGCCGTTGCTCGGCGGCATAGAGGACATGGGCTGCGATCGCCTGCTCGACGAGTTGGTCCTCGGCCGGATCTTCCACACCGAGATGGTCGATGCCGGCGACATAACCGCCAACACCGCCGATGGCCAGCATCGCCGCTGCGGCAGCCGCCCGCCACCAGCGCGAGCGCGATGCCGCCGCCTTGACCGGCGCCTCGCCGAACACGATATTTTGCAGCCGCGCCGGCACCGGCTCGTCGAGCACGCCGGCGAAGGCGGCGCGCAGCGCTGCGCGGTCGGCGACATAGCGGACGCTTCTCGCCTTCATTTCAGGATTGGCCTCGAGCCAGGCATCATAAGCCACGCGCTCGTCAACCGGCAGCTCGTCATCGAGGGCCATATGGATGTCGCGTTCGGAAAAGTCGCGCCGGGTCATTTCTCGACGATCCTTATCGCCCGGCGACGCGCGGCATCATCCAGCAACCCCCGCAACTCGTCACGCCCGCGCGCGATGCGCGACATCAGCGTGCCGGCCGGGACGCCGAGGATATTGGCGGCCTCGGCATAGGAAAAGCCTTCGATGGCGACCATGACCAGTGCTGCGCGCCGATCGGGGCTGATCGCCTGCAACGCGTCGATGATCTCGCGCGAGGCGATGCTCTCCACCTGCTCAGCGGGTGCTGCCTGCGCCTCGCGCGCTTCCAGCGGCAGCATCGCTGCTTCGCCGCGCCGGTTCACCTTGCGCATCTGGTCGATGAACAAATGATGCATGATCGTAAACAGCCACCTCCTGGGGCTTTCTCCAGTCTGCCAATTGTCGAGCCGCACAAGCGCCCGTTCGAGACAGTCCTGAACGAGATCGTCGGCGGAATCGCGATCGCGCAGCAGCGAGCGCGCATAACGGCGCAGGCGTGGTATCTCGCCCAGGATTGCTGCCTTCTTTTCGTCCATGACCGCTGGTTCTGAGGTCGCCCTTGTTCATCCGATTGAACGCGCCTTCACGGCGCGGCGCAAGCGGCCAGCGCGAAGCGGTCCGCCGCCCGGCCACCCAAGCAACATGATAACGCTGGCGCGGACTGGTTTATTCCCGGTGGGATTGAGAGGGAAGGCAGAGTCGTGGCATGTGCCGGAAAGCGCAGCGATCTACAATCGAGCCGTCGAGTTCCTTCGCATCGCCCAGCGCTGCGGAATATCCCGCGCCGTATTGGCACTCACAGTTGAACCGCCCGGATCGGGCTCGCCAACGTCAGTCTTCCCATGCCTCGTCGGTGAATGCCTTCATGTCGAAGTTGGGGTCGGATGGCCCCAACGCGGCACACTTCTCCTGCCACACCGCAATCCTGTCACGCAAAGGCTTGCGGGCGTGGTTACGCTCAAGTTCATGCAAAAGTGCAATCCGCACTGCTTCCGTTTTACTGGCAGCGTTGATCTCACACTGCAATTTTGCGGTCAGCGCATCCACTTCTTTGTCGCGAATATAGAGAGGCACTTTTGAATATCTCCTGCTGAACCTTCAACTATTCCATTTTATTGGACATTCAAACAGACGATCCCTTAGGTTCCTCTCGCCGCTCTTGTCAGCAGTCGCTGATAAAACAGGCCGATGCCGATCAGCACCGCGCCGAGGCCGATGAAGGACAGCGCCCTCAGCACGCCTTCCAGTTCCGACATGTCGAAGAGGAACACCTTCAACACCGCGACCGAGATCAGGGCGGCCGACGCAACGCGCAGCACCTGCGACTTCAGCCAGACGCCGGCGGTGAGCAGCGCCACACCGATGATCAGCCACAGCGCGGAATAGGTGTAGGTTTCAAGCTGACCGAGGCCGCTCCACAGGCCGATGAACTCGCCCTTGAACAGCCGCCGCACCGACAGCGTCGCATAGACGAAGGCGAGCAGCGCCGCCACCAGCGCCAGCATCGCGGCATACCATTTCGGCCGCTTGTCACGTGCGTAAAGCGCGAGCCCCCCGGCAGCGAGGGCCGGCAAGAGATAGGCGAGGAACAGCAGGTTGAACACCGGGATCCGGCCGGTTGATTCGTCGGTAAACAGCGGGTTCAGCGCCACAAAATGCTGGATGACGATGAAGGCGACCGAGACGACGCCCGCGGCAAGCGAACCATAGCGCAGCACCAAGCTTGGCGAGCGCATGTCGACGGCGACCAGGATGGCGCCGGCGCCGATGGCGATCAGGGTGTAGATCGCCTGCTCGGCGAGCGTCGCAGCACCCATGTCGATGACGCCGCCATGCATGGCATGGCGCACCAGTATGGCAACCGTGAGCACTGCAAACAGCGCTGCGCCCGCTTCCATGGCGAGGCGTGGCCGGCCATTTGTGGTGCGGGCGAGTTGCCAGGCGGCGAAGCCGAAGGCAAGCGCCGGCACGCCATAGCCCGGCAGCAGCCAGTTGAACACCGGCGTCCTCGACAGGAATTCAGCGCCGACGATTGTCGGATCGAAGGCGATGCGGCCGAGCACCGCGATGACCGCAGCGACCGAAATCCAGCCGAGCACCGGGTAGGCGCGCCAGCGGGTGGCCAGCGCCGGCACGATGGCCGCGGCACCCAGAAGCATGGTCGTCCAGCCGGACCCAAAGGCCATGTAGAGCATCAGCAAGGCAGCGACTGCTGCCCCGCCAAGCGCGAACGAGACGGCCGCACCGCCCTGCAGCGGCGGCTGTTCACCGCGCGCAATCCACTCGCCGCCGGTGGCGAAGACCACCACCAAAAGGGCTGCAACCGCCGCGTAGACAAGATCGCGGTCGAGATTGCCGAAGGTGAACCAGAGCGCCAACAGAATGACCAGCGGCGCGACAACGCCCCATGCCGCCCATGAGGCGGCGCGGATGTGAGCCGATGCAGCAAATTTGCGCGCTGCCCAGAAGCCGGCTGCGATGAACACAAGTCCGAGAACGATGCCGATCCTGAGTATCAGCGTATCGGCAACTGCCGCCGGCAGGCCATCGACGCCGAGAGCGCCACCCGAAAAGTCTGAAACGACAGAGGTTGGCGGAATGATGCCGAGATAGACCAGAACCGTCGCCAGCCCTGCGGCGTGCAGAAGCGCCAGCGCCAGCGGTCGGTAGAGCGCTACCGCGACCAGGGCTGCGATAAGGGCTGCACCCGGCAGAGCATCGCCGGCAGCGTATGCGGGGTCGACGAACAGCGCCATCGCCGAAAGGCCGACGAAGAAGCCAGGCGCGACCGATGGCCAGTCGAAGCCCCTGGCGGGTTCTGCTTCGCCACCGCGACGGCCGAGCCAGACGAGGGCGAGCACCGCCAGGGTCACCGCATTGATAAAGAGGACGACAGGCAGGTTGGTGCCCGGCGCATCGGTCATGTAAAGAATGGTCCAGAGGCCGGTGCCGACGAACGCTGCCGCCATCAGCAATTTCCAGTCGCGCAGGCGGGCGATCACGCCGGTAGCGGCGAGCACAATCGCCAAATAGCCGAACAGCGCCCAAGGATTCGGCGCCTGCGAGGCGACCAGCATGGGCGTCACCACCGCGCCGAGCAGGCCGACACCGGCCAGCGCCTTGCCATGGACGAGGGCTGCTGCGATCGTCGCCACACCGATGGCGCCGAGCAGCGTGAAGGCGAGCGCCGGCCCGATGAAGCCGTAGACGCCATGCGCGGCATAAACCGTGCCGAACAGGATGAAAGCACCGGCCGCCGTCAGGATCGCCGGAATATAGGCGCCGGCGACTCCCTGCACCGGCACCTTGAAGCCGGTACGGCGGATGAACTCGCCGACGGCGACCAGCACCAGCCCGAGCATTGCTGCCATGCTCAGCCGCACGCCGGGACCGAAAATGCCGGCCTCGATGGTGTAGCGGATCAGAAACAGCCCGCCCAGCGCCAGCGCGATGCCGCCGACCCAGACCGCCCAGCGGGTGCCGAGCGCCGTTTCAATATCGGGTTTTTGGGCCGATTTCGCCGTCGCGGCTACCGGTTGCGCAGGTGCAGGCCCAGCCGGCGCCGCTTCACCCGCAGCCCACGGTCCGGATGCAGCCTCCGTGGCTTCAACCTCCGTGGGCGGCTTTTCCTCAGCAGCAGCTTCGCCCACCGGTGGCGGGGCAATGTCGGTGACGGCCGCAATTGCCGCGTCTGCCGGCATGCTGTCGTTTGCTGCCTGTTCTACCGGCTTGGCCTGCGGCGGGGCCACATGGACGCCCGAAAGCACGAGGCTGCGCAGCGCACCAAGTTCGCGCTCGATCAGGCCGATGCGGCTCTGCTGGCGCGAGATAATGACGAACAGCGCGATGATCGCGACGAGGCCGATCAGGCTTTCGAACATGGCGGTTCCCCCAAACCAAGCCAGTAGTGACCGACAAATACGGCGGCCAGACGGCCAGCCGAGTCAGCGCCGCCAGACTGGCGAGCGGAAAGACTGGCGAGCGGAAAGATCGAGCATGTTTCGGTGCCGAAAGCCAGCGGCGGCGCCTTGTATTTGTTGTCGATGATGCGCTGGAGCAATTCCAGGCCGGTATATTCAGCCGATGTCGGCGTGTGGAATGGTGCCGAGGCCGGGCGGCGAGACTTGGCCTGGAAAGAGTTCCACGTCGCTCATGTAATGATTTCTCCGGCGGCGGTCTCGGCGCCAATCTCTTTGCCCGCCGCATGGTGCTTGCGTAGGGCGGCGAGGAAGCCGGTGCGGGCACCGGGCGCCTCGATCCCGCGCGGCTCGTAGACATGGCGGGAAAAAAAGAAGCCGGTCAGCCGGAAGGCGTCCTCGATCGCCGCCGGATCGGCGCGCAGCCCGGAGCCGCGCTGCAGGAATTCGGGGAGCACCAGCATCTTGTCGCGCCATGGCGCGCCTGCGGCGCGCGACACGGCGCGCCCGGACTTCGGCGAGACATAGGCAAGGTCCTGCCTGGCGCCGGTCGCGGCACACTGGCTGAGATCGAGGCCGAAGCCGAGTTCGTCGAGAATCAGCAATTCGAAGCGCGCCACCAGCTCGCCGGCGGCGTCCGCATCGTCGAGATGGGCGATCATCACGGCCAGCGTCTCGTAGAGACCGTCATGCGCGTCGCGCTCGGGCAGCAGGCGCAGATGCGCCGCCATGGTCTGCAGCCCATAGATGGCGACGGCGCTGTCCATGAGCCGGGCGGCGTTCATCTCGATCGCCTCGGCCTGGAAGGTGCCCAGATGCTCGTCGAGTCGCGCCCGCCACAACAGGTCGACGCGGTTGCCGGGCTGCAGAACCGGCTGTTGCTTGCGCGAGCGGCCGCCGCGCACAAGGCCGAGGTGGCGGCCGTGCGCACGCGTCATGACCTCAAGAATGGCGCTGGTTTCGCCATGCTTGCGGGTGCCGAGAATAATTCCCTCGTCGCGCCATTCCATGAACGTAGCTTGTCATCGCTTCGGTGGCGAAATCAAGTTTTTCAGGCGCTGTGCGGGTGCCCTCCGCGGCGATCCGCGCGGAGGTGATCGGCAAGCACTTCATCGATCACGCGTCGCGACTTTTCAACCTCAATTGGATTGATGTCTATATAGCCGGCGACCGTAATCAGCGCTTTCCATAGCGTCCAGCCACGGCCTCGCGCCCAGGTTGCCTCATCGGCCTGAAGACCGCCGCGAAACACCTCTCGGCTTTTCCCTTCGAAGAGCGTCCACGCAATCGCCAAGTCGCACGAGGGATCGCCCACGCCTGAAGTTCCGAAGTCGATCACGGCGCTCAAAGCACCTTGCCTGACCAACAGGTTTCCCCAACTGACGTCGCCGTGGAACCAGACGGGCGCGCCGTGCCATGTCGCGGCAAGCGCTGCTTCCCACACTGCGCTCGCGGCGACCGTGTCGATCTTGCCGTCGAGGGTTGCAATTGCTTGCCGGGTCTCACCGTCATAGACGCTCAGTGGTCCGCCGCGAAAAAAATTGTGCTGCCCTGGCGCCGGTCCACCGGCGGGATCGATCCGTTGCAGGGCGACCAGGAACTGGGCCAGGCCGGCCGCGAATTGCGGCAGGCTGGCAATACGCTCCAGCGTCGCCGTCTCGCCTTCGATCCAGCGGTAGACGGACCAATGCCAGGGATAGTCATCGACCGGGGCTCCCATCGCCAGCGGGACAGGGACAGGCAGCGGCAGCAGAGGCGCAAGCCTTGGCAGCCAGCGATGTTCCTTTTCGACCTGCAAGGCATAGGCCGCCGCACTCGGCAGCCTCACCAGCATATGGTCTCCGAGATGAAAGGTCCTGTTGTCCCATCCGCCTGATGCAACCGGCCGGACAGCAAGATCCTTCCATCGGGGAAATTGCGTGGCGACCAACCGGCTCACGAGGGCTGTGTCGATAGTGACTTCTGGTTCGAGCATGATCTTTTCCGAAAACCGGCTCCCACTTTTCGGGAACATGCTCTAATGCGGAAAATCCAGCCCCATCTCGCGATAGCGCTCGGGGTCGTCGCCCCAGTTCTCGCGCACCTTGACGAACAGGAAAAGATGCACCTTCTGTTCAAGGATACCGGATATCTCCATGCGTGCCGCCTGGCCGATGGCACGGATCGTCTCGCCCTTGTGGCCGAGCACGATCTTCTTCTGGCTGTCACGCTCGACATAGATGGTCTGGTCGATGCGCACCGAGCCGTCCTTCTTCTCTTCCCATTTCTCGGTCTCGATATGGGAGGAATAGGGCAGTTCCTGATGCAGCCTGAGATAGAGCTTTTCTCGGGTGATCTCGGCCGCCAGCTGACGCATCGGCAAGTCGGAGATCTGGTCTTCCGGGTAATACCAGGGGCCGGCAGGCAGGGTTTCCGAGAGATAGTCGAGCACGTCCTTGCAGCCCGACCCGGTTAGCGCCGAGACCATGAAGGTGCGCTTGAACGGCACTCTTTCATTCGCTGCCGCGGACAGGGCCAGCAGCGCCTCGGGCTTGACCCGGTCGACCTTGTTGAGGATCAGCACCATCGGCTGGCGGACATCCTTCAGCCGTTCGAGGATCGCGTCGGCGTCGCCCCTGATGCCGCGCTCGGCGTCGATCAGCAGCAGCACGATGTCGGCGTCCTTGGCGCCGCCCCAGGCGGTCGTCACCATCGCCGTGTCCAACCGCCGCTTCGGCTTGAAGATGCCCGGCGTGTCGACGAAGACGATCTGTGCGTTATTGTGGATGGCGATGCCGCGCACGATGGCGCGCGTCGTCTGCACCTTGTGGGTGACGATCGACACCTTGGCGCCGACCAGTTGGTTGACCAGCGTCGATTTCCCCGCATTGGGCGCGCCGATCAACGCGACGAAGCCAGAATGCGTGGTGGCGGCTTCTGTTGCCGGCGGCGGGACGTCTTCGGTGGCGGTCATGCCGCGCTCCCCTTGTTTAGCCAGACGCCTTCGCGCAACAGCAGTGCGGTCGCGGCGGCTTGCTCGGCCTCGCGCTTGGAGCGCCCGCTGCCGCTCGCCGGCGGATAGGCGCCGACCTTGACGCTGACGGTGAACAGCGGATCGTGGTCCGGTCCCTCGCGGCTGTCAATTATGTAGACCGGCACGGCGCCTGCCGCCTGATGCGCCCATTCCTGCAGTTCGGTCTTGGCATCGCGGCGGGCGGCACCGATGGCCTGCGAGCGCGGCCGCCAGTATTTGTGGATGAAGGCGCGGGCCGCCTCCAGCCCGCCGTCGAGATAGAGCACGGCGATCAGCGATTCCAGCGCATCAGCCCGCAGATTGACGCGTTTGCGCCCGTCCAGGCCGCGTACGTCCGAGCCGGCACGGATCAGCTCCGGCAGGCCGATCTCCTCGGCGATGTCCGCCAGCACCTCGGCATTGACCAGCGCGTTGAGCCGGAGCGACAGCTCACCTTCGGCAGCATCAGGATACGCCGCCAGCAGCATGTCGGCGACGACCAGGCCGAGGACGCGGTCGCCCAGGAATTCGAAACGCTCATAGTCGATGCCGGCATGGCTGCTGCGGGCGCTGGCATGGGTCAGCGCGCGCTGCAAGCGCAGTCGATCGGCAAAGGCGTGGCCGGTGCGCTCCATGAGCGCTTCGGCGAGCGCGTCGACGGTCAGCCGTTTTGTCGCCACCATGACCTATTTGACGAAATGGAGCAGGCGCGACGCGCGCATCTGCGACGGCCATTTCCAGATTTCGAGCGGGCTGGCGCTGCCACCGATCGAGAAGAAGATGAGGTTGGCGCGACCGACCAGGTTCTCGTCGGGCACGAAACCGACGGTGAAGCGGCTGTCCGAGGAATTGTCTCTGTTGTCGCCCATCATGAAATAGTGCCCGGGCGGCACGTCGAACTCCTGGGTGTTGTCACCGATCGAGTTGGGTATCAGGTCGAGCGTGTCATAGCTGACGCCATTCGGCAATGTCTCGCGATAGACGTCGACCGGCCCGCTCTCCTCGGTGATGTCGCGATTGTCGATCTGCCCGACCTTCTGGCGCTGCACGCCGACGCCGTTGATGAAGAGCTGGCCATCCTTGACCTGGATCTTGTCGCCCGGCAGGCCGACGACGCGCTTGATGTAGTCGACGGAGGGGTCCGGCGGGAACTTGAACACCGCCACGTCGCCGCGCTTCGGCTCGGCGCCCCAGATGCGGCCCGAAAACAGGTCCGGCCCGAACGGCAGCGAATAGCGCGAGAAGCCATAGGACCATTTGGTGACGAAGAGATAGTCGCCTTCGAGCAAGGTCGGCCGCATCGACCCGGACGGTATAGAAAATGGCTGGAAAAGAAGCGTGCGGATGACCAGAGCGAGCAACAGCGCCTGGACGATGACGCTGACGGTTTCGCCAAGCCCGCCGGATTTCTTCTGGGATTTTTCAGCCACGCTCATGTCGTCCTCGATTATGCGTTGGTTGGTATAGAGTCTCGGCGCGCGCTGGGCAACGTCATGCCGGTGGTCAGATGCGATCAATATGGCGCTTATTCGACGGGCATCGCCTCGATTATCACAAAGGCTTGAGCAAGCGGAAAATCATCGGTGATGGTGAGGTGGATCGCCGCTCTGTGCCCTTCAGGCAGGATCTTGTCCAACTGCGCCGCCGCCCCGCCGGTCAACGCCATGGTCGGCTTGCCGCTGGCCAGATTGACGACGCCCATGTCGCGCCAGAACACCCCTTGCGCCATACCGGTGCCCAGCGCCTTGGCGCAGGCCTCCTTGGCAGCAAAACGCTTGGCATAAGAGGCGGCGCGGGCGCCGCGGTTTTCGGAGCGGGCCTGTTCGACCTCGGTGTAGATACGCTGGATGAAGCGCTGGCCATGGCGCTCCAACGATTTTTCGATGCGTCTGATATCGATCAGGTCGCTGCCGATGCCAATGATCATTGAGCGGGAACTTCCCGTCCGGCCGTTCCAGCTCTGTTCGTCAGGCGCATGGAGCGCGAGAAAGAGCGGCGTGGCCATACGTAGGTGCGCACCCGCTCGAGAAGACCATCAGGCTTGCGGCGTCGAAAAAGCACTCTGTCCCTGTCCTGATCCAATACGCCGGCCCCGGCCACCCGGTAGCGGGTCTTCAAGCACGCCGGAAGGCAATCAAGGCTTCGATATAGCGACACCCAAGTCCCAAGACAACGAATCGCTGCCGCGATGGTCTGCCACAGGAGGTAACCAAATGCGACGGGTTCGCCTTGCCCCGAAGCAGCAAGTTGCATGGATGTCAGCTTGCGAGCGCCAAGCTTCAGCCGCAATCCTATAGTGCGCGGCCGGCGTTGCCGGTCTCGAAAACCCAGCCGTCGGGGTAATCTTGAGCAAAGCCAGCCGCGGGAATGAGCAGCGTAGCACGGTATGGCACTGTGGGAGCCTCGTAGATGTACTCGGTCTCACTCACACGATGGTAGGTTTGCGGCAGAACAACCAAACTCGACACGCCAGCCACCAGCCAGGCCACCGGAAAATCCGCCTTGTCGCCGACCTTCAGGTTCATTCTGCGAATTTGTTGTAGGTTCATCGCCGGCGTAAAGCTGTAGTCCAGATCCACCATCGACTGAACCGCCGGCTGCCGCTGCCCATTGACAGTCCAGCCGGTCTCGTTGCGGATGCCGGTCTCGTTGCGGATTATTGTGAGATCAACTGACTGGGAACCGATGAACCCGCGAACGCTGCCGGATTTGGTCGTCCAATCTTCGGCCAGTTGCACAGTGTAGTCCAAACGTGCCGGGCCCGCATCCGACAGGTATACAGCGGCTCCATTCCAGTGCCAGCCGAGGTCTGTCTGCTTTAGCTGCACGACATCGTGCCCTGGTTCGTCCGTCCTGCGCCAGATAGCGAGTAGAGACATCTCTCACCTCTCGATGCGTTGTTCATCACCACGATCAATTTTTCGGCCGAGGTCGGATACGAGTTGCTGAAGGCTGCTCCCCAATATGACCAGGCTCACTCCGAGCAAGGCGACATCCTTGATCAGAAAGGCACCTAACCCGTTGAGGAAGGGAAACCCTCCGGAGCCCGTTTCCCAGATCGGCAGGGTGAGCATTGTCGAGGATGTCAGCGCGAAGATGACTGAGCCGATGGCACCCCCCACGAGGCCGGCCCAAACGCTGCGGACAGATGCTATCAGCAGAAGCGCTGTGACCAGTTCGACCACGCCCAGGAAGTAGGAGGCTCCCGCAGATCCGAACGCGGGATAGAGCCATGCCAGCCAAGGCGTATTCTCGATGAATGGCCTAAGCGCCTCGATCTCGATTGCAGTAAATTTCAAAATGCCGATCAACAGCAGAGGGAGCGCCACCCCCAGAAGGGTTACCGCGCGACCGACGGCAGCAAGGTGGTAGCCAGCTTGATTGATGCGCGCCACGAACGGAGCGTTGGCGGTTGCAGAGGTGAACATGGCCTTCTCCTTTCGATTTGTATGCTCAAAGCATATAATAATTCGACCTTGATGTATATGCTCCGAGCATATATTTTTTGGCGATGACCGATTCCAGGATTGAAAATGTGATTGGCGCTCTAGCGCTCGCCTTTGCGGACATTTTGCAGCGGGACGCTCAGGCCAAAGCACCGGAGCCCGGCCCAGCGGCTTCCGCGATCACCCTCATTGGCCACGTACCAAGCCTGTCGATCGAGAGGCTGCGCCGCGCATTGTCACTGTCCCATTCGGGCACCGTCAGACTGGTCGATCGACTGGTCGCGGAGGGATTGGCGGCTCGGTTCTCGGCGCCTGACGACCATCGCGCGGTAGCGCTAAGGCTCACTCCTTTGGGCGAGACGACCTGCAGTGCTATTCTTTCCGCTCGCCAGAAAGGGCTCGCGTCAGCGCTCGCTGTTCTAAGTCAGGAGGAGCTGCAGGAATTCGGTAACCTTGCCGCCAAGCTGTTGCGTGGGCTCGTCAGCACCGAGGACCATGCATACCGTATTTGCCGGCTCTGCAACTATACCGCTTGCCTTGACTGCCCTGTGGAAGCGGAACTGGCCTGAGCTGTGGCTTTGGCAAAACTAAAGCGCGTCGCACCTCGATGATGGCTGCGGCGGGCGTGAACACGGTTGCCCGCAAGCCGACTTGCCGATGCGCTCGTTCGCGCCGAAAATTCCGGTTACCTGTTGTACCAGCTGATCTCGACGAGATTGCCGTCGGGATCGCGGAAATAGACGGACATCATCGGGCCACGGGCTCCGATCCGCTCGACCGGCCCGACTTCTATCGCCACGCCATTGGCAGCCAGGCTGGCACATATCTCCGAGAGCGGGCGCGCGGCGACCAGGCAAAAATCCGCGGAGCCCAGCGTCGGCGCCTTGGCCTTCGGCTCGAAAGTGTGGCCTGCCTCATGCACATTGATCTTTTGCGTTCCAAACAGCAGCGCCGTCGGCCGGTCCGGCTCGTCGAGGCGCTTGAAGCCGAGCACGCGCTGATAGAAGGCGCAGGTGTCTTCGACGGAGCGAACGGTCAGCACGAAATGATCGATGCCGGTAATCACGGTAGCGCCTCAGTTAATGTTTGTTTTAGCAGGTCGTGTCCCAAAACCGCTACGCACCCTTGGTTCAAGCCCGGTTCAAGCCCAAGGCATGCTTTTAGGCGACATGCCTTAAATGTTGCGGCTGCCCGGCTTGACAGGCGGTATGGCGGCAAGCTCGGGCGGCAGCCTGTCGGCCGGGTAGGCCGGAACCTCATATTCGGCGAGCGCGATCAGCGGCACGCCGACATCGGTCTTGCCGGCCGAGCGGTCGATGATGCAGGCAGCGGCAACCACCTCGGCGCCAAGCGCGCGCAGGCAGTCGATGGTCTCGCGGATCGACAGGCCGGTGGTGACGATGTCCTCGACGATGACGACGCGCGACCCGCTGGCGATCTCGAAGCGGCGGAGCCTGAACTCGCCCGCTTCCCGCTCGACCCAGATCGCCGGTGCGCCAAGATGGCGCGAGGTTTCGTAAGCCGGGATCAGCCCGCCGATCGCCGGGCCGACGACGTAATCGATCCTGCCGGACACAGCAGCGCGGATTTTTTGGGCCAGCGCCTTGCACAGGCGCTCGGTCTTGTCGGCATGCATGAAGACCCGCGCCTTCTGCAGGAAGACCGGGCTACGCAAGCCCGATGTCAGGATGAAATGCCCTTCGAGAACGGCACCGGCTTCACGGAAAACGCCCAGCACTTCGTCGGTGTTCATTGTTCGCTCCGTCCATGGTGAATGGTGAATAGTCAGTAGTCGGCAGTGAGAGCGCCCTTCTTTCACTATTCACTATTCACTATTCACTATTCACTATTCACTACTCTCGCCATTCACCCATTCACCCGCCGTGCGTCGCTGACGCTCGAATTGTCCTTGAGCTGCGACAGCAGCCGGTTCAGGTGCTTCAGGTCCCAGACTTCGAGATCGATCAGCATTTCGGTGAAATCAGGCGCGGTGCGCACCATCGACAATGTATGGATGTTGGCGTCGTTGGATGCAACGACCTGCGCAATGTCGGCCAGCGAGCCCGGCGCGTTGATGGCGGTGACCGAGACGCGCGCCGGAAACCGCTCCTTGGTGCGCTCGTCAATGTCCCAGCGCACGTCGATCCAGCGTTCTGGCTGGTCGTCGAAGGCCTGCAGCGCCGGCGACTGGATCGGATAGATGGTGATGCCGGTCCCCGGCTGCACGATGCCGACGATGCGGTCGCCGGGCACGGCACCTTCCGGCGCGAAGCGCACCGGCAGGTCGCCGCGCACGCCGCGGATCGGTACGGCGCCGTCCCTTGGCTGGTCCTTGTCCTTGCGTGCGGCGCGGCCCGGAATCTGGAACAGCATGCCGGCGGCGTTGCGGATCTTCGACCAGCCCTCCTCGCGCTGCTTGGGCGCCGCCAGCGTTATGCGCTCGTCCTTGTAGTCGGGAAACACCGCCTTGATGACATCGGTAGAGGCAAGTTCGCCGCGGCCGACAGAGGCCAGCACATCCTCGATGTCCTTGCGTGCCAGCCGATGCAGCACCGATTTCAAGCTTTCCTTGGTAAAAATTTTGCCTGACCGTTCGAAAGCACGTTCCAGTATGCGGATGCCGAGACCCGAATACTGCTTGCGGATGGCGTTCTTGGTGGCGCGGCGGATCGCCGAGCGCGCCTTGCCGGTGACGACGACCGATTCCCATGCCGCCGGCGGCACCTGCGCCTTGGAGCGGATGATCTCGACCTCGTCGCCATTCTTCAGTTCGGTCATCAGCGGCATGATGCGGCCGTTGACCTTGGCGCCGACGCAGGTGTCACCGACATCGGTGTGCACGGCGTAGGCGAAATCGATCGGCGTCGCGCCGCGCGGCAGCGCGATCAGCATGCCCTTGGGCGTGAAGCAGAAAACCTGGTCCTGGAACAACTCGAGCTTGGTGTTTTCGAGGAAGTCCTCGGGATTGTCGCCTTCGGCAAGCTGCTCGATGGTGCGCCGCAGCCAGGCATAGGCGTTGGTCTCCTTCGAGATCGCATGGGCAGTGCCGTTCACCTTGCCGCCGCTGTCCTTGTAGATCGAATGCGCGGCAACGCCATATTCGGCGATCTTGTTCATCTGATAGGTGCGGATCTGCAGCTCGACGCGCTGGCGCGACGGTCCGACGATGGTGGTGTGGATCGAACGGTAGTCGTTCTGCTTCGGCGTCGAGATGTAGTCCTTGAAGCGGCCGGGCACCATCGACCATGTCGTGTGGATGGCGCCGAGCGCCCGGTAGCAGTCCTCGACAGTATCGACGACGACGCGAAAGCCGAAAATGTCGGACAGCTGCTCGAAGGACAGCGCCTTGGCCTCCATCTTGCGGAACACCGACCACGGCTTCTTCTGACGGCTCTTGACCTCGGCCTTGATCGCATATTTGTCGAACAGCGTGGACAGCGCCTTCTCGATCTCGGACAGCACATCCTTGTTGCGCTCGAAGATTTCGGCGAGCCGCGCGGTGACGGCGCGGTAGGCTTCCGGATTGATGAAGCGGAAGGCGATCTCCTCGAGCTCCTCGCGCATGCCTTGCATGCCCATGCGCCCGGCCAGCGGCGCATAGATATCCATCGTTTCCTCGGCGATGCGCAGGCGCTTGGCTTCGGGCACATGGTCGAGAGTGCGCATGTTGTGCAAGCGGTCGGCAAGCTTGACCAGCAGCACGCGAACGTCTTCCGATATCGCCAGCAAGAGCTTGCGCAGGTTTTCCGCCTGCTCGGCCTTCTTGGAGACGAGGTCGAGTTTCTTCAGCTTGGTCAGGCCTTCGACCAGCTTGCCCATTTCCGGACCGAACAGCTCGTCGATCTCGGCCCTGGTCGCCGTGGTGTCCTCGATCGTGTCGTGCAGCAAGGCAACCGCGATGGTCGCCTCATCCATGTGCATTTCGGTGAGGATGGCGGCGACTTCGAGCGGATGCGAGAAATAGGGATCGCCGGAGGCGCGCTTCTGGTGACCATGCTTCTGCATGGCGTAGACATAGGCCTTGTTGAGCAGCGCCTCGTTGACGTCAGGCTTGTAGCGCTGGACGCGCTCGACAAGCTCATACTGACGCATCATGGGCGGGATCTCGCAGTGCAGAAATGAATCATGCGCCGCACTGGCGTACGGCGCATGTCATAGATAACCACGAAACCGCCGGCGCGAAAGTGTCGGCGGCCGGTGGGAAGATTAATAATCGTCGCTTTTTTCCGGCGGCACCAGACCTTCGATGCCGGCCAGGAGGTCTTCCTCAGTCATGCGGTCGAAGGTGATGTTGTCCTCGGTGTCGTCGGCGTCAGTTGCCGCAGCGGCGGTGCCGGTCTGGTCGGCGATCGCCTCGCCGTCGGCTTCCGGCTCGTCGACCTCGACATGCTTCTGCAGCGAGTGGATCAGGTCTTCCTTGAGGTCGTCGGGCGACAATGTCTCCTCGGCGATCTCGCGCAGCGCGATGACCGGATTCTTGTCGTTGTCACGAGGAACGGTGATCTGCGCGCCCTGGCTGATCTGACGGGCGCGGTGGCCAGCCAGAAGCACGAGCTCGAAGCGGTTGTTGACCTTGTCGATGCAATCTTCAACGGTTACGCGGGCCATGAGCTGCCCCTTTCATGCCTGGATTTGATGGAAAACAGGCGCGGTCCATAACCCGAACGCCGCCAAAATACAAGCTTTTTGGCAGTGCCGGACAATGCCGGGCTTGGGGGCCTGGGCCTGGGGTCTGGCCAAGGCCAGTCTGGGCGCGCGCCGCCTGCGACATGCGGCACCGATCACAATTGCTTGCTATGCAGTATCATACCCTTGGATTGCCGTAAAACCGGCGTTATCTCGAATGACGAAGGTCAGCCGGTTATTTCAAGCCGACCGATAGTCACGCGCATTTAGACGACCGCTTATTTTCGAAAAGGAATATTTCCATGTTCGACCCTCGTGAAAAAATCGCTCTTTTCATCGACGGTGCCAATCTTTACGCCACCTCGCGTGCGCTCGGCTTCGACATCGACTACCGCAGGCTTTTGTCGAACTTCCAGAAGCGCGGCTACCTGCTGCGTGCCTACTACTACACCGCGCTGGTCGAGGATCAGGAATATTCCTCGATCCGGCCGCTGATCGATTGGCTCGACTATAATGGCTTCAAGGTGGTGACCAAGCCGGCCAAGGAGTTCACCGACTCGACCGGCCGCCGCAAGATCAAGGGCAATATGGACATCGAGCTGACCGTCGATGCACTGGAACTCGCCGATGTCGTCGACCACTATGTCATCTTTTCCGGCGACGGCGATTTCCGCACGCTGGTTGAGGCGCTGCAGCGGCGCGGGCGCAAGGTCTCGATCGTCTCGACCATGGCTTCGCAGCCGCCGATGATTTCCGACGATCTGCGCCGCCAGGCCGATCATTTCATCGACCTGATTACCTTGAAGAGCGATGTCGGCCGCGATCCGTCCGAGCGGCCGGTGCGCCGGCCCGAACCGGCCGAAGTCGACGAGGACGAGTATTGACGGCGGCGGTCTTGACCGCTCCCCTGGTCGCGTCCTCCGAGCCCGACCGCGATTGCCCGCTCTGCCCGCGGCTGCATGATTTTATCGCGCAATGGCGGCAGCGCGAGCCGTCCTGGTTCAATGCACCAGTGCCGACCTTTCTGCCACCCGAGGGCGAGGATGCGGTGCGGCTGCTGATCGTCGGACTGGCGCCGGGCCTGCGCGGCGCAAACCGCACCGGACGCCCCTTCACCGGCGATTTTGCCGGCGACCTGCTCTACAACACGCTGATCGCCCACGGCTTTGCCCGTGGCCAGTTCAAGGCGCGGCCCGATGACGGGCTGGAGCTTGTCGGCACGGCGATTACCAATGCAGTTCGCTGCGTGCCGCCGGACAACAAGCCGGCCGGCGCCGAGATTGCCACCTGCCGGACGTTCCTGGTGCCGACGATCGCGCGGTTCAAGAACCTGCGCGCCGTGCTGGCGCTGGGCTCGATCGCGCACCAGTCGACCGTGCGGGCGCTCGGCCAGCGTGTCGCCGCTTATCCGTTCAAGCATGGCGGGCAGCAGCAAACCAATGGCGTGACGCTGTTTTCCAGCTATCATTGCTCGCGCTACAACACCAACACCGGCGTGCTGACGGAAGCAATGTTCGTCAACGTCTTCAGGGAGATAGCGGCGTTTCTGGAGAGCTAAATTCGGGCGGTGACGCAAACAGCTCGGCCAATTTCTCCGGCCCGCCCTGAAGCACATTCAGATCGACGTCGCCGGTGATGCCGTCGACGCGACCGCTGTCGTGGTACTGCCAATAGATCCAGTCGTCATGACCTGGCTGCAGCGCCAGCGAACGAACCCAGCGCGCGCGGCCGACGATCTGGCCGGCATAGGCCCGTGCCGCGTCGTCGGTCACGTAAAGGATCGCCGTCTTGCCGAAAGCTGCCTCGACAGGGCCGAGGAAAGCCGAGAGTTCAACGCTCAATTCTTCGGGCGATGGCCGCCGCGGGCAATTGCCGACGAATTCGATATCAACCACCGGCGGCAGCAGCGCTTGATCGCGCGGCACGACGGAGATGAAATTCTTCGCCTGATCGGCGCCAGGCCGGCAGAAGGTGAAGAAATGATAGGCGCCGACCGCCAGACCAGCCGCTCGCGCCTCACGCAGATTGGCCGCGAAGGCATCGTCGACGTGGTCGCCGCCTTCAGTTGCCTTGATGATGGCGAAGGCGACATCGTCGGCGGCAACACGCCGCCAGTCGATCTGTCGCTGGTGATGGGAAACGTCGATGCCCCTGACCGGATATTTGCCGCGGTCCGGAGAAAACGGTTGGGAGTAAAAATAGCCGGCGGCCGTGATAAGGCACGCCAGGATCAGGCTGGCCGCACCCCAAGGGACAATCCGGTTCTTCAAAACAGGCCTATCCCTGTTGAACCGCCCTGCCCTCCGCAATAGCTGCGGGCGTTCGTCGCTCGAAAAGCCAAATCGTCGGCTTTTCGTCCGCTTTGCGGACCACTCCTCACCCACGCTCCTTCAGCAGCCGGCCCTTTTCGCGCGACCAGTCGCGCTGCTTTTCGGTCTCGCGCTTGTCGTGCAGTTTCTTGCCACGGCCGACGGCGAGCACAAGCTTCGCCCGGCCCTTTTCATTGAAATAGATTTTTAGCGGCACCAGCGTCATGCCTTCGCGATCGACACTCTGCGACAGCTTGGCCATCTCGCGCTTGTTGAGCAGGAGTTTGCGGCGCCGGCGCGGCTCATGGTTGAAGCGGTTGGCCTGCAGATATTCCGGCAGATAGGAGTTGATCAGCCAGATCTCGCCGCCCTCGACCGAGGCGTAGCTGTCCTGGATGTTGGCCTGGCCCTGGCGCAGCGACTTCACCTCGGTGCCGGTCAGCACCAGGCCGGCCTCGATCGTGTCGAGCACCTCGTAGGAAAACCGCGCCTTGCGGTTTTCCGCAACGGTCTTGTTGTTGGGATCGGCTTTTCTGACCTGGTTCATGACGTCTATAGTCCGTTTCGAAACTCGCTCCTGCGAGTCAGATGATGGTGCCACTAGAGCGCCGCGCTTTTTTAAACGCGCAAAGGACGCTCTAGAAGTCTGAGTTTGCGCATGGTCCTTTCCGAAAGCGAACGCTTTCGGGGCCATGCGCGAACCGGAGCGGAGCGTACATATAGTACGTGAGCACCGGAAGCGCAGGTGACGCCTTCAGTTGGCCGCAGGAGTAGAGTTTCCAAACGGGCTCGCTAGTTAATCAAGCCGGCGTGCTTCATGGCCGCATCGATCTTCTCGGCGGTCGACTGCTCGACGGTGACCAGCGGCGAACGCAACACATTCTCGACCTTGCCGAGCTTCGACAGCGCATATTTTGCGCCGGACACGCCGGGTTCCAGGAAAATCGCCTTGTGCAGGGGCAGCAGGCGGTCCTGCAAGTCCAGCGCCTTGGCGTTGTCGCCGGAAAGCGTCGCCTCCTGGAATTCGGCGCACAGCCGCGGCGCGACATTCGCCGTCACCGAGATGCAGCCGACGCCGCCATGGGCGTTGAAACCGAGTGCCGAGGCGTCCTCGCCGGAAAGCTGGATGAAATCTTTGCCACAGGTGGCACGCTGCTCGGAAACCCGCTCGACCTTGCCGGTGGCGTCCTTGACGCCGACGATGTTCTTGAAGTCATGCACCAGCTGGCCCATCGTCTCGGGCATCATGTCGATCACCGAGCGCGGCGGAATGTTGTAGATGATGATCGGCAGGCTGGTCGCTTTGGCGACGGCAGCGAAATGCGCATAGAGGCCGCGCTGCGTCGGCCGGTTGTAGTAGGGCGTGACGACGAGTGCCGCGTCGGCGCCCGCCTTCTCGGCATATTGCACCAGGCCAACCGCCTCCTCGGTGTTGTTGGAGCCGGCGCCGGCGACGACCGGAACGCGGCCCTTTGCCACCTCGACGCACACTTTGACGACGTGGCGGTGCTCGTCATGCGACAGCGTCGGCGACTCGCCGGTGGTGCCGACCGGAACCACGCCGGTCGTGCCTTCAGCGATCTGCCAGGCGATGAAGGCGCGAAACGCTTTCTCGTCGAAACGGCCGCTCTTTTCGAACGGTGTCACGAGCGCGGTAAGCGAGCCTCTCAGCATGTCGTCCAACTCCTTGGGACTGGCGCACGAGCCCGAAAATCGGAGCCGATTCACGGAAAGATCATGCGCCAAATTTAAAGTGCCACAGCGTCCTTTGCGCATCCGAGATGACGCGCGGTGCTGCAGGTGTTTTGTCGTGCGCGCCTTCTAGCCGAAAGCGAAGCGGCGCACCATAGTCTCGACATTGTTGCGCGGCAAGCATGACAAGAATGCCAGCAAGCGCAATTTGAACGACTTCGATAGCCCCGTTTACAGGCTCTTCACCACAGCCAACTAGGCTTCAGTTGATCTGTGCCTGTTGGTGATTGTGCAAGACAGGAAATGATGAAGACGATGCCGACCCGGCAGCCTCATTTTTTCGCGCTGCTTGGCGCAATTCTCCTGTTGACGCCGACCCTTGTGGCCGCCGGCAAGGTCGATGCACAGGTCACGTCGACCATTCCGAAGCCAAACCTGCTGGATACCGGCCTGCCGGGTCCGGAATCCCCTCCCGCCAGCGTCGCCAGGTTGAAGAGCGGCCTCGATGCGCTGGCGGCAAACGACATTGCCGGTGCGCGCCAGGTGCGCGACGCCCTGCCGGTCAATTCGCTCGACCAGCACATCCTTGCCTGGGCGATCGCGTTCTATGGCGGCGACAAGGTGCCAAGCGGCGACATCGCCGATGCTGCGAAAATGCTGCCGAACTGGCCGGGCATGATCGCCTTGCGCAAGAACAGCGAGCGCGCGCTCTACCGCGAGAACCCCGCGCCTGAGATCGTGGTGCAGGCTTTCGGCGGCAGCCAGCCGCAAACAGCCGAGGGCGTGGTGATTCTCGCCCGCTCCTATGTCTCGCAGGGCAACGTCGAGGCGGCGCGCTCGGTGCTGTCGCCTTTCTGGCGCACCGAAAAACTGCAAGCCAGGGACGAGGCGGCGATCATCCAGGAATTCGGCACGCTGATCCCCGCATCAGACCACCGTTTCCGCATGGAGCGCATGTTTTATGCCGACCGGGTCAGTTCGGCGCTGCGCGTCGCCGGCCTTGCGGGCGCCCGGCAACTGGCCGACGCCTGGGCCGCGGCGGACAAGGGCGACAAGAATGGGGGCGACAAGAACGCGGCCAGGCTGCTGATGGCGGTGCCCGCCGCGCAGCGTTCGGCCGGCTATCTCTTCGCCCAAGCCCAATATCTGCGCAAGCAGCAGAAGTTTTCCGACGCCGCCGCAATGGTGATGAAGGCGCCGAGCGACCGCAACGCTCTGATCGACCCGGATGCCTGGTGGGCCGAGCGCCGGGTGCTTTCGCGCGAACTGGTCGACCAGGGCGACATGAAGACCGCCTACAGGATAGTCGCCGCACACGCCGGCGAAACTGCTGCCAACGCGGCCGATGCGGAGTTTCATGCCGGCTGGTACGCGCTGCGCGGCCTCAACGATCCCGCCACCGCTGCCAAGCATTTTGAGCGGATCGCCGGTCTCGCCCAGGGGCCGATATCGCTGTCGCGCGCCTACTATTGGCTCGGCCGTACGGCCGAAGCCGGCGGCCCCGGCAGCGCCAGGGATTATTTTAGCCGTGCCGCAGGTTACGGCACGACGTTCTACGGCCAGCTCGCCGGTGAGCGCGTCGGCCGGCAGGTCCTCAACATCGCCCATCCGCAGCCGAGCGCCAGCGATCACCGGAATTTTTCCAGCCGCGAGGCGGTCAGCGCCATCAGGCGACTGCAGCAGGCGGGCTATCAGCGCTACGCCGACACGCTTTACCGCGACCTCGCCGGACAGTTGAGCAGTCCCGGAGAGCTGGCGCTGCTGGCCGCGATGGCGGAAAAGCAGGGCAATCACTTCCTGGCGCTGAAAGTCGGCAAGATAGCCGGCGCGCGCGGTATCGATGTCGGGGCGCTTTCGCATCCGCTCGGCGTCATTCCCGAGACCGCCAACATTTCCGGCTCCGGCAAGGCGCTGGCCTATGCGATCGCCCGCCAGGAAAGCGAATTCAACATCGGCGCCGTCTCCAGCGCCGGCGCACGTGGCCTGCTGCAGCTGATGCCGGCGACCGCCAGGCAATTGGCTGACAAGGCCGGAATGACCTTCTCGCAGGCGCGGCTGACCACCGACGCCGGCTACAACGCGACCTTGGGCGCCGCCTTCCTCGGCGAGCAGCTCGGCCGCTTCGACGGCTCCTATGTGCTGACCTTCGCCGGCTACAATGCCGGCCCCGGCCGCGCCGCCCAGTGGGTGGCCAGATACGGCGACCCGCGCGGCAAGGACATCGACGCCGTCGTCGACTGGATCGAGCGGATTCCCTATACCGAAACAAGAAGTTACGTCCAGCGCGTGATGGAGAATTACGAAGTCTACAAGATGCGTATTTCCGGCAAGTACGACATTGTCGGGGACCTGGTGAACGGGCGGAGTTGATCCGTTCGGGCGAAGGCTGGCTTGGCGAAGCACCCCCCTCTGCCCTGCCGGGCATCTCCCCCTCAAGGGGGGAGATTGGCAGTTACACTGGCGGCGCCTTCCTTATCAGCGTTGGCGATTGGCGAAAGCAAAGGGACAGCCAATCTCCCCCCTTGAGGGGGAGATGTCCGGCAGGACAGAGGGGGGCGCTGTCCCGCCGACATCTCGAAAATGACGCTTCGATTTGACCGTGCCCGCCCTCGCCTGTAGCAGTCGACGATCCGGCAACGGCGAGGAATCGAGTCCCAAAATGTCGATCGATTTTTCCGACTTCTTCTACGCCTCGCCGGACGGGCTTGAACTCCACGCCCGCATCTATGGCGAAGCGAATTCCGGCCACTGGCCGGTCGTCTGCCTGCCCGGCCTGACCCGCAATTGCCGCGATTTTCATGAGTTGGCGCTGCATCTGTCGCGGCGGGCGCAAACGCCGCGAAAAATCGTCGCTTTCGACTATCGCGGGCGCGGGCAATCCGCCTACGACCCCGATATCGGCCACTACAATATCGGCGTCGAAGCCGGTGACATCCTCGCCGGGTTGGCGGCGCTGGGCATCGACGAGGCTGGTTTCATCGGCACGTCACGCGGCGGGCTGATCATCCATGTGCTTGGCGTGATGCGGCCGGCAGTCCTGCGGGCTATCGTGCTCAACGATATCGGCCCGGTGCTCGAGGCCGGCGGTCTCGCCCATATCCGCTCCTATCTCGAACGCGCGCCGAAGCCGAAAACCCACGCCGAGGCCGTCGGCGCCCAGCGCGGCGCGCATGGCAGCGACTTTCCTGCCCTGACCGAGGCGGATTGGGAGCGGATGGCAGCGGCGCTCTACCGAGATACGGGTGGAGGATTATTGCCGGATTTCGATCCGAATCTGGTCGAGACGCTGGCGGGACTCGACCTGACCCAGAAGCTTCCAGACATGTGGCCGCAGTTCGAGGCACTGGCGGCAATACCCTTGCTCGCGATCCGCGGCGCCAATTCGAAGCTGCTGTCCGCCGAGACCTTCGAACAGATGCGAAACCGTCATCCTTGTGTCGAGACGATCACGGTCGAAGGCCAGGGCCATGCGCCTTTCCTCGAGACCGGCGGCCTGCCCGGCGCCATCGCCGCTTTTCTGGACAGGACCGAGCAACGCTTCGCCGGGAGCCGGTTTTTTCAACGATAATGGGTCAGGCTTGTTGATTGTGCCGGCGCTTTTCTTTATCCACCAGCGCAACGGAGAGGTGGCCGAGTGGTCGAAGGCGCTCCCCTGCTAAGGGAGTAGAGGTCAAAAGCTTCTCGTGGGTTCGAATCCCATCCTCTCCGCCATCCCGCTTCGCGCTTCGCGCTCGCCGCTTTTCGCCATGCGGCGATTCTGCGGCAATGCCTTGGCCGGCGACTCACAGACATCGCCGCAATTGCGGCAGGCAATTGCCGGAATCGGCCGGATTGCAAGGGCTGGCCCAATGGGTCTCCAACCTGTCTCCGGCGGCGCAATGGTTAACGGGAGCTTTCCGAGTGAGGCCAAATCGTGTCATTTGTGCAACAAGGCAGGGTGATAGCGCCTGCACAGACCTTTCGCCGATGCGATGGTTGTTGAACGCCGCCGCCTCATGGGTAATGTCGGGTTCGAAGGAGCGGCGCGGTGCGCATCTTTTTCGGTAGTGGGGATGGGGCAGGGAACGCTGTCCTTCAGCTAAAGAATACCCAGACCCGTTTTTTAACTTTTGACTGGAGGTCAGAAAATGAACATCAAGAGCCTTCTTCTTGGCTCCGCTGCGGCTCTGGTCGCAGTTTCCGGTGCGCGCGCCGCCGACGCCGTCGTCGTCGCCGAGCCGGAACCCGCTGAATACGTCCGCATCTGCGACGTCTACGGCGCTGGCTACTTCTACATCCCCGGCACCGAGACCTGCCTGCGCATCGGCGGCTATGTCCGCTACGACATCGGCGTCGGCGACGTCGGCTCGTTCGACGGTGCTGAGAACTTCGACGTCGAGGACGGCGACATCCAGGACACGTACTACAAGCAGGCCCGCTTTAACCTGAAGACCTGGACCGGCCAGGAAACCGAGCTCGGCACCTTGAAGACCTACACCGAGACCCGCTTCAACTTCGGCAACCGGAACCGGCACGTCAGCAGCACATACGTCCCCGGTCCCGATCCGGACGGCCCCGACGGTCCGCTGGAGCCGCTGCCAGGTGAGACTATCATTGTCGCTAACCCTGCCGAGAACAAAGGCATTTCGCTGAACTTCGCCTGGATCCAGCTCGGCGGCCTGCGCGTCGGTAAAGACGAATCGGCCTACGATACGTTCATCGGCTACGCCGGCAACGTCATCCAGGATACGCTGGTTCCTTACGGCGGTTTCGACACCAACGTCGTCCAGTACTATTTCGACGCCGGCAACGGCTTCTCGGCCGTGGTCTCGCTCGAACAAGGTTATGGCGACTTCACGATCGACAGCTATGTTCCGCATGTCGTCGGCGGCTTGAAGTGGACGCAGGGCTGGGGCGCCATCACCGGCGTCATTGCCTACGACGCCAACTACGAAGAAGTGGCCGGCAAGGTTCGCCTCGACATCACCCCGATGGAGAACCTGTCGCTGTTCATCATGGCCGGCTACGGCACTGACGACAACTACGAGGATCCCGGCTTCGCAACACCCGTCGCCGGCGGCCGCGGCATGTACAAGCTGTGGAGCGGCAACTGGGCGGTCTGGGGCGGTGGCACCTACACCATCAACGAGAAGACCTCGTTCAACACCCAGATCTCGTATGACGAAGGCGAAAACCTCGGCATCGCTGCCAACATCGCCTATGACATCGTTCCGGGCCTGACGATCACGGCCGAAGTCGATTACCTGCACGCCGGCGAGTTCGGCGAGGCCGGCTTCAGCAACTGGACCGCTGCGGACGACGAAGACAGCCTCGGCGGCATGCTCCGCTTCCAGCGCTCGTTCTAATCAGCAGCGTTTGACTGAACTCGAACCCGGCGGGCAACCGCCGGGTTTTTTCGTGTCGGCGTGGCTGTCAAGGGCGGAATGTTTTCAGCCGAATAATGCAGCTGCACAGAATGAAAGCAGCGGCGATCCTTCGCGCCCCCCTCTGTCCTGCCGGACAGGGCTCTTCCTTCTCCCTCTGTGGGAGAAGGTGGATTGGCGCGCAGCGCCAAGACGGTTGAGGGGTGTTGGACGGAGTGCGGTTGGTGCCAAGCTGGAACACCCCTCATCCGACCGAGCTTCGCTCGGCCACCTTCTCCCACAAGGGGAGAAGGAGAGAGCCCCGGTCAAATCTCAGCAAGATCGCCCAGCGACTGTATCAGTGGCTGAATTTCGTTTTCATAATTCTTCCAGCGCTTGACCGACGATTTGTATATCGGTTGGCGAACCTGCCAGCGGCTGGGCGTGTTGACCGAGCCATCCCTGTCGAAAAAGCGCAGGCAGGCGTCATCCCAGGGCAGCCCGAGATAATCTATCAGGCGGCGTGACTGGGCTTCCTGGTCGTCGACCAGCTTCTCGTAGCGGTTTTCGAAGATAAGGCCTGGAAAGACCTCGTTCCAGTGCCGCATCAGGCGGTCATATTCGCGATAGTACAGGCCTAGTGTTGTCAGGTCGGTGTTGTAGCTGTGTGCCTCGCTGAAGTTGAGGACGAAGCAGGAGACGCAATTGTCGATGGCGTCACGACGGCAATGAATGATGCGCGCGTTGGGGAAAAGAAGCCCGATAAGGCCGATCAGTTCAAAATTGTGCGGCGTCTTGTCCACGACGCGAAGTGCGGCAGGCGCCCGCTCCCGCAAATAGGACAGATGCTCTTCGGCCAAGGTTCTGGACAGGTCTTCCGTGATCGAGGTGATCGGCTGGCTCAAATCACCAGCCGATAATGTCTTGAGGCCGATCGCATTCGCGACCCGACTCAGTTTGCTAAGCTCCCCTGCGCCATGAACGTCCGGATGGCTGGCGCAGATCTGCTCGGTGAGCGTCGTCCCCGAGCGTGGCATGCCAACCACGAACACAGGCGCTTCGGAAGGATTTCCATAGCCGGCGCGGTCAGCCAAAAAGTCCGGCGTGAAGGTTTCGATCATCGAATCGACCCACCGACGATACAGGTCGATATCGAACCTTTGGCCGGAGGCCTGTTTCGCCTTGTTGAAATGGTCGAATGCCTCGTCATAGCGCTTGAGGTCATTCAGCACCTTGCCGGCGGCGTGATGGAGTTGCTGCGCGCCTTCCGAACCAAGTTTCGGATTGCCGAGCTCACGAAGGATGGACTCTAGCTCCTCGGGCTCCTCGGTGAAGTTTCGCGTCTGTACAAGGTCGTTGTAGGCAGAAGGCACGCCAATACGACGTGCGATTGCTTCTCTCAGATAGGCGGCGGCTTCATCCATACGCCCCAGGCCGCTGAGCGCGCTGGCCAGCCCGGCTCGCACCTTGGGATGATCGCGGTTGATTTTCAGCGCCTTCTCGTAAAGCGGCAAAGCCATGTCGGGCTTGTCGAACGCCGTGTAAGTACGCCCCAATGCACAAAGTGCTTCGATAAGGCCGGGCTTCAGTTCCAGGGCATACTGCATATGCTTGATTGCTGGCGCATACTCGCTGACCTTCACATAGGCCTCGCCCAGGCTGAGGTGGTAGTAGGGGTTTTTAGGTTCCTCGCCGACCGCCCGTGCGAAATATCGCAAGGCCCGCTCATCGTCGTAACCCAGGTATATGGTCCCCAGGATGTATAAGGCGAGCGGATGGTTTGGCGTGCGCTCCAGAACCCGAAGGCATAGGTCCTGAGCGTCGTCGAGCCGCTTGGCCTGCTGAAAGGCATATGCCTGTTTCAGCAATGCGTCGTCGGCCTGCGCACGCGATTGGGCGCTTGCTTTCTGCGGGCTCACCAAAGGCTTCACTATCGGCCCCTTCACTTTTGGCGCGGGTCCGGGCTTGATGTGCTTTGACCAGGCAGGCGGGAGTCGATTGTTCATGATATCTCGCTAGCAAAAAGAAATATCTCGCTAGCAAAAAGTGCGGGGGGAATCCAGCATGCTGCTGCAGCCAAGGCGGGAGCTTGCGCGGCCAACTGTGCCGCGCTAGCAAGAAGGCCCTTTTCGAGCGAGCCTTTGCCATGCGCCAGCGCCCTCCCCTCACGCCGATCGTCAGCGCGCTTCCTTCGACGGTGCCGTTTGTCGGCCCGGAGGCACAGGAGCGGGATCGCGGTCGCGCGTTTCGCGCCCGCATCGGCGCCAATGAGAGCAGTTTTGGCCCCTCGCCGCGCGTCATAGCCCGCATGGCCGGCATCGCCGGCGACATGTGGATGTATTGTGATCCAGACAATCACGATTTGAAGGTGACTGTTGCCGCGCATCTTGGCGTGGGCGTCGAAAACGTGGTGGTCGGCGAAGGCATAGACGGGTTGCTCAGCCTGGTGGCGCGCATGTATGTGGCACCGGGCGACGCGGTGGTCACCTCGCTCGGCGCCTATCCGACCTTCAATTTCCATATTGCCGGCGTCGGCGGCCGGCTGGTCGCGGTCCCCTACGAAAACGACCAGGAAAGCCTGGACGGCCTGTTGGCTGCGGCCACCAGGGACAAAGCGCCGCTGGTCTACCTGTCCAACCCGGACAATCCGATGGGAAGCTGGTGGGAGGCGGCGGAGCTCATCCGCTTCATCGACGCCCTGCCGGAGACCACCATGCTGGTGCTCGACGAGGCCTATGGCGAATTGGGCCCTGCCTCGGCGCTGCCGCCGATCGACGTGTCACGGCCGAACGTCATCCGCATGCGCACCTTCTCGAAAGCCTACGGGCTGGCCGGCATACGCTGCGGCTATGCGGTGGCCGACGCCCAGGTGATCCGCGATTTCGAGAAGATCCGCAACCACTACGGCGTCAGCCGCATGGCGCAGATCGCCGGCGTCGAGGCGCTGGCCGATCAGGATTATCTGCAAAGCGTGGTGGCGCGCGTCGCTTCCGGCCGCCGGCGCATCGCCGAGATCGCCGAGGCCAATGGGCTGAAGCCGCTGCCCTCGGCTACCAATTTCGTCACCATGGACTGCGCCGGCGACGGCGCCTTCGCGCTGAAGGTGCTGCAGGCGCTTTTGTCGCGCGATGTGTTCATCCGCAAGCCGATGGTGCCGGTGCTCGACCGTTGTATCAGGGTCAGCGTCGGCCTCGACCACGAGCTCGACATTTTTGCCGAGGAATTGCCGGGTGCGCTGGCGGCAGCACGGGGAAGCTGAAAGGCGCTCTTCCTTCTCCCCTTGTGGGAGAAGGTGGATCGGCGCGCAGCGCCGAGACGGATGAGGGGTGTTGGACGGAGTGCCGGCGGTGCCAAGCTGGAACACCCCTCATCCGACCTCGCTTCGCGAGGCCACCTTCTCCCACAAGGGGAGAAGGAGGAGTCGCGCTCTTGAATTAATTGAACGTTCGTTTTATTCTTACCCTCTCAACGAGGCTTGCATGGCGCGCACGACCGGTTCCGACGGCGAAAAGACCGAAGCAGCGGTCCGCGAGGCGGCGGTCAGCCTGATCGCGCGTCTTGGCTATGAGGCGATGTCGATGCGCCAGCTGGCCGCCGAGGTCGGCGTCCAGGCGGCGGCGCTCTACCGCTATTTTCCGACCAAGCAAGACCTGTTGTTCACGCTGATGCGCGAGCACATGGAAGGGCTGATCGAGGCGTGGGACGCGGCGCGCCCGGCCGCGGCCGATCCGGCGACACGGCTCGCCGCCTATGTCGAAAACCACATCGCCTTCCATGTCGAGCGTCGCCATTCCACCCATGTCTCGAACATGGAATTGCGCAGCCTGTCGCATGACCGCCTGACGCAGATCCTGCGTATGCGCACCGCCTATGAGAAGGAGCTGCGCGTCATCTTGCGCGACGGCGCGGAAGCCGGCGTCTTCGACGTCGAAGACACAGGGCTGACAGCCATGGCGCTGATCCAGATGATGACCGGCGTCATCGTCTGGTTCCGGCCGGGCGAGCGGCTATCGATCTCGGAGGTAACCGCCACATATCTTTCAATGACGATGCGCCTGGTTGGAAGCAAAGGCCCATGGCGCGACAACGACCTGCAGCGCCGCAGCCGGCGAGCAAAGGACGCTGTAGCACTTTGATTTTGCGCCCTTCCCGAAATCGAATTCGATTTCGGGGCCGTGCGCCGGGAGAAACGGCATGTATACGCACACACTCAACTTCGGGCTTGACGAAGACATCGAAGCGCTGCGCGACCTGGTGCGGCGCTTCGCCCAGGACAAGATCGCCCCGATCGCCGCCGAGATCGACCGCTCGAATGAATTTCCGGCGCATCTGTGGGCCGAGCTCGGTGGGCTCGGCCTGCTCGGCATCACCGCCGATCCGGAATTCGGCGGCACCGGCATGGGCTATCTCGCCCATGTCGTGGCGATGGAGGAGATTTCGCGCGCCTCGGCCTCGGTCGGCCTCTCCTACGGCGCCCATTCCAACCTCTGCGTCAACCAGATCAATCGCTGGGCAACACCGGCGCAGAAGGAAAAATATATGCCTGCGCTGTGCAGCGGCGAAAAGGTCGGCGCGCTGGCAATGTCGGAATCCGGCGCCGGCTCCGACGTCGTGTCGCTCAAACTGCGCGCCGAAAAGCGCAATGATTGCTATGTGCTCAACGGCACCAAGATGTGGATCACCAACGGCCCGGACGCCGAGACGCTGGTCGTCTACGCCAAGACCGATCCAGAACTCCAGTCGCGCGGCATCACCGCCTTGATCGTCGAAAAGGATTTCGCCGGATTTTCCGTCGCGCAAAAGCTCGACAAGCTCGGCATGCGCGGCTCCAACACCGGCGAACTGGTTTTTTCGGATGTCGAAGTGCCGTTCGACAATGTGCTGCATGAGGAAGGGCGCGGCGTCGAGGTGCTGATGTCGGGCCTCGACTACGAGCGCACGGTGCTCGCCGGCGGCCCGCTCGGGCTGATGGCGGCGTGCCTCGATGTGGCGGTCCCCTATGTGCACGAACGCAAGCAGTTCGGTCAGCCGATCGGCGAGTTCCAGCTGGTGCAGGGCAAGCTCGCCGACATGTATACGACGATGAACGCCGCGCGCGCCTATGTCTATGCCGTCGCCGCCGCCTGCGACCGCGGCCAGACGAGCCGCAAGGACGCCGCCGCCTGCGTGCTGTTCGCTGCCGAAAAGGCGACGCAGATGGCGCTCGACGCCATCCAGCTGCTGGGCGGCAATGGCTACATCAACGACTATCCGACCGGCCGGCTTTTGCGCGACGCCAAGCTCTACGAGATCGGCGCCGGCACCAGCGAGATCCGCCGCTGGCTGATCGGGCGGGAAATCATGGCGGAAGGAGTCTGATGGCGCTATCTCCTGAATTTGCCATGCTGGACGATTTGCCCCATATTTCTCGTGATATGTCATATTTTTGGAACGTGGCGGGCTATGGCGAACGGAACCGAAAAGGCTGGGTTTGACGAGAATCCGCCGACACAATTCGACGCAGGAGCTCAAAAAACTCCGCTCCGGTTGCCACCGAAGCGCGAGCGCGTCAGGCTTGGCGAGGGCGGACGCTTCGTTATCCCGGCTGCGATGCGCGAGGAAATCGGGGTGAAGCCTGGTGAGGACTTGATCCTTCATGTCGAGAACGGCGAGTTGCGGGTAAGGTCGTGGCTTCGGAACCTGCAGCGCGTCCAGGCCGAATTGTCAGCGTTGAAAAAGCCCGGCGAAAGTGTCGTCGACGAATTTCTGAAGGAGCGGCGGGAAGAACAGCGTCGAAGCGATAGACGTTTGGATCGGCTTCATGCCGAAGGTACGGCGAGGAAGGGAGCGAAGTGAAACCTTACGTCATGGACAGTTCGGCGGCGCTTGCGATCCTGCTTGACGAGAAAGGCACCGATATTGCCCTGGGTTTCGCGCCGGATGCGCAATGCAGCTCCGTCAATGCGGCCGAAATCATAGCCAAGCTGATCGACAGGGGACGCAGCATGGAAGAGGCCGCGGACGACCTCGCCAGTCTCGGCATGCCGGTCGCTGCTTTCGACGAGATGATGGGCATCGCCGCCGGTCAGCTTCGCGAGCTGACGCGGCATCGCGGCTTGTCGCTGGGCGACCGGGCTTGCCTGGCCCTGGCAATTCGCGAGAACGCCATTGCCGTCACCGCCGACCGCGACTGGGGCGACCTGGATATCGGCTGCAAGATCGAATTGATCCGGTAACGCCAATGGCCCCCCTCACCTCGCAGATCTCGCCAGCCTCCGACACCTTCCGCGCCAATGCCGAGCGCATGCGGGCGCTGGTCGCCGACATTGCGCAAAAGGCGGCAACCGTCGAGCGTGGCGGCTCGGACGAAGCGCGTGAGCGCCACCAGAGCCGCGGCAAGCTTTTGCCGCGCGAGCGCCTCGCCCAATTGCTCGACACCGGCTCGCCATTCCTCGAGATCGGCCAGTTCGCCGCGTGGTCGATGTATGGCGAGGATATCGCATCGGCCGGTATCATTGCCGGCATCGGCCGCGTCGAAGGCACGGAAGTGATGGTCGTCGTCAACGATGCCACGGTGAAGGGCGGCACCTATTATCCGCTGACGGTGAAGAAGCATCTGCGCGCCCAGGAGATCGCGCTGCAGAACAGATTGCCTTGCGTCTATCTGGTCGACAGCGGTGGCGCCAACCTGCCCAACCAGGACGAGGTGTTTCCCGACCGCGACCATTTCGGCCGCATCTTCTACAATCAGGCCAACATGTCGGCTGCTGGCATTCCGCAAATCGCCTGCGTCATGGGTTCGTGCACGGCGGGCGGCGCCTATGTGCCGGCGATGTCGGACGAGACGATCATGGTACGCAACCAGGCGACCATCTTCCTCGGCGGTCCGCCGCTGGTGAAGGCCGCCACCGGCGAGGACGTCAGCGCGGAGGAACTGGGCGGCGCCGAGGTCCACACGCGGCTTTCCGGCGTGGCCGATCATTTTGCGCTAGACGACGAGCATGCGCTGGCGATCGCGCGCCGCATCGTCAAGAACCTCAATCGAAAGAAGCAGATCGGGCTGGCGCTGCGCGATCCGATTGGGCCGCTTCATGCGGCCGAAGAACTCTACGGCATCGTGCCGACCGATCTGCGCCAGCCCTATGACGTGCGTGAAGTGATCGCCCGCATCGTCGACGGCTCCGAATTCGACGAGTTCAAGCAGAATTATGGCACCACGCTGGTCACCGGCTTTGCCCATCTCAACGGCATGCCGGTCGGCATCATCGCCAACAACGGCGTGCTGTTTTCCGAAAGCGCGCTGAAGGGCGCGCATTTCATCGAGTTGTGCTGCCAGCGCAAGATTCCGCTGATCTTCCTGCAGAACATCACCGGCTTCATGGTCGGGCGAAAATACGAGGCCGGCGGCATCGCCAAGGACGGCGCCAAGCTGGTGATGGCGGTCGCCACGGCCCGCGTGCCGAAGGTCACCATGATCATCGGCGGCTCGTTCGGCGCCGGCAATTACGGCATGTGCGGACGCGCCTATTCGCCACGCTTCCTGTGGATGTGGCCGAATGCCCGCATTTCGGTGATGGGCGGCGAGCAGGCGGCCACCGTGCTGGCCGTGGTCAAGCGCGAGGGGATCGAACGCAAGGGCGGGGAATGGAGCGCGGAGGAGGAGGCAAAATTCAAGAAGCCGATCCTGATGAAATACGAGCATGAAGGCCACCCGCTGTATTCCTCCGCCCGGCTCTGGGACGACGGCATCATCGATCCGGCCAAGACGCGCGAGGTGCTGGCGCTCAGCCTGTCCGCAGCGCTGAACGCCGGGATCGAGGAGACAAGCTTCGGCGTGTTCAGGATGTGACCGATGAGCGAGATCGAGGCAAGGATTCGCGTTCATGTCGGCGACATCACCAGGCTGGCGGTCGACGCCATCGTCAACGCCGCCAACACCTCACTTCTGGGTGGCGGGGGCGTCGACGGCGCCATCCACCGTGCGGCCGGCCCCGAACTTCTGGCCGAATGCCAATCCCTCAATGGCTGCAAGGTCGGCGACGCAAAACTCACCAAGGGCTACAGGCTGCCGGCACGCTATGTCATCCACACGGTCGGGCCGGTCTGGCAAGGCGGCGGCAAGGGCGAAGCCGAGTTGTTGGCCTCCTGCTACCGCCGGTCGCTCGAACTCGCCGCCGGCAAGGATTGCAGGACGGTGGCATTTCCGGCGATCTCGACCGGTGTATACCGGTATCCAAAGGACCAGGCGACGCAGATCGCCGTTGGCACGGTGAGCGCCTTTGTCAGCCACAATGCGGTTCCTGAAACCGTCATCTTCTGCTGCTTCGACCAACAGACGGCGGACCTATACCAACAGGCGTTGCTGCGCAATGGCGGGAGCGCGACCGGCTCAGGTAAGAAAATCCATTCATAGTTTTCAGACTTATTTTCATTCCCCGATCTGGCCAGACGAAAGAATCGCGGCTATTGCTCATTGCAAATACCAATGGGGATTGGGCGAAGATGAGACAGCAGCTTTTTCAGAAAACAACTGTATCTGTACTTGCGGGATTGCTTATATTAGCAGCGCCCGGCATTGGAGCGGCGGAATCGCTGGCGGGAAGCAAGGGCGATACCCGGTTCTGGCCGGCTCTGTCGGGAAACCCGAAGTCCGATTGCACCAAAGCTTACAACGCCTATGTGGCAGCCAGCGGCCATTCAGCCTATGCGACGACCCCTTATATGCGGGTGACTTCGCTGTACATAATCTGCGGCACGCATCTGAATGCGTCGTCACAGAAGGCCGCCGAGGAGGCGGCGTTGAAATCCTGCAAGGCCACCCGCAGCCGCTACAAGGTCACGACCGGAGGAGCTTGCGAGATCGCTGCCTCCAAGTAGGCAGGCTGGCTTACCGATCCTTTGACAATGGCCGGACTGCAAAGCAGGGTGTTGCCACAGCCCGCGTGAAGGAGCATTCGCGCCGTTGGCGGCAAGCTCTGGCTTTGGAGGTCCCATGTTCGCCAAAATCCTGATCGCCAACCGCGGCGAGATCGCTTGCCGGGTGATCCGCACCGCGCGCAGGATGGGCGTGCGCACGGTCGCCGTCTATTCCGACGCCGACGCCGGCGCCTTGCATGTCGAGATGGCCGACGAAGCGGTGCATATCGGACCCTCGCCGGTCGGCGAAAGTTATCTGCGCGGCGACAAGATCGTCGCGGCGGCTTTGGCCACCGGCGCCGAAGCCATCCATCCCGGCTACGGTTTTCTGTCGGAAAACCCTGATTTCGTCGATCAGGTGACAGCGGCCGGGCTCGTCTTCATCGGCCCGTCGGCCGCCTCGATCCGCGCCATGGGGCTGAAGGACGCGGCCAAGCGGCTGATGGAGAAGGCCGGCGTGCCGGTTGTGCCGGGCTATCACGGCGAGGCGCAGGAGATCGTGCTGCTCGCCTCCAAGGCACGCGAGATCGGCTATCCCGTGCTGATCAAGGCGCGCGCCGGCGGCGGCGGCAAGGGCATGCGGCGCGTCGAACATCCCGACGACTTTTCCGAGGCGCTGTCGGGTGCGCGGCGCGAGGCCAAGGCCGCGTTCGGCGACGACCGCGTGCTGGTCGAGAAATATGTCGACAAGCCGCGCCACATCGAGGTTCAGGTTTTCGGCGATAGCTTCGGCAATGTCGTGCATCTCTACGAGCGCGACTGCTCGGCGCAGCGGCGCCATCAGAAGGTGATCGAGGAAGCCCCCGCCCCCGGGATGACGCCGGCATTGCGCAAGGCAATGACGGAGGCGGCGGTGAAGGCCGCCAAGGCGATCGACTATTCCGGCGCCGGCACGATCGAGTTCATCAGCGACGCCTCGCAAGGGCTGAAGGCCGACCGCTTCTGGTTCATGGAAATGAACACTCGCCTGCAAGTCGAGCATCCCGTCACCGAAATGGTCACCGGCACCGATCTGGTCGAATGGCAGTTGCGGGTGGCGTCCGGCGAAAAGCTGCCGAAGACGCAGAGCGAGATTGCGCTCTCCGGACATGCCTTCGAGGCGCGCATCTATGCCGAAGACGCGGCAAAGGGTTTTTTGCCGGCGACGGGCACGCTGCATCACCTGAAATTTCCGGATACAGCGCCCGAGGGCGCCAGCATGCGGATCGAGACCGGCGTGCGGACCGGCGATGCCATCTCGCCGTTCTACGACCCGATGATCGCCAAGCTCGTCGTCCATGGCAAGAACAGGCAGGCGGCGCTCGAAGCACTGGGCATTTCCCTTTCGCAAACCGAGATCGCCGGCTCGACCGTCAACACCGCCTTTCTCGCGGCTCTCGCCGCTGACGCGGATTTTTCGGCAGGTGACGTCGACACCGGGCTGATCGGCAGGCACCAGCAAGCGCTGACCGCAGTGGCGCCGCCGAGCAGCGAGATCGTCGCCGCGGCCGCACTTGCAGCGTCCGGCGCCGGGGCTCAGGCGCCGACCCGCGACCCGTGGTCGTCGCTTGCCGGCTATGCGCATTTCCACGCGATGGCGCGGCGCACGCGGCTTCGCTACGGCGAGGACGATATCCTGGCGCTTGTATCGATGCGGCCGGACGGGCGCTTCCAGGTGGCACTGGACGCACCTTATGACAGCGCGGTTGATCTTCGCGCTGCCCCTCGCCTCGCCCGCTGGCCAGGCCATGTCACTGTCTTTTCAGGCGCCGTCGGCTACAGCTTCGCGGTGCCGGACCCGTTGGCAAGGGCCGACGAAATCGCCGCCGGTGCCGACAGCCTGCGAGCGCCGATGCCGGGACTGGTCAAGCTGGTGCGCGCGGCAAAAGGCGAAACCGTCATCAAGGGCCAGCCGCTGTTGATCCTGGAAGCGATGAAGATGGAGCACACGATTTCCGCCACGCATGACGGGACGATCGCCGAGATCGCAACAGAGGGCGCGCAGGTCACCGATGGGACGGTGCTGGTGCGTTTTGCCGAGGAAGCCCACGGCTGACGCTGTTCATGCAAGGAGAGGCGACGACGGAAGACGCGCGCCGCAAACGCATGACCAATCGGGTAGGAGGGAGCCTTGCGGCATCCCCCCTCCCACACCACCGTGCGTACGGTCCCGTACACGGCGGTTCGTGTCGCGCTCGGCTTGAGGTCCTCAATGCCCGCCGCCCTATTGGCGCCCAGCCTTATCTTGCGGGTTCCGCCCGCTACTTCCGGCTCAGGCCCTCTCGCGAGGTATCTGCCCAAGGCGGTCGGAAATGAAGTCCGACCTCCATCGACACGTTCAGCCCTTCACCGGTTGGTCCGGCTACTACGGCCTCTGCTGACTCCTGCCGACCCTTCCCGGCGCCTCTCGGCGGCGGTAGCACACCCGTTTCCGGGGGCAGGCCGGCAGGCCTCCCAGGGTAAGACGCGTGACCTTCGTGCCATCTACCTGTCGCATCTACGGCCACACCCTCCGGGTGATATCGGGCTTCGGGCTTCATTGCTCCCTCGCCCGGATGCGGACGCCTCATATGCGCTTCCTGTTCGTCAGGCCGGCACTTTGCTTGCAGCTTCCTTCAGACCCCGCCTCGCGACGACGCCCTTGCTGTTCGGCTAGCGGTTCCCATCACCAGGGTCCGCAGAGGACTTTCACCTCCAAGTCATCGACCGGATACCATCCCGGTCAAACGGTGCTTGCGCACCACGCGCCATGCCTGGCGCACAATGAAAATGGCCGGATCTGCCCCGGCCATCTCCGATTGTCGCCAGGCGCTAAAGCGCGTCGCACGCGACGCGCTTTAGTTCTTGTTTTTGTGCATGTCGTTTCCGCAAAACCGCTGCGCACTTTTGCGCGACATGCAATGGCGATTACGGCTGGATCGGCGCGTATTTGCCGTCGTGCCACTGGTTGATGTCGTAGCTGACGTTCTTGAGGTCGCCCTTTTCATCGAAAGTGACAGGGCCGACGACGGTGCTGATCGGCTGGCCATTCTTCAGCGCTTCGGCAACCTTGGCCGGGTCGTCACTGCCGGCGCGCTTGATACCCTCGGCAAAGGCCTGGATCACGGCATAGGAGAACAGCGTAAACCCCTCGGGCACGAAGCCGCCCGCCTTGATCTTTTCGATGGCCTGCTTGGCTTCGGGCTTCGCCTGCGGATCCGACGGGAAGACGAACATGGTGCCTTCGCCGGCCGGGCCGGCAACCTGCCAGAATTCCGGCGTGGCAATCGAGTCCGGCATGATCAGCTGGAACTTGAAGTCCTGTTCCGCCGACTGGCGCAGGATGAGGCCGGCCTCTGGGTGGTAGCCGCCGAAATAGACCACATCAGCCTTCAGTTCCTTGAGCTTGGTGACAAGCGCCGAATAGTCCTTTTCGCCGGCGTTGATGCCCTCATAGAGGATCTCGTTGAGGCCGTTCTGGTTCATCGTCGCCTTGACGGCATCGGCCACGCCCTGCCCATAGGCGCTCTTGTCATGCATGATGACGACCTTCTTGCCGGCGTATTTCTTGGCGATCCATGGACCGATGAAGGCGCCCTGCGCATCATCGCGCGTATAAAGGCGCATGATCGTCGGCCAGCCGGATTTCGCCGCCGCGTCCGTCAGCTCCGGGTTCGACGAAGCCGGACTCATCATCATCGCACCGGCTTCGGCATAGACGGCCGAGGCCGGGATGCTCGAGCCCGAGCAGGCATGGCCATCGATGAACTTGACGCCGTTGGCGACGATGCGGTTTGCGACCGAAACCGCCTGCTTCGGATCGCACTGGTCATCCTGGACATCGAGCTTGATCTGGCGGCCGTCGACGCCGCCGGCGGCGTTGATCGCGTCGGCGGCGGCTTGCGCGCCCTGCTTGAACTGGTCGCCGATGGTGGCAAGCTGTCCGGTCATCGGTCCGACCACCGAAAAGGTGATGTCTTCGGCGAAGGCCGGCGCGCTCATCACCAGGCCGACAATGGCCGCGCTCAAAATACCCAACTTTTTCATGGCGATACAACTCCTCCACTCGCGCGCGGCCGCTCCGACCGCGCCTCTTCCAGATTAGGTGGGAGAATTTCACCGTTCGCCAAGCCTGTCTTGGCGCATCGGCGGCACTCGATTGGGCCTGCCGGCTTTCTGTTTGACCATGATCTTTTCCAAAAACCGGTTTCCACTTTTTGGGATCATGGTCCGACTGTTTGACCATGATCTTCTTCCAAAAACCGGTTTCCACTTTTTGGGACCATGGTCCGAAAACGCGAAAAGCCGCGCCGGCCTTGTTCCGGCCGGTCGCGGCTTTTGTCGATCGAACAATCCCGAACGCTACGCGCGCCCCGAAAACCGCTCGCCTTCCCTGTCCGTCGCGCAGCTGGGCTGTATCCGGCCTGCGGCGTTCTTGTCATTGTTGGTCCGGCCGTCTTGCGCGGCCTTGTTCTTGCCGGTCCGGCCGTCTTCGCGCGGCCTTGAAGCGTCCCTGTCGGTGATCTCAGTACATGATGAGTTCAGGTGAGACTTAGTGCATCGTCATCCATTCGCGGGCTTCGCGCAGCGCCCTGGCGATCTCGACTTTCGACATGGCGGCCGACAATTCCGAGCGCAGTTCCGCGGCGCGCACCGAGCCCTTGATCGCAGCGATGTTGAACCATTTGTGGGCGGCGACGACATCGGTCTCGCAATCGCGGCCGGTCGCATACATCATGCCCAGTTCGAAAAGAATGTCGGCCTGGGCAGTTGCCCCCATGGCGCCGAAGCCGGCTTCAGGCATTTCAAAACGTGCCATTTCAATCCCCTGTTCTAGCCCCTGTCAGGCTCCCGAGAGCTGCCTCGTTCTGTCCCTTGGAAACCCTTGGGCGGCCGCTCTTTCGATGCTTTCGAGAATGAACCGAAGGCTTGAATCCGTCGTTAAACGGCGTGCTTAATTTGAGGAAAACAAAGCTAAAACAAGAGGTAAACGCCGAAATTCATTAACGATGCAAAGCCAGCAATTGCGCCGGTTTGCGCCAAAATTGATGAAAATTTGCGAGGCGCAAATCAAGACTCCGCTAACCACGGAAGACAAAGCCAGCATGCCCGGCATTTCATTTCTCGCCGACCAGACCGCTTCAGGCGGCCGGGAAAAATCCCGAAGTCTTCCGCAGCGGCACCGCTTTTGTTTTGCCGGGAGGTGGATTAGCTTACGTTTGCGTAAGAGGCAGACTGGCGGGGCGGAACGTTCGTCCGGATGTCCACAGGGAGGAGAAACATGTTTCGCAAAATCAGCATGGGCCTCGCGGCCACATTGATCATGGCCGGCACCGCTTGGGCCGACCCGATCGAAGGCAACTGGAAAACGCAAGCCGGTTCGACCGCCGCCATCACGGGCGGTGGCGACGCATTTTCCATCACGCTCAAATCCGGCAAGTTTGCCGGCAAGCGAATCGGTTCGTTCAAGGTGTCCGGCGCCAACAAATACACGGGTACGATAACCGACCCGGAGACCGACAAGACCTATTCGGGCAAGGCCTCGGTCTCAGGCGCTTCGCTCAAGATGAGCGGCTGCGTGCTCGGCGGGCTGATCTGCAGGAGCCAGACCTGGCACAAGCTCTGATCGTTTCGACTGCCGCACAATGAAAACGGGGCCGCAAAGGCCCCGTTTTTGTTCGCGCCTCTGTGTTTGGGAACACCGATCGATCGCGCAGGCTGCGCCTTCTGCGCCCTAACAGTCCAAATTTGAACCGCAGATGAACACCGGCATCAGAGCCGGTTCAGTTGCATCAGGGCATTGTCATGCGTGTTGAAGGAGAACCACGCCATGTTCGCCCGCCGCTTCGCCATCGTCTGCCTGCTAATGAGCCTGTTCGGCATGGCGTTCGCCATCCTCGTTGCAGAGGCCGGGCGCCCGGCCCGTTCCTGGGACCAGGCCAATTCCTGCCGGTTCGATTGCGTGAACCATTTTCGCCCCTGAACCGACAAAGTCTTCGAGAGGAGAAAAGCAAAAACCATGGACCGCATCGCCGCCAACGCCCGCAAGACCCTTCGGCTAGTGCCGCGGGCGACGCTCATCCTGATGGTTCTTGCCGCGCCGGTTCTGGCCGTGCCGACGATGCGCGCCGATGCCGGCTCGACGATCGAAGCGCCGGCGCTGAAGAAGACCGGCGTCGGCTTTGTGCTGCTGATCAGCCTGCGGCGTGGTTAGGCAATCGGCCTTCATCGAAACTCAAAACAAAAAACGACCCTTCGGCCCCCTCCCAACCGCGTGGCCAAGCCTCTATATTGGGTCATGGAAAAGCGAATCTACCCCCAAGCCATAGACTCAGTCGTGATGCCGGAGCCATTTGGCCGGCAGATCTGCAATGATGCAGCAAAGGCCGTCGCGGCCTTGCAGGCGCTCTACGACCGCAACACCAAATTCCTGCGCGATTCGTTTACGGCGCTCGCCGCAGGCGGCGACAACAACAAGCGCTACCGGGCCTTTTATCCGGAGGTCGGTGTCACCACGACTTCGTTCACCCAGATCGACTCGCGGCAGGCTTACGGCCATATGCCGACGCCTGGGCATTTCTCGACCACCATAACCCAGCCCGCCCTTTTCGAACGCTATCTCATCGAACAGCTTCGCCTGATCATGCGCAATCACGGCGTTCCGGTCACGGTCTCGGAATCGACGACGCCCATCCCGCTGCATTTCGCGTTCCTGGAAGGCTCGCATGTCGACGGCGCGGCAGCCGAGCGCATCAGGCGGCCGATCCGTGACCTGTTCGACGTGCCGGATCTCGACGGCACCGACGACCAGATCGCCAACGGCACGTTCGAAGTGGCGCTAGGCGAAGCCAGGCCATTGGCGGCGTTCACGGCGCAACGCATCGACTACTCGTTGCACCGGATGTCGCACTACACGGCGACCAGTCCGCAGCATTTCCAGAATTTCGTGCTGTTCACCAACTACCAGTTCTACATCGACGAATTCGTCGCCCGTGCGCACGATCTTATGGCGAAAGGCGGCGGCGGATATGTCGAATTCGTCGAGCCGGGAAACGTCGTCACCAAGGCTGGACAAAATGCGCCCAGCCATGGCGTGGCGCCGCCGCGCCTGCCGCAGATGCCGGCCTATCATCTGAAGAAGCCGAACCATGGCGGCATCACCATGGTCAATATCGGCGTCGGCCCCTCCAACGCCAAGACGATCACCGACCACATAGCGGTGCTCAGGCCGCATGCCTGGGTGATGCTCGGCCATTGCGCCGGCCTGCGCAACACCCAGGCGCTGGGCGACTATGTGCTGGCGCACGCCTATGTGCGGGAAGACCATGTTCTGGACGACGATCTTCCGGTCTGGGTGCCGATCCCGCCGCTGGCCGAAATCCAGGTGGCGCTGCAGGAGGCGGTCGCCGAAGTCACCGGCCTTTCCGGCTATGACCTCAAGCGTATCATGCGCACCGGCACAGTCGCTACCATCGACAACCGCAACTGGGAGTTGCGCGACCAGCGTGGACCAGTGCAGCGGCTGTCGCAGTCACGGGCGATCGCGCTCGACATGGAGTCGGCGACGATCGCCGCCAATGGCTTCCGCTTCCGCGTACCCTACGGTACGCTGCTTTGCGTCTCCGACAAACCGCTGCATGGCGAATTGAAGCTGCCCGGCATGGCGACCGAGTTCTACAAGCGGCAAGTGGCACAGCATTTGACCATCGGCATCAGGGCGATGGAAAAGCTGGCCGAGATGCCGATGGAACGGTTGCATTCGCGCAAGCTCAGAAGCTTTTCGGAGACGGCGTTCCAGTAGGAACGGCGGCTTTCATCGATCGGAGTATGGTAACAGCGCGGCAGGGCGTTTCACCATCTTGATTGGCTGCATTTCTGCCGATAAGCAAAGTAGATGGCACCCGTTCGAGACATGATGGCTTCGATGGCATTCGTCGCAATGCTCGTCTTCTCGGTCGCGCTGGTGGCCGGGTTTTTCGGAACGCTGCATCCGGCCTTCGATTCCTTCGCTCATTTCCGCGTTCATCTTGCCGTGCTGATGGCGCTTTGCGCGCTGCCGCTGCTGGCGACCTCGTTTCGCCTGCAGGCGGCCACAGGGCTGCTCTTTGCGGTGGCTGCCTTTGCCACCACGTCGAACGCCCTGTCGGTGCCCCGCCTGTGGCCGGTCCAGGCAGCCTACGAAGTCGAGGCCGGCGATCAGGCGGTCTACCCCGGTGATCAGGCGGTCTACCGCCTGCTGCAGATGAACCTGCGGTTCAACAATTCAACGCCTGAAAAAGTCCTGTCGCTGATCGGCCGGACCCAGCCTGATGTGATCACCCTCGACGAGGTGTCCGACATGTGGAAGGCGAAACTTGGCCATGTTGCAAGCGCCTACCCTTACCGGATCTTCTGCCCCTACCCCAATGGCGTATTCGGCGTTGCGCTGCTGTCCAGACGGTCGTTTGCCGCCGGCGCGCAACCGCGCTGCTATGGCCGCGGCGCGATGGCCATCGCGACGGTCGATTTCGGCGGAACCGAAGTCGACGTCGCCGCCATGCACCTCACCTGGCCATGGCCGCGCAACCAGTCACGGCAGATCGGCGGATTGTCGGGGGAGTTCGCCTCGCTTGGCGAGACATCGATCATGGCATGCGACTGCAATGCAGCGCCGTGGAGCGCCGCCGTCCGGCGCGTCGCAGGTCTTGGCAAGCTGACCGTGGCGCCTTCGCCGGGGCCGACCTGGCTCCCTATCAAGCTGCCGGAATTCCTGCGCTTCGCCGGACTGCCGATCGACCTTGTTTTCAGCAAGGGCGGGGTACACATCCATTCGGTGTCGAGGCTAGAAAACACCGGCTCCGACCATCTTCCGCTGATGGTGGAGTTCTCGCTCAGGCAGGAACAGAAGAAGCCGGTCGACGAACAAGAAACCGCGACGGCATCGGTGAGACAGAACGGCAGGACCCGAGGCTGAGCTACTGCTTGCGCAACAGCGCCCTGATGAGGTGCTCGACATGGCCGCCGTCGCGATGCTCGCGCGCGTCGAAGGCGTTCTGTTTCGCCTCGTATTCGGCATAGACGGCCTTGATCCGGCGCCTCGCCTCGCGGTGCGTCTTGCTGCAAAACAAGTTGTCGGCGAACTCCAGTCCAGTGATCGATTTCTCGGTCGCCCGCATCATTGTCCTGGCGATGCGGCCATGGTTATGCTCGTGAGCACGAACGCCCGCGAAAAACCGCTTCCAGCGCTTCTGCAGCGCCGGCGTCGCGGCTGAGGCCAAACGCGGCAAGGTGTAGGTGAGATCGAGCGTGCCACTGGCTTGGCGCAGACGGCAGACACCACCCTCCCTTGTGACGTCAAGGTCCCAATCCACGGTATAGGCGGCCAGCGCGATGGCGTGCGTCATGAAGCCGTGCCGCTTCGGACCGTTGCGGTCCATGGCCTCGATCAGGGCGGCGCCCGTGGTTCCAGTGATGTCGTAGGTCCGGGTCTTGACCAGCACCTTCGTGTCAGCCAATGCCGGCGGTGCGAAGCCGCACAAGCCGCCAATCGCCACAAGGCACGTCAGAACCGCCAGGCGCATGGTCATCTCCCGGGTCAGAAAGAATGGAACCACAGGCGCCGCCCCGCTTCAACTTCTTTTAGACGCCGCACATATAATAGGCCTTCACGCGCTTTCATTTTGGTCAACGGGCGAGACGGCCGCCGGGCCGTTCTGGCTTGCTGGGCTACATGTTTTGGTAGACTGGTCCCTCTCCACCTTGTGGCGGCACCCAGGTAATGTTTCGGTTCGGATCCTTGATGTCGCAGGTCTTGCAGTGGACGCAGTTCTGCGCGTTGATGACGAAGCGCACGTCCTTCGCCGCGGGATCGGCGGCGGCGTTGCCATCCTTGTCGACCCATTCGTAGACGCCGGCCGGGCAGTAGCGTGTCGAGGGCCCGGCATAGACATCGTGCTCGGAACGCCGCTGCAGATCCATATCCGCGACCAGCAGGTGGACAGGCTCGTTTTCCTCGTGGTTGGTGTTGGACAGAAACACCGAGGACAGGCGGTCGAAGGTGAGCACGCCATCCGGCTTCGGATAGGAGATCTTCTTATGCCTGGCGGCCGGCTCCAGCGTCGCATAATCGGCCTTGCCGTGCTTCAGCGTGCCGAAAGGCGAGAACCCGAACAGCGAATTCAGCCACATGTCGAGACCGCCGATGCCGACGCCGACGACGGTGCCGAAGCGCGACCACAACGGCTTAACGTTGCGCACCTTCTTCAAATCCTTGCCGATGTCGGTTGCCCGCCATGCCGCCTCGTAAGAAGCCAGTTCGTCATTGGCGCGGCCGGCGCCGATCGCCTCGGCGACATGCTCGGCCGCCAGCATTCCGGAGAGCACGGCATTGTGCGAGCCCTTGATGCGCGGCACGTTGACGAAGCCGGCAGCACAACCGATCAGCGCGCCACCGGGGAAGGACAGTTTCGGCACCGACTGCCAGCCGCCCTCGGTGATGGCACGGGCGCCATAGCCGAGCCGCTTGCCGCCCTCGAATGTGGCCCTGATCGCCGGGTGGGTCTTGAAGCGCTGGAACTCGTCGAACGGCGACAGGTAGGGGTTCTTGTAGTTGAGGTGGACGACGAAGCCGACCGCCACCTGGTTGTCCTCCAGATGGTAGAGGAAGGAGCCGCCGCCGGTCTTCATGTCGAGCGGCCAGCCGAAGGAGTGCTGGACAAGGCCCGGCCGATGGTTCTCCGGCTTGACCTGCCAGAGCTCCTTGAGACCGATGCCGTATTTGCCGGGCTCGCGGCCGTCGGAAAGATGATATTTGGCAATCAACTGCTTGGCCAGCGAGCCGCGCGCGCCCTCGCCGATCAGCACATATTTGCCCATCAGCGCCATGCCCGGCGCGAAGCCCGGGCCATGCGTGCCATCCTTCTCGACGCCCATATCGCCGGTGACAACGCCGGTGACCGCGCCCTCGTCACTGTAAATGAGGTCCACGGCGGCAAAGCCCGGATAGACCTCGACGCCCAGCGCCTCGGCCTTGGTCGCCAACCAGCGGCAGACATTGCCGAGCGAAACGATGTAGTTGCCGTGGTTGTTCATCAGCGGCGGCATCAGGATATTGGGCAGACGGAACGAACCGGCGGGGCCGAGGACCAGGAAATGGTCTGCGGTGACCGGCGTCTTGAACGGATGTCCCTCTTCGTCACGCCAGCCCGGCAGCAGCCGGTCGATGCCGATCGGATCGACGACGGCGCCGGACAGGATGTGAGCGCCGACTTCGCCGCCCTTTTCCAGGACGACGACGGAAAGCTCGGGATTGACCTGCTTGAGACGGATCGCGGCCGAGAGGCCGGCCGGACCGGCGCCGACGATGACCACGTCGAATTCCATGCTTTCGCGTTCGATCTCGCTCATCAACCCCTCACTGGCTGCCGCATTTGCGCATCTTGCTGGCTTATCCGCTGCATAGCGCATCAATTCGCGACGCGAAACCGGCGCTGACGTGACAATGCCGATTTCGTCAAAAGGCCGCGCATCGTACTACAAAATCGCGATTTGCGGGTCCACCAACATCGATCCGGGTCAAGCCAGTCCAAAGAGAGCCGTTGCCCTGATTTTTTTTAATTGTTCGACGGCTTGCTTATCGGCCATACTTCGCATCATGCGCACATACGGGCCATCCGGCTTTTCATCGACGCGCTTTTTTTCGCCGCCCGGACGGGTTTGCCGGGCGCTCGTTTTGGCCCTTTTGCCGCTGGCGTCCGTTGGCGCCCACGCCGAGCCGCAAAGGGTCTGGGTGGCCGGAGCCTACTCCTTTTCCGACGAGCTGGGCGGCTTCCGCATCACCAGCGCCTCGGGCATCGGGACAAAGGAGGACCCGCTTGTCATCACCGAAGAGTTGAATTCGGCGACACCAGTGACACTGACGATCCGCACGACGAAGCCGATCCACCCCTTCGGCACTGCGGGCCAATTTGCCAACGGCCTCATGTATATGCGCATCGACGTGCTCAACAACAGCGGCCAGGCCTGGGTCGAGTTCCAATTCGAGCTCCAGGAGATACTCCACCGGCCGAGCGTGTTCGGCGACGGCCTGTCGTTCGACCAGCGCAACAAAACGCCTGACAACATCTGGTCGAGCAGCTTTGCCGATTTCGATCGCGACTTCGAACCCTATGACCGGCTGCTGTTCAAGAGCGGCAAGATCGACCCGTTGAAGACGGCAAAATTCGATTACCTGATCACCGACTACACACCACGCTGGACGTTCTATCTGGTGCAGGATCCGCGTATACCGTCGAGCTGAACTACTTCGTCATACTGGGTCTTCGCAACGTCTCTTCGCTCATGCTCCGCCCGACGATGACGAAATCATGAAGCATCGCGCCAATCACGATGTTGCAAATTCCTGCCGCGCGACTGAATGTGAAAGCATGACTGCCGTTTCCCGAGACAACCGACCTGATATTGCCGAGCTGCTGGCCTTCTACGCCAGCGCCGGCGTCGATGAAGCGCTCGAAGAGGAGCCGCTGAACAGGTTTGCCGAGGCTGCGTCAAAGCCGCCTGAGCGGGCGCCAGCGACAGTTACGCCGCCAACCGGTGAGAACGCAGCGCTGCCACGCTCGACAAGCCTGTCACGCGCCGGAATGGGCGAAAGGCAAGCTGCGGCGCCGGCGGTGCGCGCGCCGTCCGGTAAGGCGACAGTGCCCGACGAGCAGCAAGCGGCATTGGCGCGACACCTGGCGACGACGGCGGCAACCCTGGACGAACTTCGCCAGCACATGGCGGCATTCGACGGCTGCAACCTCAAATTCACCGCCAAGAACCTGGTGTTCGCCGATGGCAATCCGAATGCCGCGGTGATGCTGGTCGGCGAGGCACCCGGGCGCGACGAGGACATCGAGGGATTGCCGTTCGTCGGCCGCTCGGGCCGGCTGCTCGACCGGATGCTGGCCGCGATCGGCCTCGACCGGACCTCGGCCTACATCGCCAATGTGATTCCCTGGCGGCCGCCGGGCAACCGCACGCCGACGCCGCACGAGACCGAGATTTGCCGGCCGTTCATCGAACGGCAGATCGAGCTGGTCAATCCGAAGGTGCTGGTCAATTTGGGCGGCCCCTCGGCAAGCACCCTTCTCAACACCACAGAGGGCATCCTGCGGCTGCGCGGCAACTGGCGCGTCCACACGACCGCCGCCGGCATTGCCATCCCGGCCATGCCAACGCTTCATCCGGCGTATCTCTTGCGAACCCCCGCGCACAAGAAGCTGGCGTGGCGGGATTTCCTTGAAGTGAAGGCGAAGCTTCGGGCGCTGGGTTGAGGGTTCGAGATTAGCCAGTCTCCCCCCTCGTGGTACCCTCGTGGGGGAGATGGCCGGCAGGCCAGAGGGGGCGCGAAGGATGGCCCACTTTCGTGGCCTCCCGATAGGTCGGCGGGACAGCGCCCCCCTCTGCCTTGCCAGGCATCTCCCCCACAAGGGGGAAGATTGGCTGTCATCACCGCTTTCGCAAATCTCCGACGTAGATGCTGTACCTATAACCTCCCCGGTAATTGAAATGCGTCTGCGGCCGGCCTAGTCATGCGCCCATGACCGCAACCCAGACTTCCGCCGGCAGCCTCATTCGCGAATGGCGCACGCGCCGGCGAATGAGCCAGCTCGATCTCGCCATGGAAGCCGAAATTTCGCAGCGGCATCTGAGTTTCGTGGAAAGCGGCCGCGCGGCACCCTCGCGCGACATGGTGCTGCATCTGGCCGAGCAGCTGTCGATCCCGTTGAGGCAGCGCAACCAGCTCCTGCTGGCCGCGGGCTTTGCCCCCAGCTTCAGCGAGCGACCGCTCACCGATGCCTCGCTGGCGCCGGCGATGGCGGCGGTCGAGATCGTGCTCAAGGGTCACGAACCCTTCCCGGCTCTGGCTGTCGACCGGCACTGGAACCTGGTGTCGGCAAACGCCGCCATCGGCCCGTTCCTCGCCAACGTCGCCGAGCCTTCCTTACTGAAGCCGCCGGTCAACGTGCTGCGGCTCAGCCTGCACCCGGGTGGCGTCGCGCCGCGCATCGTCAATCTGGCCGAATGGCGCGCGCATCTTCTCGACCGGCTGAAACACCAGAACGACGCTTCAGGCGACCCGGTTCTGGTCGAACTGGAGCGCGAGCTTCGGACCTATCCGTCCGGCCTGAACGGCGCACGGCCGCTGCCGGTCGAGCCGAACGCGATCGTGCACCCGCTGCGGCTCGCGCATGGCGATGCCGTGCTGTCGTTCATCAGCACCATCACCGTGTTCGGCACGCCGCTCGACGTGACGCTGTCGGAACTGGCGATCGAATCGTTTTTCCCCGCCGATGAGCAGACAAGGACCGTGCTGGTGCGATTGGCGAACGAGCGGGCCTAGCCGTCCTGATCATCCTTGTGGCGGGGTCGCCTGGCGGGTGCGGGCACGCTCAAGGCCCAGTTGCCGCTCGCGCCAGATGATGAAGATGCCGGCGGCAACGACGATTACGCCGCCGATAAGCATATAAACCGTCGGGACGTCGCCGAAGGCGAGATAGCCGACAACGATGCCAAGCAGCATCGACGTGTATTCGAAAGGCGCCACGACCGAGGCCTCGGCATGGCGATAGGCGGCCGTCATCAGAATCTGGGCGAGCCCGCCGCAAAAGCCTGCAGCAATGAGCAGGCCCGCCTGCGCCGGTGTCAGCGCCTGCCAGCCGAACGGCAGCGACAGCAACGCCAGGAGGCTCGCCGTCACCGAAAACCACAGCACGATGGTTGCCGTCGGCTCGCTCTGGACAAGGTTGCGCACCAGCAGCATGGCGACGGCCGAGATCGCTGCCGCGACCAGTGCGGCGATGACGCCGAGCACCTCCTGATCGCCGAGTGCTGCGCCCGAACCCAGCAGCGTCAGTTCCGGCCATGAGATGACCAGCACCCCGACCAGTCCGACCGCAACCGCGCTCCAGCGATAGACGCGGATCGCTTCGCCGAGGAAGATCGAACTGAACACCACCACCAGCAGCGGCTGTGCGTAGTTCAGCGCGATCGCTTCCGGCAGCGGCAGCCGAATCAGCGCGAAGAAGCCGAGCCCCATGGCGCAGACGCCGACAACGCCGCGCGCAATGTGGTTGAGCGGGCGCTTGGTCGAAAATGCGGTGCCAAGTTTTCCCTGGAAGGCCAGGAAGACGACGATCGGAAAGATGGCGAAGAACGAGCGGAAGAAGACGATCTGGCCCGCCGGCACCGTGCCCGCCGCCTTGATGCAGGACGACATGGCGACGAAGACCGCCACCGACACGATCTTGAGCATGATCCCGGTCAGCGTGTTGTGCCCGCCAGGATGGTCCGTCGGGTTCACTTGGCAGCTGCTTCCTGGATCGCCGCCCAGATGCGCGCCGGCGTTGCCGGCATGTCGATGTGCCTGATGCCGTAGGCGCGATAGAGCGCATCCGTCACCGCGTTGAGCGCGGCCGGCGTCGCTCCGATCGTGCCCGCCTCGCCTGCCCCCTTGATGCCGAGCGCATTGGTGGTCGAGGGCACGTTGCGGGTCTCGAAATGGAAGAACGGCAAATCGTCGGCGCGCGGCATGGCATAGTCCATGAAACTTGCCGTCAACAGCTGCCCGTCCTCGTCATAGACCGTGTTCTCGGTCAGCGCCTGGCCGATGCCCTGGACGACGCCGCCATGCACCTGGCCGGCCAGCAGCATAGGGTTCACGGTGACCCCGAAATCGTCGACGATCGTATAGCGGACAATTTCCGTCACGCCGGTGTCGGGATCGATCTCGACCTCGCAGATGTGGGTGCCGTTCGGATAGGTGCATTCGTCCTGCACGAACTCGCCAAAGCCCTTGAGATCGTCCGGGTTCTTGGCTGCCTTGGCGATGCTCGAAAAATCGATCGTGCGGTCGGTGCCGACGATGCGGGCAACGCCGTTGGACAATTCGATGTCGTCGGCCGAGGCTTCCAGCTCATCTGCGGCGATGCGCCTGATCTTGATGGCCAGATCCTCGCCGGCGCGAGAAGCTGACACACCGCCAAGCGGAATGGAGCGCGAGCCACCGGTGCCGCCGCCGGCCTTCAGCTCGTCGGTGTCGCCCTGGCGGACATGAATGTTGCCGATGTCGAGATGAAGCTTTTCCGAGAGGAACTGCGCATAGGCGGTCGCATGCCCCTGCCCGTTGGTCTGGGTGCCGATCTTCAGCGTCACCGTGCCGTCGCCGTTCAATTCGACAAAGGCCGGTTCAGAGCCGGGAAAGGCACAGGCCTCGATATAGGTCGCCATGCCGATGCCGCGGATTTTGCCTTCCGCCTTCGACTGCGCCAGTCGCTCCGGGAACGCCTGCCACTCCGCTTGTTCGATGGCGCGGTCCATATGGCCTGCGAATTCACCGGTATCATAGAGGCGGTCGGTCTGCGTGCGGTAAGGAAACTGTTCGGGCCTGATGAAATTGCGCCGGCGGATCTCTTCGACTGGCAAGGCCAGGTCGTGGGCGCAGGCGTCGACGAGCTTTTCCAGCAGGAATGCCGCTTCCGGACGGCCGGCGCCGCGGTAGGCATCGACCGGGCAAGTGTTGGTGTAGAGGCCGGTCACCGAAACGTCGAGCGCCTGGATGTCGTAGACGCCGGTCGACATGGTGACGCCGATATAGGGGATGAACGGGCCATATTGCGAGATATAGGCACCGATATTGGCGAGGAGGTCGACCTTCATGCCGAGAAAGCGGCCGTCCTTGTCCATCGCCATCTCGGCGGTCACGACATTGTCGCGACCTTGCGCATCGGTGAGGAAATGCTCGGTGCGGTCGCCGGCCCATTTCACCGGGCGGCCAAGGCGCCTGGCGGCCTCCAGCACCAGCGGATGCTCGCGATAGACGAAGCTTTTCGGCCCGAAGCCGCCGCCGACATCCGGCGTGATGACGCGCAGCTGATTCTTCTTGATCTTGAATATGTCGGCCAGGATGTACTGCATGGAATGCACGCCCTGCGAGCCTGTGGTCAGCACGAAGCGGTTCTCCTGCGTGTTCCACTCGCCGATCGCCGAACGCGGCTCCATGTAGTTGCAGACCAGCCGGTTGTTGATGAATTCGATGCGGGTGACATACGCCGCCCTGGCGAATGCCGCCGCGGTCTTCGCCTTGTCGCCGATGTGGTAGCTGAAGGCGCGGTTGGAGCCGAGTTCCGGCCAGACAAGCGGCGTGCCTTCGTCAAGCGCCGTGGCGGTGCCGGACGCGGCATCCTCGCCCTCGTATTCGACCTCGATCAGTTCGGCCGCGTCCTGCGCCAGCGCGCGGCTGTCGGCGACGACGAAGGCGACGGCGTCGCCGACATAATTGACCCGGTCGCGGCAAAGGACCGGAATGTCGCGGGTCGGCGCCTTGGTGCCGTCCGGCTGCCTCTGCATGACGCCGGATTTCAGCTTGCCGAGATGAGCAACATCAGCACCGGTCAGCACCAGATGGACGCCAGATGCCGCCTTGGCCGCCTCGGTCGAACCGAGGGTGAAGCTTGCCTTGGGCACCGGCGAGCGCAGGACATAGCCGTGCAGGAGGCCCGCCGGCTGGATGTCGTCCGTATAGCGACCGAGACCCTTTAGGAAGGCCTGGTCCTCGCGACGCAGCACAGAGGCGCCCATGCCGAATTTCGGTGTGACGACGGTCATGGATACCTCGCGACGATGATTGGAAACGAGTGCCTGAAATAGGCGCTGCGCCAGTTTTGTCGAGTGACGGTTTCGTGTAAAGAGCGCGTGCTTCACATTTCTTCGACCAGCGGACCCACCTGCCGCTGCGGGAATCGACAGGAAAACCAACGGAAATGCGCACCGACACCGGCCAGGTCTTCAAGCTCGAAGACTATCGCCCCACCGACTATCTCATTCCGGAAACCGGCCTGACTTTCCGGCTGTCGCCGGAAGCCACGCGCGTCATCGCCGTGCTGACGGTCGAGCGCCGTGACGGCGTCGCGGCGTCAGTGCCGCTGGTGCTGGACGGCGATGGCCTGACGCTCGGCCGCATCGCAATCGACGGCCAGACACTCGCGCCTACCGATTTTTTCGCCACGCCCGATCAGTTGACGATCACCACGCCGCCCGCAGCAGCCCGTTTCCAGCTGCTGATCGAAACCGAGCTGGCGCCGGCGCACAACGAAGCCCTGATGGGCCTCTATCGCTCCAGCAACGTCTATTGCACGCAATGCGAGGCCGAGGGCTTTCGGCGCATCACCTATTTTCTCGATCGTCCGGATATCCTGTCGGTCTATACGGTGCGCATCGAGGCGCCGCACCACGAGGCGCCACTGCTTCTTTCCAACGGCAACCCGGCTGGCAGCGGCGAACTTGCCGACGGCTGGCACTATGCAGTCTGGCACGACCCTTTCCCCAAGCCGTCCTATCTGTTCGCCCTTGTTGCGGGGGCTCTCGGCAAGGTCGCGGACAGCTTCGTCACATTGTCCGGCCGCCAGGTCGAGCTCGGCATCTTTGTCGAGCCGGGCAAGGAGCGGCTCGCCGGCTACGCCATGGACGCCCTGAAACGGTCGATGAAATGGGACGAGGAAGCGTTCGGCCGCGAATACGACCTCGACGTCTTCAACATCGTCGCCGTGTCCGACTTCAACATGGGCGCGATGGAGAACAAGGGCCTCAACATCTTCAACGACAAGTATGTGCTGGCCGATCAGGAGACCGCAACGGACGCCGATTTCGCCAATATCGAGGCGATCATCGCGCATGAGTATTTCCACAATTGGACCGGCAACAGAATCACTTGCCGCGACTGGTTCCAGCTTTGCCTGAAGGAAGGGCTGACGGTTTTCCGCGATCACGAATTCTCCGCCGACCAACGCTCGCGAGCGGTGAAACGCATCGCCGAAGTGCGCACGCTCAAGGCACATCAGTTTCCCGAAGACCAGGGACCGCTGGCGCATCCGGTGCGACCGCGCCGCTACCGCGAGATCAATAATTTCTACACGGCGACAGTCTACGAAAAGGGCTCGGAAGTGGTGCGCATGATCCGCACCATTCTCGGCGCCGAGACGTTCCGGGCCGGCATGGATCTCTATTTCGAGCGCCATGACGGCGAGGCTGCAACCATCGAGGACTTCATCAAGGTGTTCGAGGATGTGTCCGGGCGCGACCTCGCGCAATTTTCGCTGTGGTACCATCAGGCCGGCACGCCCAATCTGACCATCAGTTCGACGCACAATGCGGCGGCCCAGGAATTCACGCTCGAGATCGAACAGTCGGTGCCGCCAACGCCGTCCGAAAGCCGCAAGCGGCTGATGCATATTCCGCTGGCCTTCAGCCTGGTCGGCACCGACGGCAAAGCGATAGAATATGGCGGCGTCGAGGGCGCCAGCGTCGAGGACGGCGTCATCCATATCCGCAAGCGCCGGCACATGGTGCGCTTCTCGGGCGTCACTGAGCGCCCGGCGATGTCGCTCAACCGCGGCTTCTCGGCGCCGGTGACGCTTTCCGTCGAGCAGAGGGCCGACGATCAGTTCTTCCTTGCTGGCCATGACAACGATACCTTCTCGCGCTGGCAGGCGTTCAACACGCTTTTGACCGAGGCTCTGATATCCACCTTCCGCCAGGTCCTTGACGGCAAGCAGCCCGGTTTCGCATCGCGGTTGATCGAGCTTGCCGGCAAAATAGCCGGCGACGAGACACTCGAACCGGCCTATCGGGCGCTGGCTTTGGCGCTTCCTAGCGAAGCCGATATCGCCCGTGACATCGGCAAGAACATCGACCCCGATTCCATTTTCTCGGCCCGCGAGGCGCTGACGGTCGCGATCGCCGAGGCGAATCGCGAGATATTCTCCGACCTCTACGATCGACTGACCGACAAGCACGCTTTCAGTCCTGATGCGGCAAGCGCCGGTCGCCGGGCGCTGCGCAACACCTTGCTCGACTATCTTTCGCTGCTGCATGGAGGTGCGGCGCTTGCGGCCCGGCATTTCCAGTCCGCGACCAACATGACCGACCGGGCCGCCGCATTGAGCGTGCTTGCGCTGCGCCATAACGGTTTGCCCGCGACGGTCAAGGCGCTGGCGGAGTTCGAGGCGAAATATGCGACCGATCCGCTGGTGATGGACAAATGGTTCCATATCCAGGCCAGCGTGCCGGGCCCGCAAACCATTCATGCAGTGCGCGCCCTGACCGGCCACCCGGCCTTCTCGATGGCCAACCCGAACCGGGTGCGCTCGCTCGTCGGCACGTTTTCCAGCGCCAACCAGACCGGCTTCCATCGCGCCGACGGCGAAGGCTACCGGTTTTTCGTCGAAACGGTCCTGCAGGTCGAAAAGCGCAACCCGCAATTGGCCGCCAGGCTGGCGACGGCACTCAGATCATGGCGCTCGCTGGAACCTGCCCGGCAGGGCAAGGCAAGGGAAGCGCTGCTTTCGATTGCCAATACCGAGAACCTGTCGGCCGATTTGCGCGACATCATTGAGCGCACGCTGGCGTAAGGTAAGTTGATATTCAGGTGATGCCGGCCTGCGAACGGCGGCTTCCTGCGCTTCCGGTGCTCACGTACCAAAAAGTACGCTCCGCTCCGGTTCTCGGAATCCACCGTTCTCGGCACGGCCTGACCTGAATCTCAACACACCTTAGAAGGTTGCCGCCCGGCACCATCGGGCGGAAAAGCCATTATTTTAGTCGATTTTTAATCTTTTTTCGCTGCGCCTATGGACAAGCCGAATCACCTTTGATTCTTTAGCTGAAGATTCGGAAGTGCGGCGTCGCCGGATCGTCAAGCAGATTTAAGATCGGGGAGAGCCATTTATGGCGAAGGCGGACGCGTGGGGCGCGCCCGGAGGGACGGGTTTTGAGCAGCGTGAGGCGGGAAGCGACGGTCTTGCCGGCAATGCGCGGCTGATCGCCGAACCCGCCTACCGACGGCTTCTGGCAGCCGAGCCATTGCTGCGCCGATCGATACCGGCCCTCATCATCATTTTCCTGATTGTCATCGCGGCACTGCGGTTCCTGTCGCTGATGCACGAGCGCGACGACGTGGAACGCGACGCCAAGGCGATCCTCTCGCTCGCGGCGGGCCAACTGGCCAGTTCGATCAGCGTCGATGCGAACATGGCCTCGACGCCTGGCGCGACGCAGGACTTGTTGGAGGGCATCAGCCGTCAGGGCGCCATGGGCCGAAGCCACGTGCTTGCGGTCACCGACAGCGCGTTCAAGATCGTTGCCGTGACACCGCAATCGACGGGCTGGGAAGGGCGGTCGCTCGACGCCATCGCCCAGGGCGGTCAACCGCTGTTCCTGTTCGGCGACCGCGCCGGGGTGATGGAGGTCAGCATCGGCGGCCAGGACTGGTATGCCGCGGTGAGCCTGGCAAACGGCAGGAATGGTGCTGCCGCAGCGCTCGTCCCGCAGGATGCGGTCTTCGACACGTGGCGCAAGACCGTTTCGCTCAACGTCACGCTGTTCGTGCTGACGGCCGGCGTGCTGATCATCGTCCTCTATGCCTATTTCGGCCAGGCGGCGCGCGCCCAGACCGCCGACCGCATCTATCTCGAAGCGCACCAGCGCATCGACATGGCGCTGGTGCGCGGCCGCTGCGGCCTGTGGGACTGGGACATGGTGCGCGGCAAGATGTACTGGTCGCGTTCGATGTACGACATGCTGGGCTATGAGCCCTGCGACACGATGCTGTCGTTCGGCGAGGTCGACGGGATCATCCATCCCGAGGACGGCGACCTATTCCAACTCGCCAACAGGATCGTCGCACGTGAGATCGACCACATCGACCAAGTGTTCCGGATGCGCCACGCCGACGGACAATGGGTGTGGATGCGCGCAAGAGCGCAGGTGATCGACCCGGAAGCGCCGGAGATCCAGTTGATCGGCATCGCCGTCGACGTCACCGAGCAGCGGCATTTGGCGCTGCGCTCCGAGGCCGCGGATCTTCGCCTGCGAACGGCCATCGAAAACATCAACGAATCCTTCGTGCTCTGGGATTCGGCCCAGCGCCTGATCATGTGCAATTCCAAGTACCAGCAGGACAACGGCCTGTCGGATCGCGACGTGATGCCGGGCGCCTCGCGCGCCGTTCTCGAAGATCGCATGCTTGCCTTCGCTTCGGAGCGCCGGCTTGCCAACACCAACGGTCAGCAAGGCGGCGTGACCTTCGAGCGGCAGCTTGCCGATGGCCGCTGGCTGCAGGTGAACGAGTTGCGGACCAGGGACGGCGGCACCGTCTCGGTCGGCTCCGACATCACCCAGATCAAGCTGCACCAGGAGAAGCTGGTCGACAGTGAGCGCCGGCTGATGGCGACGATCCATGACCTCAGCCTTGCCCGCCGGGCAGAGGAAGAGCGGTCGCGCGAACTGGTCGAGCTCAATCACAAATACATGAAGGAAACCGAGCGCGCCGAGGCCGCGAACCGGGCCAAATCCGAGTTCCTGGCCAACATGTCGCATGAATTGCGCACGCCGCTCAACGCGATCATCGGCTTCTCCGAACTGATGGAACAGGCGCTGTTCGGGCCCCTGGGTTCGCCGCGCTATGAGGAATACGCCACCGACATCAACGGCAGCGGCAAATATCTTCTGGGCGTCATCAACGACATCCTCGACATGTCGAAGATCGAGGCCGGCCAGTTCTCGATGGATCAAGAGGAGATCGACCTCTGCCCGCTGATGCGGGAAACGGTGCGCGTCATCTCGCTGCAGGCGGCGGAAAAGTCGATCACCGTCGAAACACGCATCCCCGATTCGCTGACGCTGTTCGCCGACCGCCGGGCGATCAAGCAGATCATCATCAACTTGCTGTCGAATGCGGTGAAGTTCACCGGCCAGGGCGGCCGCATTGCGGTAAGGGCCCGCAACACCTCCAGCGCTCTGGTGCTGACGATCGAAGACAATGGCTGCGGCATCCCGAAGGAGGCGCTGAGCAAGCTCGGGCGGCCGTTCGAGCAGGTGCAGAACCAGTTTTCCAAGAGCCATGCCGGTTCCGGCCTTGGCCTTGCCATCTCACGCTCGTTGGCCGAGCTTCAGGGCGGCGCCTTGAAAATCCGCTCCACCGAAGGCACCGGCACGATCGTGTCGGTGCGCATTCCGACCAGGAAGCCGACGCAGCCAGTCAGGGCCGCCGCCTGACTAGTGAATAGTGAATAGTGAAATAGTCAGTAGTGAATATCTAATTCCATTCACCATTCACTACTCACTACTCATTCACACGAAGCAAAAAGCCAAAATCCTTCCTGACATTTTGCGACGTCTCCTTGAGGTGCGCTTCCAGCACCCCGAAATCCGGCAGGTCGGTGACCGCCAGTAGCAGATCCGAAAGCCCCGGCGGAACGTCGTCGCGTTCGAATACGCCGGTGAGGCAGAGCCGCGTCATCTGGGTCAGCGCCAGATAGAGCGCATAGGCATCGCAAAGCTCCTGCCTGATCTGCGCCTCGGCGAAATCCGGCGCCAGCCTCGACAGCACGTCCGCCGTCCCGGTGACCCGGCGGCCGGCTTCGACCTTTCCCGTGATCACCGCCACCTGCGCGATGAATTCGAGATCGATGAGACCACCCGGGATCAGCTTGATGTCCCAGAGATCGCGCGGCGGTTTTTCCTTCTCGATCATCGCGCGCATCTCGGCCGCCTCGGCCATCACCTTGGCGCTGTCGCGCGGCAGGGCAAGCACCTGTGCCACTTCGGTCTCGACCTCGGCGCATAGCGCTTGATCGCCGCCGATCGCGCGGGCCCTTGACAGCGCCATATGCTCCCAGGTCCAGGCGTCCTTGCGCTGGTACTTCTTGAAGGCATCGACATGGGTCGCCACCGGCCCCTTGTTGCCGGACGGCCGCAAGCGAAGGTCGAGTTCGTAGAGAACGCCCTCGGCGGTCGGCGCGGACACCGCAGCGATCAGCCGCTGCGTCATCCTGGCGTAATAGTGCGACGGGGCGAGCGGCTTGTCGCCATCGGATTCTTCGGCATCGGCGTCGTGATCATAGAGCAGGATGAGGTCGACGTCTGAGCCGGCCGTCAATTCGCGGCTGCCGAGCTTGCCCATGCCGAGCAGCGCAACCGTGCCGCCGGCGATGCGACCGTGGCGTAGCGCGAACTCGGCGATGACCGCCCGCAGCGCCGCGTCGATGGTGAGATCGGCCAGATCGGAAAAGGCACGGCCGGCGCGCGCCGGATCGATCGAGCCGGCAAGCAGCCTGACGCCGATCAGGAATTTTTGCTCGGACGCAAAGATGCGCAAGCGGTCGAGCACGTCCTCATAGGCCCTGTCGCCCTCGAGGAACGCGGCGAGACGGCCGGACAGATAGGCGCGGTCCGGCAGTTCGGTCAAAAGGGCCGGATCAAGCAGGCCGTCAAACACGTGCGGCCGGCGTGTGATGATGGCGGCCAGCCGGGGCGCCGCGCCCATGATGGTCGCCAGCAGCTTCAGCAGAGCCGGATTGGAGTGGAGCAGCGAGAACAGCTGAATGCCGGCGGGCAGACCGGCAAGGAATTCGTCGAAGCGTATCAACGCCTCGTCCGCGCGGCGCGTCTGGCCGAAGGATTGCAGCAGCGCCGGCGTCAGTTCGGTCAACCGCTCGCGCGCCTCGGCTGACTGGGTGACGCGATAGCGGCCGAAATGCCAGCCGCGGATGACGCGGCAGATGTCGCTCGCCCGCTGGAATCCCAATCTCTGCAGGGTCTGCAACGTATCGGGGTCGTCGACATCGCCGGTAAAGACCAGATTGCCGATGCCCGCCGAAAGCTCGGGCGCGGTCTCGAAAAGCGCTGCGTAGTGGCGTTCGACCTGATGGAGTGCGGCGCGGAACGCCTCGGCAAAGGTCGCCGCATCGGCAAAACCGAGCAGGCGAGCAATGCGTTCGAGCCCTTCGTCATCGTCCGGCAGTATGTGGATCTGCTCGTCGGCGACCATCTGAACGGCGTGCTCGACGCGGCGCAGGAGCCAGTACTGCCTTGTGAGCGTATCGCGCGCATCGGCAGTGATCCAGCCGCGTGCCGCAAGCTGGCCAAGCATCGGCACCGTCTCGCGGCCGCGCAGTTCGGGGAAGCGGCCGCCGGCGATGAGCTGCTGAGTCTGGACGAAGAACTCGATCTCGCGGATGCCGCCGCGGCCGAGCTTGACGTTGTGGCCCTTCACCGCGATCTCGCCAAGACCCTTGTGGGCATGGATCTGGCGCTTGATCGAATGGACGTCGGCGATCGCTGCATAGTCCATGTATTTGCGCCAGATGTAGGGCTGGAGCTCCTTCAGGAACGCAGTGCCGGCGGCGACATCGCCGGCCACCGGACGCGCCTTGATCATTGCGGCCCTCTCCCAGTTCTGGCCCCGCGCCTCGTAGTAGCGCAGCGCCGCCTCGACCGGGATCGCCAGCGGCGTCGAACCGGGGTCGGGACGAAGCCTGAGGTCGGTGCGGAAAACATAGCCGTGTTCGGTGCGGTCCTGAAGCATGCGGACCAGCCGGCGGGTCAGGCGCGAAAACAGCTCCGTCGCATCGAGCGGATCGACGACTGCTGGCGCTTGCGGGTCGAAAAAAACGACGAGGTCGATGTCGGAGGAGAAGTTCAGCTCATGCGCGCCAAGCTTGCCCATGCCGAGCAGGATCCAGCCCGACCGGCGCGCCGGATCCTCGAGATCCGGCAGTTTGAGCTTGCCTTGTCGGTGCGCGTCGCGAAGCAGGAAGTCGACGGCAGCGCGGGTGCAGGCGTCGGCAAGATCGCTCAGCCGCCGTACTGTGATTGCAGTTTCGGCCTCGCCTGCAAGATCGGCCAGCGCGATCAGGACATGCGCTTCCGCTTTCCATTGCCGCAACTCCATCATCAGGCCGTTTTCAGAGATGGCTTCCGCCCGCGCGGCCTTGCCGATGGCGGCGCCGATCGACGCCAGCCGCGCCTCGACGGTCTCATCGAAAAGCGCATCTAGGATCTGCGGGCGGCGGCGCACCGTGTCGCGCAGGAACGGCGACAGGTCGAAGACTGCCGCGAGAAACTCCTGGACGGCGCCCTCGCCGGCCAGGAATTTCGCCAGCACGGCAAGCCCCTCTTCCTGCGCTGCGGAAGCGATCTCCGACAATTCCCCCCGGGCTCGGTTCTGATCCAGAGGCACGAGCCTTGCCGCCGGCCTCAGAAGCCAGTTGGTGTGTTCCGCAGCCGCCTTCACCGCCATCAGCGATCCTCCCGTTCGGGAAAACTCATGACGACGGATAATCCAGGATTGGCGGGCAGGAGATCAAGCCGCCCTTTGTGGAATGTCATGATCGCCTTGGCGAGGCTGAGGCCGAGACCGGAACCCGGCTGCGAGCGGCTCTTCTCCAGCCGCACGAAACGCTCGGTCGCCCTGGCGCGATCGGCATCGTCGGGAATGCCCTGGCCGTTGTCGGTGACGGAAAGCCTGATTTCGCTGCCGACGCGATCGAGCGCCACGCGAACGGTCGGCTTGGCTGTCGAGTCGGTCGAATATTTGATCGCGTTGTCGACGATGTTCGATAGCGCCTGGCCGATCAGCTCGCGATTGCCTTCAACGGCGAAGCCGTCCTGCACAGAGGTCTCGAGTGTCACTCCCGCCTCCTCCGCCACCGGCTCGTAGAGCTCGACGACATCGCGCACGGAAGCAGCCAGATCGACCCGGCTGGTGATTTCTGAGGAATAGCCCGCCTCCAGCCTTGAGATCATCAGGATGGCGTTGAAGGTCTTTATCAGATGGTCGGACTCGGCGATGGTCGCTTCCAGCGCCTGCCGGTAGGCGGCGGAGTTGTGCTTGCCGGAGAGCGTCGCCTCGGCGCGGTTGCGCAGCCTGGTCAGCGGTGTCTTCAGATCGTGGGCGATGTTGTCGGAGACCTGCTTCAGCCCTTCATTCAGCGTCGCGATCCTGGCCAGCATGGAATTGAGATTTTCGGAGAGCCGATCGAACTCGTCGCCGGCCCCGGTGACCGGCAGCCGGCCGGAAAGGTCGCCGCCCATGATGCGGCGACTGGCCTGCGACACCGAGTCGATGCGCTTCAGCGCCGCGCGGCCGACGAAGAACCAGATCAAAATTCCGCCAAGCGCCATCATGCCGAGCGCCAACGTCAAGGCGCGGCGGATGACGGCGCGGAACCGCTCAGGCTCGCCGAGATCGCGGCCGACCAGCATGATCATCTGGTTCGGCAGGCGCAGCACCAAGGCAATGGCGTTGTGGCCCTTCTCGCCTTCGACCTGGACTTCGCTCTGGCTGGGTTCGTTCGGGTCGGCGATCGGGTTGCGTTGCCGCTCGAGCTCGCCCTCGCCAAAGCGCCGGTAGGAAAACGGCTCCGTCGTCCAGCCCTCGGCCACGAGAACGCCGGGTTCCAGGCTCTGCACGTTGCCGGTCAGGATCTGGCCGTTGGCATCGGCGATCAAATAGAGGTTGGCGCCGGGCTGGCGGGAGCGCTGCTCGACCACCCGCACCAGCAGCGGCAAGCCGCCGCGCTGATAGACCCGGGCGAGGCCGAGCACCTCGTCGTTGATGGTCTCCTGCGTCTGGCCGGTCAGCATGCGCGCCGACAGCGAGGTCATGTAGAAGACGAGCAGCACCGCACAGATGGCGAACAGCAGGAGATAGAGCGCCGAAAGCCGCGCTGCCGTCGTCTTCATGATGGCCGGCATGGAAAGGGCCATGCTAGCCGCTCTTGAGCATATAGCCGGCGCCACGAACCGTGTGCAGGATGGGCTTGTCGAAGCCCTTCTCGATCTTGCCGCGCAGCCGCGAGACGTGAACGTCGATGACGTTGGTCTGCGGATCGAAATGATAGTCCCAGACATTTTCCAGCAGCATGGTGCGCGTCACCACCTGGCCGGCATGGCGCATCAGATATTCGAGCAGGCGGAACTCGCGCGGCTGCAGCGTAATCTCGCGGGCCGCGCGCCGTACCGAATGCGACAGCCTGTCGAGTTCGAGGTCGCCGACCCGGTAGACGGTTTCGGCCTCCCTGGCGCTGGCGCGGCGGTTCAGCACCTCGACCCGGGCCAGAAGCTCGGAAAAGGCATAGGGCTTGGTCAGATAGTCGTCGCCGCCGGCCCGCAAGCCGGTGACCCGGTCGTCGACTTCGCCGAGCGCCGACAGGATCAGCACCGGCGTAGTCTTGCCTCGGGATCTCAGACCGGCGATGACCGACAGGCCGTCACGGCGCGGCAGCATGCGGTCGACGACCATCACGTCATAGTCGCCGGAGTCAGCGAGCGCGAAGCCGGTTTCGCCGTCGCCGGCGACATGGGCGGTATGCCCGGCCTCGGTAAAGGCTTTCTGGAGGTAATCGGCCGCTTCGCGATCGTCTTCTATGACGAGAATCTTCATGGGACCGTTATACGCGATTTCGCTGGAAGATTGAGTGGCCGGCATAGGCATCATGGCCTCGAGGTGTATCGCGAACAAAATGATTCAAGAACGAGCAGTAAGTCTTTGTTTTATAATGTTATTGGCGTCGAGCCGCCGCATCCTCGGATTTGGGCGACATGCTTTGTTGTTTGAGCATGTCGTCATCCCAAAACCGTTTCACACTTTGGGCGACTGCTCTGTTATTCGAGCGGCAGCGGGCGATGGGAGCCCGCTGCCGCTGGGCCGGAACACGATGACTGACTAACGTATTCAAGCCCCGTGCTTTCCCATGCTACGGCTCGGGTGTTTGAAACCGCCGCATCGGAAGAGTCTGGAACGTCAGCCCTTGGCGACAGGCAGCGCGACGAAGCGGTTGCTGTCCTCGCGGGTGATCTGCATCAGCACCGCCTTGCGGCCCGACTTCACCGCGTCGGCCATGGCCTTGGCGACGTCCTCGGTGCCATTGACCTCCGTCGAATTGACCGAGGTGATGACATCGCCGGGCTGGATCCCGCGATCGGCAGCATCGCTGTCGGGATCGACATCGGTCACCACAAGCCCTTTGCCATCGTCGGACCTGGTGACGGTGAGACCGAGATCGGCCAGTGTATCGGCCTTTGGTGGAACCGAAGGCTGCTGGTCGGCCGAAGCCTGTTTGTCAGTCGAAGGCAGCGTGCCGAGGTCGACCTTGACCGTTTCACTCTTGCCGTCACGCCACAGCGTGACGTCGACCGGCTTGCCGGGCGGGTAGGCGCCGATCAGACGGGCGAGTTCCTTCGGCGAAGCGACGTCCTTGCCGTCCACCTGAGTGATGACGTCACCAGCCGATATGCCGGCCTCCTTGCCGGGACCATCGTCCTGGGCGCTGGAAACGAGCGCACCCTTGTCGGACTTCAGCCCGAGCGATTCGGCGATTTCGGAGGTGACCGGCTGGATCTCGACGCCAAGCCAGCCGCGCTGGACGGTGCCGTCCTTCATCAGATCCTGCACGACCTGTTTGGCGGTCGAGGCGGGAATGTCGAAGGCAATGCCGACGCTGCCACCGGACGGCGAGAAGATCGCGGTGTTGATGCCGACGACCTGGCCGTTAAGGTTGAAGGTCGGGCCACCCGAATTGCCGCGGTTCACCGAGGCATCGATCTGGATGAAATCATCATAAGGACCGGCGCCGATGTCGCGACCACGGGCCGAGACAATGCCGGCAGTGACTGTGCCGCCGAGGCCGAACGGATTGCCGACGGCCACCACCCAGTCGCCGACGCGAACCTTTGAATCGTCGGCGAAGTCGACATAGGTGAACTTGCCGTCGCCTTCAACCTTGAGCACTGCGAGGTCGGTGCGCGGATCTGTGCCGACCAACTTGGCGTCGAGTTCCTTGCCGTCATGCATCACCACCGTGAAGGACGAGCCCTCTCCGACGACATGGTTGTTGGTGACGAGGTAGCCATCCTCGGAGATGAAGAAGCCGGACCCCTGGGCGACCGGGCGTGGCTGGCGGTCACCGCGTCCGAAACGTCGCATTCCATCCCGGCCATCCTGATCGCCAAAGCCACGGAACTCCCTGAAGAAGCGGCGCAATTGCGGATCGTCGGGGAGATTGCCGAAGGCGTCGGGCATGTCGGAGCCGTCGTCGGCGGTCGATTCTATCTTGGCTTTGACGCGGACACTGACGACCGCCGGCGAAACGCGCTCGACCACGTCGGCGAAGCTCGGAACTTGAGGCGCCTCGACACGCACGGCCTCGGCCAGGACGGGGGCTGTCCCGGTGGCAACCGCGCCGAAGCCGATCGCGCCGGCAATGGCCACTGATGCGGCGGCGGCCATCAAGCGTTTGCGGGTGCGGGAATGTGAATTGGGGGCAATATTCATGGGTCTCGTATCCTCTTTCAAGGGATGCGCTTCGCTCGGCATCCTCGGCCAAGAGAAATAGAGGCGCGCACATTACGGCGCCATTTCCAGTGCATGAAACTTTGGTAATGTTTGCAGGCACCAACCCTTTGGTTGCGCCCGCCCGTTGCCCTATGTTGTACACAGTTCAGCACAAGGCTTTCACCATGACCGCAAGCGCCACCATGACGATACGGGTTTCGTCCGAAACCAAGCTGAAGCTGGAGCGGATCGCCGCCGACACGCGGCGCAGCAAATCCTTCCTCGCGGCCGAGGCGATATCGGCCTATGTCGATCGCGAGCTTGAGATCATCGAAGGCATCAAACGCGGCATGGCCGATGCGGCAGCTGGCCGTGTCGTGCCGCACGACGAAGCCATGGCGGAAATCGACGCCATCATCGAAGCGTCGGAAGCCAGGCGCGCAGACAAGGCTTGAAGCGGTTCGTCACCTGGTCGCGAGACATCGTGACACGGCCGCGGTCTTGGCGACGGGGCGGCCGGGCCGAACTAGTTACCCAGAACCTTGTCCAACGCTGCCTTCTCCTCGGCGGTGAGCGTGGCCGCAGGCGTCGAACGGCGCGACCGGGCGGTCAGCACGATGAAAATCCCGCCGGCAAGCAGCAGAAGGACCGGCGTGCCCCACAATAGCGCATTGCGCAGGCTGAAGCGCGGCTTCAACAGCACGAACTCGCCATAGCGGGAAACGATGTAGTCGATCACCTGCCGGTCGGTATCGCCGGCGACCAGGCGCTGGCGCACCAGCACGCGCAGGTCGCGGGCAAGGTCGGCATCGGATTCGTCGATCGACTGGTTCTGGCAAACCATGCAGCGAAGCTCTTCCGAAAGCGTCCGCGCCCGCGCCTCGAGCGCCGGGTCGGCCAGAACCTCGTCCGGCTTCACCGCAAGTGCGGCGCCGGCAAACAACAGCGTCAGCAGCAGGATCAGGGAGGCCAGTGAAGTTTTTCTTGCGGTCATGGCAGGCTCGCCGAAGGCATGGCGCCCGCCGACTTGCGGCGGCGGGACGGTGCGCCGACGCGCAGCCGCCGGTCCATCAGCGACATCGCAGCGCCTGCCATCATGACAAGGGCGCCGCCCCAGATCAGCGTCACCAGCGGCTTCCACCACAGCCGCACCACGACGGAGCCGTCGGTCGCCTCATCGCCAAGCGAGAGGTAGAGCTGGCTGAAACCGATCGTCTTGATACCGGACTCGGTCGTCGTCATCTGCCGGACCGGATAGGAGCGCTTGGACGAGGTGATCACGGCGGTGGTGCTTCCATCAGCGCCGAGCAGGGCGAAGCGGCCGCGATCCTCGCTGTAGTTAGGCCCCTGGGTCGGATAGAGCCCTTCGAAGCGCAGTGTGTGGCCGGACAGTTGCACGGTCTCGCCGGCACGCATCGACAGGATCTTCTCGGTGCCGAAGCAAAGGGTGCCGACAATGCCCAGCGTCGTCAGCCCAAGACCGAGATGGGCGAGCGCGGTGCCGAAGACCGAACGCGGCAGGCCGGCGAAGCGCCTGAACATGATGCCGGGCGCGACACTGCCAAAGCCGGACTTGACGGCAATATCGGTGAGCGCGCCGCAGATCAGCCAGAAGGCCAGGCCGACGCCAAGTGCAGCGAACACCGACGAGCCGTCGATGAACAAGGCCGTCACCAGCACGGCCAGAAGCCCGGCGGCGAAGGCCGCCATCAGCCGCTGGGCGACGGCGAAAATGTCGCCGCGCTTCCAGGCCAGCAGCGGCCCGAACGGAACCGCGACCAGGAGCGGCACCATCAGCGGGCCGAACGTCAGGTTGAAGAACGGCGCGCCGACCGAAATCTTGTCGGCCGAAACGGCCTCGACGACCAGCGGATAGAGCGTGCCGATCAGCACGGTGGCGGTGGCCGTGGTCAGGAACAGATTGTTGAGGACCAGCGCCCCTTCGCGCGAGATCGGATGAAACAGGCCGCCGGCCGTCAACCTCGAGGCGCGAAAGGCGAACAACGCCAGTGATCCGCCGATGAACAGTGTCAGGATGCAGAGAATGAACACGCCGCGCGTTGGATCGGTGGCGAAGGCGTGGACGGAGGTGAGCACGCCGGAGCGCACCAGGAAGGTGCCGAGCAGCGACAGCGAGAAGGTCAGGATCGCCAGCAACAGCGTCCAGATCTTCAGGGCCGAGCGCTTTTCCATGACGATCGCCGAATGGAGCAGCGCGGTGCCGGCCAGCCAAGGCATGAACGAGGCGTTCTCGACCGGATCCCAGAACCAGAAACCGCCCCAGCCAAGTTCGTAATAGGCCCAGTAGGAACCCATGGCGATGCCGCCGGTCAGGAACATCCAGGCGACCAGCGTCCATGGCCGCACCCAGCGCGCCCAGGACGCGTCGATGCGGCCTTCGATGAGGGCGGCGACCGAGAAGGAAAAGCAGATCGAGAAGCCGACATAGCCGAGATAGAGCAGCGGCGGATGGATGGCGAGGCCGAGATCCTGCAGGATCGGGTTGAGATCGCGGCCCTCGATCGGCGCCGGATTGAGCCTGGCGAACGGGTTGGACGTCGCCAGGATGAACAGCAAGAAGGTGGCGCCGATCGCGCCTTGCACGGCCAGCACGTTGGCTCGAAGGGTCGCTGGAAGATTGCTGCCGAAAGCAGCGACGAGCGCCCCGAAGAAGCTCAGGATCAGCACCCAGAGCAGCATCGAGCCCTCGTGATTGCCCCATGTGCCGGTGATCTTGTAGATCAGCGGCTGCAGCGAATGCGAGTTGTCCCAGACGTTGGCCACCGAAAAGTCGGACGTCGCATAGGCCGTCGCCAACGCCGCGAAGGACAGAGCGGTCAAGGCGAAGCCGGTCACCGCGACCGGACCGCCGACGGCCATCATCTTCTGGCTGTTGATACGCGCGCCGAACAGCGGCACCAGCGCCTGTACCAAAGACAGCGCGAACGCCAGGACCAGTGCGAAATGTCCGGTTTCAACCATTGTGGCCAAGCCCGCCAGGTTTTTGCTTTGCCGCAGGGTCTTGCCGCAAAATCGTGGGAACCCTCGGGTCAAGCCCGAGGGCAGGCTTTTGCGGAACCTGCTTAGTCACTTTTTGCTCTCCTGCCACACGCCTCTGGACTTGAGGCCGTCGGCCACCTCCTTGGGCATATAGTTCTCGTCGTGCTTGGCCAGCACGCTGTCGGCGACGAAGACGCCGTCCGGGCGAAAAATGCCTTCAGTGATGACGCCCTGCTCCTCGCGGAAAAGGTCGGGAAGAATGCCGGTGTAGGTGACCTTGACCTGCTTCTGGTTGTCGGTCACCGAAAAGGCGACGGTGGTCCCCTGACCGCGCTCGATCGTGCCTTTTTCGACGAGGCCCCCGAGCCTGATACGCTGCCCGGGCTGCAGGCTGGCGGTGGTCAGATCGGCGGGCATGTAGAAGTAGGAGGCCTTCTGGCCGAGCGCATAGAAGGTCAGGCCGGTGGCGGCACCGAGGAAGGCCAACCCTCCGGCGATCACCGACAGTCTTTTCTGCTTGCGCGTCATTTCTTACTCCGTCGCCGTCAGGCCAAGCGAGGCGGCAAAGGCGGTGAATTTCTTCGCTTCGTCACTATCGGAGCCAAAAACGGCGATACCGCGATTGAGCGCGTCGCGCGCCTGATCGGCCTTGCCCAGCACGACATAGGAACGAATAAGCTGCATCCATCCTTCCACATCGCGCGGGTTTTGCCGCAGTTTTTCGTCAAGCCCCGCAACCATGGTGTTGATCATCGCTTCCTTATCCTGCGGCGACATCGACGAGGCGGCGTCGACATCCCCGGCGTTCGGGCCTTTTGCAGGCACTCCCGAAGCGACGCTGCGCCTGGCGGTTTCGGCCAGTGCCTGCGCGACGGCGCCGCGCCAGGGCGAGTCCTGCGGCAAGGCCGCGAGCATTTTCTGCCAGCCGGCCGTCGCCTCCTCGATGCGGCCTTCCTGCGCCATGCCCATCGCCAGATAAAAGCTGGCCTTCGGAGTCGCCGGATCGAGCTTCAGCGCCGCCTCGAAGGCTGCCTGGGCATCGGCCGAGACAATGCCGCCCGCTTCGCTGGCGATCGCCTCGCCGAGGCCGGCCTGGCGGGCTGCGCTGTCGCCGTCGAGGCGAATAGCGTTGCGGTAGGCCGTCACTGCGTCGGAGAACCGCTGCATGCGCAGATAGATTGGCGCCAGGACGTCCCAACCCTTGCCATCGGACGGGTTGGCGGCAAGGTGGGCCTCGGCGCGTGCCACCAGTTCGTCGACCGAACTGTCGGCGGGATTCTTGGCCAGTCGCTCGCTGAGCGGCTGCGACGGCAGATCGGGCGAGCCGAGTTGGCTGTACAAGCCCCAACTGACCAGCGGAACCGCCAGGACCGCAGCCGTCGCGACCAGCCTGGTCGCCATCGACGGCTGCCGCGCCGCTGCCTTGTCGGCGGCATTGTCGAGGCGAAGGATGCGGCGGGCGATCTCCGCACGCGCCTCTTCGGCCTCGGCCGGCTGGATCAGGCCACGCGCCACGTCGCGGTCAAGCTCGGACAGCTGGTCGCGATAGACTTCAAGGTCATGATCGCTGCTTGGCGAACCACCCTTCGGGCCGCCGGCCAGTGGCAGCAGCACCGCCAGGCTTGCACCCAGCGTGAGAATGGCGGCTATGACCCAGAACAGCATGCTTCTTCCAATAACGGCAGAGCCCTGCCCTGCCAACACAGGCGTCCTGCGACGCTTTGACGGCAGATGCGTCGCATGTCCTTGATTGATGTCAACCGGACCTAAAGCGCGTCGCGTTCGACCGGCGTCATGCGACGCACCTTAGATAGTTGTTTTCATGCATATCGTCATCGCAAGATCGCTGCACACCCTCGAGTCAGGCCCGAGGGCATGCTTTTGCGCCACATGCATTATCCGGCCGGTCGTTACGTCAGCGGCGTCCAGCTACCATCGGCGTTGCGGCAAGCGGTTCCGCGCGCGGTGGCCCCGGCGGCGCCGGTAAACACCGTATGGGTGTATTGTCGGCAGTCCTGCGAGCCGACACGATAGGGCTGGGCGGGCACGACTTCACCGTAATGCGCCGACCGATCGCTCTTCCACGTCACCTTCTGGCTGCTCGCCGTGTACTCGAGCGCCCTGTATTCCGCCTCCAGCGCCTTGCGCTTTTCGGGATCGCTCAAGCCAGTACCGATCGATCCGCTGACGAGGCCGCCGCCCATGGCGGAAATGACCGTCGTCGCGATCTTGCCGTCACTTGGCGGCGTTGCGGCCGGCTGCGGCGCCACCGTGGGGCCAGGGTTCCTGCCCAGCGTCGTGCAGCCGGAAACGGCCAGCAGTGCGGAGACGAGCGCGACGCGAATCTTCATGCCAAAAACCGGTCTCTTGAGTTAAAGCTGGGGGCCGCGCCATCGGGGAAGTCGGCGTGGCCATAGTGTCGATGTTTGTCGGAAATTTGGCCGCGGCCGACGGCTCCGGGACCAGTCGACATGCCGCCATATCACGCACCGTCGATCAATGTCGACCGGCCCAGCAAAAAGCATGGGCCTAGTGAAGGCTCCGCAATCGAACCACCGCCTTCAACCCGCCCATGCTGGACCGTTCCAGAGCCAGAACGCCTCCGTATTCGTTGACGAGGTCGGCGACAATGGCAAGTCCAAGCCCGGTCCCCGGCCTTGTCTCGTCGAGACGCCGCCCGCGCTTCAGCGCCTCGCGCGCCTTGTCTTCCGGAATGCCCGGGCCGTCATCCTCGATACTGATCTCGAACAGGTTGACAGCACCCTCCTTGCCGGCGCCACTCTTCTTGGCGGAGCCACCCTTGCCCGAGATTGGCGCCACCGACACAGCGACCGCGCTCTTTGCCCATTTCATGGCGTTGTCGAGCAAATTGCCAAGCAATTCTTCCAGATCCTGGCGTTCCCCGGCAAAGACGATATCGACTGCCGGCAGCGAAAGTGAGAGAGCTGTCTGCGGATTGAGTTTTTGCAGCACGCGCACCATGCGCTGGACCAGCGGCGCCACCGGCGTGCGGTAGACGACGCTGTCGCGTTGCGCCGCAACGCGGGCCCGCTGCAGATAATGGTCAATCTGCTTCTGCATCGAGGCGGCCTGTTCGGCTATGAGTTGGCCCTTGGCACCGCCGAGCGCCCGTCCCTCGTTGATCAGCACCGCCAGCGGCGTCTTCAGCGAATGGGCGAGGTTGCCGACCTGCGTCCGCGAGCGCTCGACGATACGCTTGTTGTTTTCGATCAACGCGTTGGTCTCGTCGGCGAGCGGCTCGATCTCGGCGGGGAAGCGACCGTCGAGCTTTTGCGCGGTTCCTTCGCGCACCATGGCGAGAGCGTCCCTGACCCGGCGCAATGGCTGCAGGCCCAGCAGGATGGCGATGGCGTTGATGGCGATCATGCCGACGCCGAACAGCGAAAGATAGGTCAGCAGGCGACGCTGAAAGGCGCTTATCTCCTGCTCGAGCTCGGTCCGGTTGCCCATGACGCGGAAGCGCGCTGCGCGATTTTTCGCGTCGAGAACGAATTCGCTCTCGAACACTTCCAGTTCCTCGCCATCGATGCCTTCTGTCGTATAGCTGCGCTGGAAGCTGGCATTGAACGGAACCTCGGCGACGCTTGGCGACAGGATCGCCGTGGTCATCGAGGAGGAGTGCAACTCACCACTCACGCCTTCCGACGCAGGCTCCACCGACCAGTACCAGCCGGACTTCGGCTCCGAGAACCGAAGGTCGCCCAGGTCGGGAGCGCCGGTCAGCGAACCGCCTTCGGACACGCCGACCGAGCCGATCAGATTGAACAGATGCGCCGACAGCAGGCTGTCAAAACCGCGCTCGTTCGCCTGGCGATAAAGGGTCGTGATCAGCGTGAAGATGACAATCAGGGTGAGTATCGCCCAGACCGTGGAAAAGGCGATCACCCGGAACGCCAGCGAACGCGGCCCGAACCGCACTGAAAGCGGCGTCCTTACAGTCTGTCTGAGCGGTTCCGCCTTACGCCTCCGGCTCACGCATTCGATAGCCCATGCCGCGAACGGTTTCTATCATGTCGATGCCCATCTTCTTGCGAAGCCGCCCGACAAAGACCTCGATTGTGTTGGAATCGCGGTCGAAATCCTGATCGTAAAGGTGCTCGACCAACTCGGTTCGGGACACGACCTCGCCCATATGGTGCATCAGATAGGCAAGCAGGCGAAATTCGTGCGACGTCAGCTTCAACGGCACGCCGTCGACATCGGCCTTGGAGGCTTTGGTGTCGAGCCGCAACGGCCCGCAGGTCAGCTCCGACGACGCATGGCCGGCCGCGCGCCGGATGAGCGCTCGGACCCTGGCCAGCACCTCTTCGATGTGGAACGGCTTGGTGACATAATCGTCGGCGCCGGCGTCGATGCCGGATACCTTGTCGCTCCAGCGATCGCGCGCCGTCAGAATCAGGACCGGCATCTTGCGGCCGCCGCGCCGCCAGCGTTCGACCACGCTGATGCCGTCCATCTGCGGCAAGCCGATGTCGAGCACCACGGCGTCATAGGGCTCGGTGTCGCCGAGGAAATGCCCTTCCTCACCGTCGAAAGCCCGGTCGACAACATAGCCGGCATCGACCAGCGCGTCGGATATCTGCCGGTTCAAGTCCTTGTCATCTTCGACAACGAGTACGCGCATATGGGATCATACCAGTTGAGGAATCGGCCTGTTGAGGAGCTGGACGTCAGGTATAGGCCGATTCCAGCGCCTGGGATACGGCAGGCATCAGTTCAGCGGAACGACGATCTCCGTGCGGCGTGGACGCTGCCCATCCTTGCCCGGGACCAGCACGACGATGACGCAGACCGGCTGGCCACCGCGCGTCGACTGTGACGCCTTGGCCAGCGTGCCGCCATTCTGCTCGGCGACCTGCTGACCGATCGCGTAGCAGTCGGAGGCGGCCGGGACGATCGGCCGGTTCTGCTCGGGCACGACGACCGGCAGCGCCGTCGCCTGCGACGCAAACAGACCAGCAGCGCAGAGAGCAAGTGTCGCGGTTGGGAAGTGGGAGCGAAGCGTTTTCATGATCAGCGTCCTAACGCATCGGTGCTGAACGTGATATGAACATTGCCTGCAACATATGCCTGTCTCACCCCCTGGTATGCGACACAACCAACCCCGGTGATTTGGCCGCCCCAACCCGGCAAATCCCGGCGCCAGTCTAGACTGTGTTGCAGCCTTATTGAAAGCGCGTCAGACGTTTTCTTCCGTCACGGCAAGAAAGCGCAGCAGCCCGTGACAGGCTGAAAGATCCTGGTCGTAACGGACCTCGGTGAATTCGAGCCTGAGGTTGACGCGGTGATGCTCGTCGAGCGCGAGCGCCGCATCCTGGAGGCGGGCGCTGACCATGTCCATCACGTCGAGCATTTCTTTCCTGGCCTCGGATTTCGACCAGAAATGCAGAGTGAAAAGCTGCTCGGCGTCTTTCTCCCTGCCTGTTACCCAATCATAGACGCTGGTCCGGCCGAACGTCACATAGGGAAACGGGATGTTTTCCGGGACATGGTCGAATAGTTTTGCGCCGCCCAACGCCGCTGACAGGGAACCGTCAGCGTCCAGCGCCTGGAACAAGGCCTTCTGCAACGCGGCAGCCGGCGCGGCCATTGTTTTCTCCCTCGCCCGTCGCGGCTGAACAGGCCTTTGTGTCGTCAACGATTCGTGCTTGCAGCGTAGCCGCGTTGAGGTGGCTGCGCCAGATCAGGGGGATCTCAGGTGGCTACCCACGCCTTTCATTTGACATGCAAGGCGTTTGAAAAACGGTGCTATGGAGTGTTTGTTTCTCCAGACCTTCGAGGTTGTTTTCGTGCGCGAGCCATCTCTGCTGCCTGTTTTCGGAAAGCTTGGGATCAAGACGCCAGTCGTCGTTGCGGCGGCGCCGACCATGTCGAAAAGCATTAAGAACATTGTGTCCCGCATGCGGGAGGTTCTGTCTTCATACGGAGGCCTAGCCCTGAAGCTGTTCGTCGTCGTTTGGACGGTCCTTGTCCTGGCGGCAGTGTTTTACATCACGCAGGCCTGACCAATCGCATTCATCGATCGGGGGCGGAAACGAAACGGATGCCGGAATGGCAAACCGCTACGCACTGCGCATGGAGCATCCGCACAGCTGGACCGTCTTCGATGGCTTCACCGGCCAGCCCGTCGAGCTTAAGCACCAGGTCTTGGTTGGCATGAACACGCGCGATGCAGACGCGATGGTCGGATCGGCCGAACAGCCGAGATGTCAAGCGACGGGCAAAGGCGCTGGCGCGTTGGCCCTGAACGCGATGACGTTCGGGATTTAACGAAAATCGGCCGCCGTCAGCACATATATGCTCTTGCGGGTCCGGTCATAGGCATTCCTGGCGACGTCGTGGATGGAGCTGGAAGCCGTATCGAAGGCGGCGAGATAGGTGGCTTCTGCAGTTGGTGTCCCTGACTCTGCCTTCGAGATGGCATCCGTGGCGACGGAGAAGGAAATCTGGAACATGCCGTCATGGCCGACGAAGCGGATGCGTTTGCCCGCCTCGTCGTAGCTGCGGCTTCGATTGGGAAATGTCAGGCTCATGACTTGACCTCCGTTGATGCAACGTCTGCTTTCTTGATCGCCCGCGACGCCCGCTTTTTCTTGGGGGCGACGGGATTGAGGGCCTCCGCGGCGCGGTCGGCCTCTTCCTTGGCCAGCCGCAACGCCCGCAATCTTGCCGTCTTAATGGTCCTGGCCTTGGCCTCTGAAACATATTCGGCCGTTGCCTGATTGCGTTCCGCGGTTTTCTTCTGCTTCTCCATGAAGCGCGCTTCGGCTTTTTCCATGATGTTCTGGCTAACTTCCGCCATCGATTAAAACCTCCTTTTGGCTGCAATGATGAAAATGATTTTCTCCCTTAAAATAGTCACTCGATGTGGAAAAATCAAATTCTGACCTATTTTTGATCGAGCAAATTTCTGAAGCGAAAAGGCAAAATAATACTATTCAATGTTTTACGGCGGCCAACGAATATTTTTTGGCACTCCTATCTATCGAGTGCCAACGCGCCTATAGAAGGGAGCGGCCGCCTAAGCCGGCCCCAGAAAGAAGTTTCCATGAAATTCCGGCCACTCCACGATCGCGTCGTCATTCGGCGCGCCGAAAACGACACCACATCCAAGGGCGGCATCATCATCCCCGACAATGCCAAGGAAAAGCCGCAGGAAGGCGAAGTGATCGCCGTCGGGCCGGGCGCGCGTGACGAAAGCGGCGCGCTGATCGCGCTCGATGTCAAGGCCGGCGACCTCATCCTGTTCGGCAAATGGTCCGGCACCGAGGTCAAGATTGACGGAGAGGACCTTCTGATCATGAAGGAGGCCGACATCATGGGCATCATCGACAAGAGCGAGATGGGCATCATCGACAAGAGCGAGATGGGCATCATCGAGAAGACCGGGGCTGCCAAGACGGCCGCCTGATTGGAGCGCCGCGCGTCTTGGACGCGCAAAGGACGCTCCAAATTTTTGATTCAGGCGGTGCTGACAGCGCCCTGCCGCAACCAACCGAACTGGAAAAATCATGTCTGCCAAGGAAATCAAATTCTCCACCGATGCGCGTGACCGCATGCTGCGTGGTGTCGAAATCCTCAACAACGCCGTCAAGGTGACGCTCGGCCCCAAGGGCCGCAACGTCGTCATTGACAAGGCCTATGGCGCACCGCGCATCACCAAGGACGGGGTGGCGGTAGCCAAGGAAATCGAGCTTTCCGACAAGTTCGAGAACATGGGCGCGCAGATGGTGCGCGAAGTGGCGTCGAAGACCAACGACCTTGCCGGCGACGGCACCACCACCGCCACGGTGCTTGCCGCTTCCATCTTGCGCGAGGGCGCCAAATTCGTTGCCGCCGGCATGAACCCGATGGACCTCAAGCGCGGCATCGACCTTGCCGTTACCGCTGTCGTCAAGGAAATCCAGGCACGCGCCAAGAAGGTCAAAACTTCCGGTGAAATCGCGCAGGTCGGCACCATTGCCGCCAATGGCGACACCACCGTCGGCGCCATGATCGCCAAGGCGATGGACAAGGTCGGCAATGACGGCGTCATCACCGTCGAGGAAGCCAAGACCGCCGACACCGAACTCGACGTCGTCGAGGGCATGCAGTTCGACCGCGGCTATCTCTCGCCCTATTTCGTCACCAATGCCGAGAAGATGCGCGCCGAGCTGGAGGACCCTTACGTCCTCATCCATGAAAAGAAGCTCGGCAATCTGCAGGCGATGCTGCCGATCCTCGAAGCCGTGGTGCAAAGCGGCAAGCCGCTGCTGATCATCTCCGAGGACGTCGAAGGCGAAGCGCTGGCGACGCTGGTCGTCAACAAATTGCGCGGCGGACTCAAGGTTGCGGCCGTCAAGGCGCCGGGCTTCGGTGACCGCCGCAAGTCGATGCTGGAAGACATCGCGGTGCTTACCGCCGGCCAGGTGATTTCGGAGGACCTCGGCATCAAGCTCGAAAACATCACCATCGACATGCTAGGCCGCGCCAAGCGCGTGCTGATCGAAAAGGACACGACGACGATCATCGACGGCGCCGGCGAGAAGGCCACGATCCAGGCGCGTGTCCAGCAGATCAAGGGGCAGATCGAGGAAACCACTTCCGACTACGACAAGGAGAAGCTGCAGGAGCGGCTGGCCAAGCTCGCCGGCGGCGTCGCGGTCATTCGCGTCGGCGGCGCGACCGAGTCCGAGGTCAAGGAAAAGAAGGACCGCATCGACGATGCGCTGAACGCCACGCGCGCGGCAGTGGAAGAAGGCATCGTTCCCGGCGGCGGTGTCGCGCTGCTGCGCGCCAAGGCCGTGCTGAACGGGCTGACCGGAGCCAATGCCGATGTGACGGCGGGCATTTCGATCGTGTCGAGAGCGCTCGAAGCGCCGATCCGCCAGATCGTCGAGAACTCCGGCGTCGAAGGTTCGATCGTTGTCGGCAGGCTCACGGACAGCAAGGATCACAATCAGGGCTTCGACGCCCAGAACGAGACCTATGTCGACATGATCAAGGCTGGCATCGTCGATCCCGCAAAGGTGGTGCGGACCGCGTTGCAGGATGCCGGGTCGATCGCGGCGCTGCTGATCACCGCGGAAGCCATGATCACCGACATTCCAGCAAAAGACGCTGCGCCTTCGGCCGGCATGGGCGGCTACTGACCACCCCTCCCGTAAATAGGCCCTGCAAGGCCTGGCCCCAGCAAGGCCGGGCGACCGATCCCAACATCAACCAGGAAGGAACTGTCCGTGGCCACACAAAGCAGCAAGCCATCTCTCGCGCGTCGATGGGAAGATTACCAGCCGGCCAAATCCACGCTTTTGTGGGCATGCGCTGCAACCTTCGTCGCCACGCTGATCATCGGTTTCAACTGGGGCGGCTGGGTGACCGGCGGCACCTCGCGCGCGCTGGCGGCCACCGCCGGCGATACGGCGCGCGGCGAACTGGCCTCGGCGGTCTGCGTCGATCGCTTCAATACGGCGCCCGACGCGGCCGCCAAATTTGTCGAGTTCAAGGCCATAACTGACAGCTACAAGAAGCGGCAGTTCATCGAGACGGGCGGCTGGGCGACCATGCCCGGAAAAACCTCGCCCGACAGGCTGGGTGCGCAAAGCTGCGCGGTCGCTCTCGCCACCTAACATCTTCGACCTCTCGGAGAGAACGTGCTCTTGACGAGAGCCCGAAAGACAGCCGCCGGGGCATCCTCCGGCGCGCAGCCGTCGGCAAGGAGATCGATCCATGATTGCATTCGTCCCGAAGCCAAATGCTGTAGTAAAGACCAAAGTGGCCGAGGAAAGCCGCTTCGATCGCATTCGCAGACTCGCCGCCGACAAGCACAGGAAAGCCGATGCCGGCACGATCCGCCGCGACCGGCAGAAGGCAGGCGACAAGCGCCCCATGTAACGCGCTCGCTGAACTACATCACGAGACCGGTGCTGCGCCACCCTCTTCCGTGCGCCGCGCAATGAATTCGTCGAGAACACCTGATGTGGCAGCGGCGCAAGCCGGCGGCCGAAAATCGGCCAGCAGCCGTTTCCAGATGCCGGTGGCGCGCTCGGTGGCGGTTCTTGACCCGGCCTCAGTCCAGTTGCCGAAATTCGACCAGTCGGCGACCAGCGGTTCGTAGAATGCGGTGCGGTAGCGCGCCATTGTGTGCCCGGTCGAGAAGAAATGCCCGCCCGGCTGCACTTCGGCGATGGCCTCGAAGCCGATCGCGGCCTCGTCGCCGGGCGTCGCGGCGCAGAGTTCCGCGATGGTCTGCAGCGCCTCGATATCGGTGATCAGCTTCTCGAACGAGACGCTCAACCCGCCTTCGAGCCAGCCCGCAGCATGGATGCAGACCGTCGCGCCGGCGAGCACCGAACCCCATAGCGCGAACTGCGTTTCGTGGGCTGCCTGCGCGTCCGAAATGTTGGCGGCACTGCCGCCGCCGGACCGCCAGGGAAGGCCGGTGAAGCGTGCAAGCTGACCGGCGCCGAGCGTCGCCTTGACGTGCTCCGGCGTGCCGAAGGCCGGCGCCCCGGACTTCATGTCGACATTGGAGGAGAAGGAGCCATAGACCACCGGCGCGCCCGGCCGCACGATCTGGGCCAGCGTCAGCCCGGCCAGCGCTTCGGCGTGCTGCAGCGTCAGCGCGCCGGCCACGGTGATCGGCGCCATGGCGCCGGCCAGGCAGAAGGGCGTTATGATCAGCACCTGCCCCGCCTTGGCAAAGTCGATGATGCCTTGTGCCATCGGAATGTCGAGCTGACGCGGCGAGTTGGTGTTGATGACGGTGTAGCAATGAGCGCCCGAACGGAATTCGTCCTCGGACAGACCGCGCGCCAGCCGCAGCATCTCGAAGCCGTCCTCGACCTGCGGCGTGCCGCGCGCGAAGACGAACGGCAGCTTGTCCGACAGCGTCAACTGCGCGCGGTTGACGGCATAATGGCGGAAGCGGTTGTCGATGTCCTGCGGCTCGATGCAAGGTCCCAGCATGTGCAGCACGTCGAAATGCTGCACCAGGCGGATGAGATCCTCGAAAGCGGCAAGCGTTCCCGGCCGCCGGCCGTGCTCCAGATCGGTGACGTTTGGCGCCCCGGATCCTGCCAGGAACGTCATCGAGCCGAGTTCGAGCGTCAGGTCGCGGGCACGGTCACCGGCATGGACGCGGATCGATTTCGGCGCCGAGCCCAGCGCCGCCGAGACGATATCGCGGCCGATGCGCACCATCTGGCTGTCCTCGTCGACCAGCGCGCCGGCACGGGCAAGAATGGCGCGCGCCTCCGGCAGCAGCACCTTGGCGCCGAGTTGCTCGAGCACGCGCAGCGCCGTGTCGTGGATCGCGGCGACCTGGTCGGCCGAAAAGATCGGCTGCGGCAGGAACGGGTTCTTCAGCGAACGATAGTCCGGCCGGCGGCTGGTCTCGCTGCCGGCCTCGCCGGTTCGTCCGCGCCTGCGTTCGCGCCTGAGGTTGCGTGCGGCGTCATCGACCATGGCGGATACTCCTCATTGCCGTATTGCCATGCGTTGCGGATCGTAGGCAGGAGCCGCGATGACGCGCGTCGGCCGCTCGGCCCAGTTCGTTGAGGCAGACAGGATACTTGTACTGTACATATGTGTCTAGTACGGTTGTATGCAGTTCGCCCTCATGCCTATTGTGCGGCCATGACCATGATTTCTCCGCAGCACGAGCCGGCGCCCGGCAACACCAAGGTGACGCGCCGGGACTGGATCAATCTTGCGCTCCAGACACTGATTTCAGACGGCATCGAAAGCGTGCGCGTGCTGCCGCTCGGCCAGAAGCTCGGCGTATCGCGCTCAAGCTTCTACTGGTATTTCGAGAGACGTCAGGACCTGCTCGACCAGTTGCTTGCCCATTGGCGGGACACCAACACCAAGTCGATCGTCGAACGCGCGCAGCGGCCGGCCGAAAGCATCATCATGGGGGTCATGAACGTGTTCGAATGCTGGACCGACGAGCGCCTGTTCGATCCCAGGCTCGACTTCGCCATCCGGGAATGGGCGCGTCGCTCCGAGGACGTGCGCCGGGCCGTCGACCAGGCCGACAATGACCGACTGGGTGCGATCCGCGACATGTATCGCCGGCATGGCTACGGCGAAGAGGATGCCTTCATCCGCGCCCGTGTGCTCTACTACATGCAGATCGGCTATTATGTGCTCGACCTCAAGGAACCGGTCGAGGCGAGGGTCAGTCATCTCGCCGCCTATCTGCGCAGTTTCACCGGCCAGGAGCCAAGCGATGCCGACGTGGCGCATTTCATGCGCTTTATCGCGGCGCAGTAAGCGGGCGCGAGGTGGCAGGCCCGACCCTGGTATCAACAAACTGTACCGCGAAAGCTCCCCTCACCCTTGTGAGCGAGGCCAAAATGGACAAATAGTCTGGTAGGAGTGCCGCTTCTCAGTGGGAGGCGTAGCCGCAGCCGGAACTTGGAATGGCCAGTCCTTTGAAAACACGCAGGAGAAGGGGTCCGATTGCCGCAAGACTGCTGGCGGCGGATGCGTGGTTCGATTCCTCGCTCTACGAGACCGGCTTCAAGGCGCGCCGGTTCTGGGAAGCGGCCACCATTTTTTTCCGGCGCTTCCGCGTCTCCGGCTGGCGCCGCGGCATCATCGAACTGTTGAGCGAAGGTTTCACGCTCGGCGCCGGCGGCATCGTCGTCATGCTGGCGCTCGCCTTGCCGGCCTTCCAGGAAACCGCCGGCGACTGGCGCGCCCAGGGCGATTTCGCCATCACCTTCCTCGACCGCTACGGCAATGAGATCGGCCAGCGCGGCATCATCCAGCGCGATTCGGTGCCGGTCGACGAAATGCCCGACCAAGTCATCAAGGCGGTGCTGGCCACCGAGGATCGGCGTTTCTTCGATCACTACGGCATCGACGCGCTCGGCCTTTCGCGCGCGATCTTCGCGAATGTGCGGGCGAATTCCGTGGTGCAGGGCGGCTCGAGCATCACCCAGCAGTTGGCCAAGAACCTGTTCCTGACCAATGAACGGACGTTGGAGCGGAAGGTCAAGGAAGCCTTCCTGGCGCTGTGGCTCGAGGCCAATCTGTCAAAGAAGGAGATCCTGCAGCTCTATCTCGACCGCGTCTATATGGGCGGCGGCACTTTCGGCATCGAAGCGGCCGCCGATTTCTATTTCGGCAAAAGCGTCAAGGATGTGAACCTCGCCGAAGCGGCGATGCTGGCCGGCCTGTTCAAGGCACCGACCAAATACGCGCCGCACATCAACCTGCCTGCTGCCAGGGCGCGGGCCAATGTGGTGCTGTCGAATCTCGTCGAAGGCGGCTTCATGAGCGAGGGTCAGGTGCTGCAGGCGCGGCTGCATCCGGCTGAAATCGTCGACCGCGGCGAGCAGAAGAGCCCGGATTACTACCTCGACTGGGCATTCGAAGAGGTCAAGAAGATCGCCGCGAAGTCCGGCCAGCATTCGCTGGTCGCCCACACCACTTTCGACGCCAACATCCAGAAGGCGGCGGAAGAATCGATGGAGTTCCATCTCCGCCAGTTCGGCAAGGAATACAACGTCACCGAAGGCGCCATGGTCGTCATCGAAACCAATGGCGCAGTCAGGGCGATCGTCGGCGGCCGCGACTACGGTGCCAGCCAGTTCAACCGCGCCACCAAGGCGCTGCGCCAGAGCGGCTCATCGTTTAAACCCTACGTATACGCAACGGCGATGGAGCACGGCTTCACGCCGGACTCCGTCGTTTCCGGCGCGCCGATCTCCTGGGGTGCCTGGTCGCCGCACAATTACAATGACGGACGGGCCGGCAAGGTCACGCTGATCACGGCGATGGCCAAATCGGTCAACACCGTGCCGGTGCGGCTGGCCAAGAATCATCTCGGCATCAAGCCGATCAAGGCGATGGCGGAAGCCATGGGCGTCGAATCGCCGCTCGAATCGCACAAGACGATGGTGCTCGGCACATCGGGCATGACCGTGATGGACCAGGCGACAGGCTTTAGCGTGTTCGCCCAGAACGGCTTTGTCGGCTCCCGGCATGGCGTCACCCAGCTCGTCACCCGTACCGGCGAGGTGGTTTACGATTTCGCCAAGGATGCGCCGCCGCCGCGCCGTGTGCTCTCGGAGCAGGCGCTGAAATCCATGAACACCATGCTGGCGGCGGTGCCGGTGATGGGCACGGCGCGGCGCGCTGCGCTTCCCAATATCGTTTCGGCCGGCAAGACCGGCACAACGCAGTCTTACCGCGACGCCTGGTATGTCGGATTCACCGGCAACTACACGGCTGCCGTGTGGCTCGGCAATGACGACTTCACCCCGACCAACAACATGACCGGCGGCTCGCTGCCGGCGATGGTTTGGCAGCGGCTGATGGTCTATGCGCACCAGAATATCGACCTCAAGCCAATCCCCGGCCTCGATCATCCCTTCGTCGACGAAGAGATCGCCGCCAAGGCCGAGGAAGCGGAAAAGAAGAATGCCGAGCAGGCAGCGGCCGATACCGCCGCCGAGCGGCCGCCGGTGCTGTCCAGCCAGACGACGCGGGCGCTCAGGGACATCACCAGGCTGTTCCAGTCGGCACCCGTCCTCCAGGCGCCTGCGACACCGGAGACCCTGTCGGCGCTTTGATGCCGGCACGACTGGCCAGGCCATCCCTCGCGCCGCAATTCCACAGAGGTCCGCTTGCCATGGCCCCCTGCCCCGCGATATCCCCGAGCGGCACTCCTCTTGCCCGCGGCTCTTCATGTTCAAGAACGCATTCCTGACGCTCCTCGCGCTTGCCATATCCATCGGCGGCGGCGGCAGCAGCGTCTGGTACGCTCTCAAGACGCAGGATGGCATTGGCGCGATCAGGATCGGCCAATGGACGGCGTTTCCCGATATCGGCACGCAGTCGGCGGATCCTTATTCGAAAGCCCGCGTGGCGCGCGAGGGTGTCCTTGCACTCGGGCAGGCAGAAGGCCTGTCGTTTATCGCCGAACGCGATTCCGATGGCGAACTATTGAAACGCCAATGCGCCTATGAAATCGAAGGCGGATTTCCCACAGCCCGGTTCTGGACCCTCTATGCCGCCGATCGGTCGCTCGGCGTGGTCGAGACCGGCAAGCCAAGGCTTGCGGCACTTCAGTCCTACCAGGTGCTGCGCCAGCCCGACAATTCCGTGCTTATTTCCGTCAGCAACCGCCCCGCGCCCGGCAACTGGCTGCTTTCCGACGGCTTCGGCCGGATGTATCTCGTGCTGACATTCTACGACACGCCGATCGCCAGCAGCACGGGCCTTTCGGATGTCACGCTGCCGCAGATCGTAAAGGTCGGCTGCAATGCGTAGGCTGCTGCACGCGATCCTGCTCGGCCTGCTTGGCGCCGGCATCGTACACATCATCGTGCTGCTGCTCGCCCCGGAATTTTCCGAACGCAATGCCTGGTCGCGGCTGGCCATGGCCTCCAACCTTTATCGGATGACCAGGCTGGACGCTGAGGCCGGCGGTACGCCTGTGGTGAAATCGGTCGATCCGCTGTTTTATGCTGCGGCTTGCCGCTTCGATCTGTCCGATGGGATGGTTCGGGTGAAGGCACCGGGAAACGTCCCGTTCTGGTCCGTATCGGTCTATGACCGCAGCGGCCATAACATCTACTCCTTCAACGACCACAGCGCGACCGGAAGGGTGCTGGACAGTATCGTACTGACGCCGGCGCAGATGATCGAGATCCGCAAGGATCTCCCGGAGGAATTGCAAGGGGCAATCTTCGTCGAAGCGCCGATCGACGAAGGCATGTTCGTCATCCGCTCCTTCGTGCCCGACGACAGCTGGAAGCTGACCGTGTCGCGGTTTCTCGAGCAGAGTTCCTGCGAGCTGCAGGACTACTGACGTCAACTGAAACATGCCGCCGGTTGCGGCCCATGCCTTGCGAGCCGCCGCGGCGCTCATTCAAGAGATAGAGCGTCCTTCGCGCGCCCAACGGGGCGCGGCGAATCCATTCAGCCGCGACGCGCGTTAATGATGCGGAACAGGCAACGTCCCCGACGTCCCCGGCATCGTCCTTGACGAACCCGGCTTGTCCGGACCGGCGCCTGGCCGCGTCTCGCCCGTCAGTGGCGGTTGCTCGTAGCGGACGCCGGGGAAAATGATCACCGCCGCCGGCGTTCCGGTGTTTCGGTCTGATCGATTGGTTGCCGCCGTTCGCGGCACGAAAGACAGTACCATGCCCATGGTTCGTGCATTCCTCTCGGTTGCCCCGGAGCACAACGCAACGCCTCCAACCTGATTAAGGAGCCAGTAGGTTAACGGAACGCTAACGGATCGCCGCTAATTTGATCTTTGTTCTGAGGTCAGGAAGTCCTGACCCGTGGCAAATGCGAAACCGACACAGTCCCGGTCGAGCATGGTCCAGATTGTGTCGAGTGTCAGGCGTATCCTTCGTGTCATCTGCGGATTTCAGGCAAATCGCTATACGGGCTGAACCGGGAAAGGCCGAAAGGCTGTTCCGCGCCACGGTGTCGGCGTTCTGTTCGCTGACCCGCCCTTCGCGCCGGGAGATCGCGCAACTTGAGGATCTGACGCTTCCGCTTTTCGCCGATGTGTCGGTCGAATCGCGCCGCTACGTCGCCGCCGCCCTTTCCGAATGCGAATATGCGCCCGCTGCGCTGGTCCGGCGGCTTTGCGAGGAGCCGGTCGACGTTGCCGCGCCGCTGCTCATCCGCTCGCGCGCGCTCAGCGATATCGACCTGATCGCGCTGATCGGCCGCCATGGCCTGCCGCATGCGCGCGCCATTGCGCGCCGCAAGGATCTGAACCCGACCATCGCCCACCTGATCAGGGCGCTAGAAAAGCCGACGCTGGTGAGCGTGCGGCAGCCTGAGGCGAACGCCAAGATGGTGCCCGAAAGCGCCGAAGTCGTCGCCGACAGCCAGCAGGTGCCCGGCGCCGCCGCCGAGACTGCACGGCGCCGGCTGCGGTCGATGATGCGTGATGCCGAGAGCGGCGGCGCGACGATCAATCCGTTCGCCGGCGCTAACACCTATGTCAAACTGCGCGAGACGGCGCTGACCGGCAATGCCGCATTCTTCCAGACAGCACTGGCCGACGCGCTCGAGATCGATTTTTCAACGGCGCGGTCGCTCACCGCGCACCAGAACTACACGTCGCTGCTGGCCGCCCTGCGCGCGCTCGATCTCGGCGAAGAGAGGGCGTTCCTGATCACCGCCGCCGTCTATCCCACAGAGTTCTCGCATCCGCAGGCCATCCGCATCTTCCTCGACCGCTATCGGCTGCTGCATCGCGACGCAGCGCTGGACAGGCTACGCGGCTGGAAAGCCGAGACACTGTCGAAGGCCATTCGCAATGCCGGACCGATCGCGGCAAACGCCGACGTCCGCAAAGCGCACAGCGACAATACTGCCGCCAGCCCTAAAGCGCGCCGCGTTTGACCCGCCTCATGCGACGCGCTTAGGCTGTTGTTTTTAAGCATGTCGTTATCGCAAAACCGCTGCACACCCTCGGGTCAGGCGCGAGGGCATGCTTTTGCGCGACATGCTTTAGGCGCGTCGCGACTGAAAAAGAGATTCAAGCGAACGCTCTAAGCCTTTGTCTGCATATCGCTATTGCGACTTGACGGAAAGAAGCTCCTCGACGGGAACAGAGCCGGCCTCGATCTCGACCACCCAGATGTCGGGATCGAATTTCTTCTCCCTTTCCAGTCGCCCGTCAAAGACGGCGGCATCGTCGCCGGCGCCGAGCAGACTGAAGTAACGGTCGTCGGGTTTGGCTGAATCGTAGCTCGTCTGCGGCGCCGGGCCAAACAAGGCAATCTCGCCCATGCGGCCTCGCGCCAGCACGAAGACGGCACCGGCCTCGGTTGCGCCGCGCTTGACCACGGCGGCAAAGCCGCCGGCGCCGAAAACCCGGCGCAACAAGGCCGACACCCACAGATCCGTGGTTACGCGCATGGCAGCATTCTGGACAACATCGGACGGTACTTAGAGCGCTTTGCGTTTGGGTGAAACCAAAAACCGCCCGCCTCCGCTCATCAGTTGGTCAGGCCGATCTCGCGCATCTTGACGTAGACGACCTCGTCGGGCTCGCCGGTCTCAGGCAGCCCGAACAGCGACTGGAACTCCTTGATCGCTGCCTTGGTGCGGGCCCCGACCACGCCATCGAGTTGCATGTCGTCATTGCCGAATGCCTTCAACCCGGCCTGGATCTTGATGATGCGGGCGTCGGGTGCCTGCGCCGACGCATCTGCCGGCGAAGCCGAGACGGGAGTCGCGGCCATGTCGTCCGGACGGGGTGCCGGATGTGGCACGACCGTCGAGGCGGTTGGCATGGCGCCCAGTTGATCGAGCAGAATGCTGTCGATCTCGCCGGAAGCGTTGAGCCCGACCTTCTGCTGATAGGCTTGGATGGCCTTGCGCGTGTTGGGGCCGGAAATACCGTCGACGGTGCCGGAATAGAAATCGAGATCCTTCAATATGCCCTGGACCTGCTCGACGATCGGATCGCTCTTGATCGGGGCCGGCTCCGGCCGCACGATGTTGATGGTGGTTTCAGGCTCGTCGGCGCCGGCTCGAGGAAAGCCCTCCATGCTCCTGGTCGCAAAAAACGCGCCGGCATGAGGAAAAGGCTGATACCACAAAGCGTTCGCCGAGACGTAGAACAGCGTCACCAGGAAGGCGGTCGAACCGCCAACCAGAACCGGATTGCGTGAAATCTGGCTGCCGAGGGCGACCGCGCTGCGTTGGAAGGCATTGCCGCGGCGCTTGACCGCCTTAGGCTGTTTTGCGGAGCGAGCCATGCCTGTCCCCTTTCGTCTCCGCCTTGGCTGCAGGCATCGGCAGTACGCCGGGCTTGTCGTTCGAACGTCCTTTCGGTCCGTTCACCGGCAAGCTGATCGTGACCGTGGTGCCCTCCCCCGGCATGCTTTCGATCGACATCGTGCCCTCGTGAAGCGCCACCAGACCCTTCACCAGCGACAGGCCGAGCCCGGTCCCCTCGAAGCGGCGCGTATAGTCGTTCTGGATCTGCATGAACGGCTTGCCGAGATTGGCAAAGTCTTCCTCGGCGATGCCGATGCCGGTGTCCCTGACCCAGAAATGCAGTCGCGAGCCGATCCGCTTGGCGCCGACGACGACATCGCCGCCATCGGGCGTGAACTTGATAGCGTTGGAGACGAGGTTGATGAGTATCTGCTGCACGGCACGACGGTCGGCGTTAATCTCGCCTGCATCCGGCGCGATCTGGGCCTGTAGATCGATGCTCTTTGCGTCGGCCTGCAAGCGCATCATCGACTGGCACATTTCGACCGCTTCGACGAAACGGAATGGTTCCGGCTCGGTTGCGTAGGCGCCGGCCTCGATCCTCGATACGTCGAGTATCGAGGTGACGACGGCAAGCAGATGCTGGCCGGACTCCTTGACCAGGCCGACATATTCCTTCTGGCGCGGATCCTTGAAGGTGCCAAACATCTCATGCAGCAGCATGTCGGAAAAACCGATGATGGCGTTCAACGGCGTGCGCAGCTCGTGGCTGACGACCGCCAGAAACCGTCCCTTTGCCACTTCGGCAGACGCGGCCGCCTCTTTCGCAGCGGCAAGCTCTTCGCGCAAGCCGGCGAGTTCGTCGTTTTCGCGCAGGACGAACGTGAGGACGTCCTGCTGCTCTTCCCCGCGCGCCAATTCAAGCGAAAACGGCCGGTAATTGTCCGCCGTCGGGCCATTGCCGTTTTGCGGCAGCCGGACGCGAAGATCCAGCCGGCGCGCCGGCGCGCCATCGCGCATGTCGGCCAGCGCGCTGAGGTATGCGACGCGATCGGAAAGATGGATGCGGTCGAACAGGCCGGTGCCGAACAGCAGTTCCGGCTGCAGCTTCAGGATCGTGCGCGCCTTTGCCGACGCATCCAGAACCTCGCCATGCCGGCCGGCCCGCAGGACAACGGCGTCGATGATGTTCTCGAGCCGATCGTCGGTCGCCGGATCAAGCTGCGCGCCGGCCGCGCTGCCAAGCGATGCGACGCGGGGAACGAGGGTGAGCGCCCAGGCCAGCGGCAGCAGCCAATGCCAGGCGGCGATTTCGGCCGGACCGAACGGGAAGACAGAACCGGCAAAAGCCTGCAGCAGGATAGCGACACATGCGGATAGGGCACCCCAGAGTGCAGCGCGACGAGACGCGCCGATCCACCAGGCTTCGAACGGCAGCGCCACGACAAGCATGGCGACCGGCGAGGCCATCCCGCCCGCCGCGGCGATGACACCGGCAAGAGCAAGACTGCCCATCACCAGGGCGACCTGGCCGGCGAACGCCATCTTGCCCGATGCCGCCACCAGCAAGGCAGCAAACCAGCAGAGGCCGAACGTCGCAAAGATCGCCGCCATGGTCACGGCCACGCCCATGCCCGAGGTGACCAGCGTGACTGCTGCGCCTGCGGCGAAGAACGGAGCGGCCAGCATGACACCGATAAACCGCCTCTGGCACCGGCGGTCGTTCTGTCCGAGGATCGACGGATGAACCATACGTTCGCAACCGGCTGCCATCGCGCCGGGCAACTCAACGTATCTGGCCCTTATCGAACTCAACTCAACGCACTCGCACCTGGTCGTGAACAGCCCTGCTTCGCAGATGCTTTTGTCGATCTGAAACTCGCATCCAGCGTTTAAGGAATGGATAAGGCAGGACCGATCAATGCCCGGCCTGAGGCAGATATTGGGGGGCCGGCACGGGGCAAACCTTGGCAATTGCGGCCATAGTAAACGGAGCGTTATCCGGGCGAACCGCCCTCCCGCCTTGACAGTCGCCCCGGTGAGCCGCGCTTCTGGGAAATACATAAGGAAAACAGTTGGATATATGGTTAACCTTAAGTGAAGAAAATCGGCTGGATCTGAGACAAATCCATTGCAAAATGCTTCGTTTCGAATTTGCCTAAAATTTGAGGAAAATTTTTGCTGACCGGGCAAGCCGTCCTTTGCGCGTCCATGCCACTATCGTATCCATAAAGAGGTCATGCCGCATGAACGCATGATCCGGTCACGAATGAGGGCATACAGATGGGCTTTCTGATCAGAATGGCTTTCTGGTTTTCGCTGGTGCTTCTGGCGCTGCCGCTGAATGTCGGCTCCGACGAGACCGGCCAGCAAAGCGTCGGGCCGATCCAGGCGTTGTTTGCGGCACGCGAAGCCGTCGGCGACATTGCCGGCATATGCGAGCGCAAGCCCGACGTCTGCGAGACCGGCAAGTCCGCAATGCACACGATCACCGCCCGGGCCAGGGAGACAGCCAAGATCGCGGCCGCCATGTTGGACGACAAGACCGCCGAACCCGACACGGCGACAACGACCGGCAGCGTGCCCGAAGACATCGTGTTACCGGTGAAAGTCGATTTGCCGGCGAAAAACTGAGATATTTTTCAGCGCATCTGTCACCGTCCGCAGGCCGTCCGCGCTAAAGCGCGTCGCATTTGACCGGCCTCACGCGACGCGCTTTTCCTCTTTTTCCGTGACGCGGCGTCGCCGGATGATTATATCCGGCCTATGACCACGACGATCCAAACGATCCGCGACGACTTCTCCCTGCTTGACGAGTGGGAAGACCGCTATCGCTATGTGATCGAACTGGGCGAGGCCCTGCCGCCATTCCCCGATGAGGAACGCAACCCTGCCAACAAGGTGCCCGGCTGCGTCAGCCAGGTCTGGCTGACCACCGAGTATGGTCCGGGGCCCGACCCAGTCGTCACCTTCGCCGGCGATTCGGACGCCCATATCGTGCGCGGCCTCGTCGCTATCATGCTGGCGCTGTTTTCCAGACGACCCGCCAGCGAGATCCAGAAAACCGACGCGGAAGCCACGCTGAAGGCACTTGGCCTCGACGAGCACCTGTCGCCGCAACGCGCCAATGGTCTTCGTTCAATGGTCAAGCGCATCAAGCGCGACGCAGAGGCGGCCTTGAAGCAGACCGCCTGATCAGACGAACAGCGCGCGATGGCCCGACATGATCGGAGCCGCACATGTTGCGACGCATATCGATTGCTCCAGCATCGCCCCAAGATCAAAACGGCGCCCGGAGGCGCCGTTGATCATCTAACCCAGGTCGGGAAGGGAGCCGGTATCAGCGCCCCTTGCGCTTGCGGCCGAGACCCATCTTCTTGGCGAGCTGTGAGCGGGCGGCAGCATAGTTGGGAGCAACCATCGGGTAGCTGGCGTCCAGGCCCCATTTTTCACGATACTCGTCGGGCGTCAGACCGTAGTGGGTCATCAAGTGACGCTTCAGCGACTTGAACTTCTTGCCGTCTTCAAGACAGACGATGTAGTCGTCATGGACGGAGCGTTTCGGGTTTACTGCCGGCTTCTGCTTGTCGGCAGGAGGCTGTTCACTGGCCCCGCCCACGCGCCCGAGGGCGGCATGGACATCGGCGATGAGGCTAGGCAGCTCGCCGACCGGCACCGGATTGTTGCTGACATAGGCGGCCACGACATCGGCCGTCAATTCGATCAGCGCATCACTATTTCTGGAAGGTGTTTCGATAATATCCATGGCTTCCTGGCCCCAACGTGAGTTGTTTCTACCTGCGCCCTATTTTTGATAGGTCGGGCATCGCGCGAAATTTTTGCAGGAAAGAGCCTCTGCGATTCGCGTCGCAGCATCCTAATGAGCCACTAAACCAAGTAAGTCAATTCGCTTCTTGCGCTGTATTCATCGATGGCAATAAAATATTCGACGATCAGCTTCAACCTTTCGTGCACTCTGTGACTTTGCGATATTTTCTGGGCAGACCAGCAGCGGCGGACGCCCAGTCAAGCTGCCGTTACATCCCATGAGAGCAGTAAAAAAATCTCAATGCTTGGCTATGCTTGGTTGTGGCGTAGGCTATCTGGTTGTTTTTAGAATCTACAAAACCATAGGTTGCGATTTGCTGTTGCAAGCAAGCCGGAAATCAGCACCGCGGACCGGCACCGATCCATCAATGTGGGGTGATGTATTTTCCGTAGACCCAGCCGGTGACGAAATTGCCGTTCTGGGCCGGATCGTGCCAGACTTCGCACCAGCCATAGCGGATCTTCTGTTCCTGCTTCCAAACCGGCTGTTTGCCGATGTCGAGCAGCTTTATGCCGCCGGTGCATCTCCCGGTCATCTGCAAAACAGCACCGTTGGGATAGGCGGCCTGCCTCTGGGACGATCCCGCCGGATACTTGCGCACGTTGAGCGTGTCGCCAAACGGAAGGTTGGTCACTTGCCAAGCTGCGAACACGGTTGCATGAGATTGGCCGATAAAGGCCAAGACTGTCGAAGCGACGGCGAAAGCCGCAGCAGCGTGAAAACGGAACTTCATTTTTCCCTCTCCTCCGGCTCATCTTTTGGAGCCCGACGCAAACATATACTCCGGCTCTTGAACCTGCGCTGATCGGCGTGTTCATTCTTCATTCAAATAACTTCCACAGCGAGACGCAATGACCCGAACCCCAGCATTTCCGACTGCCAGCCCGCCGCAACCAGAGAAGCGACCGGTCTTCGATGTGCATCATGGAGTGACCCGGACGGAAGACTATGCCTGGCTGAGAGCCGGCAATTGGCAAGAGATGTTCAGGGATCCGTCGCTGCTCGACGCCCAGATCCGCGCCCATCTCGAAGCCGAGAACGCCTATCAGGCAGCGCTCATGGCCGACACCGCCCAGGTGCGGAAGCAGCTCTTCAAGGAGATGAGGGGCCGCATCAAGGAAGACGATTCGTCCGTGCCGATGAAGGATGGACCGTACGCTTATGGGTCATCTTTCAAGCTTGGCGGCGAGCAGCCGCGTTATTTCCGCACGCCGCGCGACGGCGGCGACCAAGAGATCCTGCTCGACGGCGATCTCGAGGCCGAAGGCAAGGCCTATTTCCGCCTCGGCGGTGTCGACCATTCGACCGACCACCGCAAGCTTCTGTGGGCCTTCGATGATAAGGGTTCCGAATTCTACACGCTTCGCGTCCGCGATCTCGCCGACTGGAACGATCTGGCCGACAGGATTCCGGACACCGGTGGCGGCGGCGTGTGGGATGCCGGAAATGACGGATTTTTCTACACCCGCCTCGATCCCAACCACCGTCCTTCCAAGGTGCTGTTCCATGCCCTTGGCGACAGTCCTGAGAACGACCGGCTGATCTACGAAGAAACCGATCCAGGCTTCTTCATGAATGTCGGCGGCACACGCTCCAACGAGTGGATCATGCTTGGCATCAACGACCACGAGACCTCGGAATATCGCATCATGAGCGCCAGCGAGCCGTTCGCCGAACCGAAGCTGGTTGCCCCGCGCGAGACCGGCCTGCAATACGACCTCGAAGAAGGCGGCGATATCTTCTTCATTCTCACCAACGCCGACGGCGCCAAGGATTTCAAGATCATGACTGCGCCGGCGAGCGACCCGGTGCGCGCCAACTGGCAGGCGTTGGTGCCGCACGAAGCGGGCCGGCTGATCCTTTCGGTAATCGGTTTCAAGGACCACATGGTCAGGCTTGAACGCAAGGAAGGCCTGCCGCGCATCGTCGTGCATGACCGCAACAGCGGCGAGGAACATCTCATCTCCTTCGACGAGGAAGCCTTCTCGCTCGGCCTGTCGGGATCCTATGAATACGATACCGAGATCATGCGCTTTTCCTACTCATCCATGACAACGCCGGCGCAGGTCTTCGACTACAACATGCGGACCCGCGAGCGCGTGCTGCTGAAGACCCAGGAAGTTCCGTCCGGTCACGACCCGGACCACTACGTGACGCGGCGGCTGATGGCGCCCGCAGCCGACGGCGAACTGGTGCCGGTCTCGCTCATTCACCATCGCGACACGCCGCTCGACGGATCAGCGCCTTGCCTGCTTTACGGCTACGGCTCCTACGGCATCACGGTCCCGGCCGCCTTTAACACCAATTTGTTATCGCTGGTCGATCGCGGCTTCGTCTACGCGATTGCCCATGTCCGCGGCGGCAAGGACAAGGGCTATGGCTGGTACGACGACGGCAAGCGGGCGCACAAAATGAACACGTTCACCGATTTCATCGCAGCCGCCCACCATCTCGTCGCCGAACGCTATACGCAACATGACCGCATCGTCGGTCAGGGCGGCTCGGCCGGCGGCCTGCTGATGGGCGCTGTCGCGAATATGGCGCCGGAATGCTTCGGCGGTATTGTCGCCGAGGTTCCGTTCGTCGACGTGCTCACCACCATGCTCGACGCGACCCTGCCGCTGACGCCACCGGAATGGCCCGAATGGGGCAATCCGATCGCCTCGGAGGAGGACTACCGAACGATCGCCGCCTACTCGCCCTATGACAATGTCGCCGCGCTCGACTATCCGCCGATCCTGGCGCTTGCCGGCCTCACCGACCCGCGTGTCACCTATTGGGAGCCGGCCAAGTGGGTGGCGCGGCTGCGCGACCGCAAGATCGGCGACAATCCGGTGCTGTTCAAGATCAACATGGACTCCGGTCATGCCGGTGCATCCGGCCGGTTTTCCCGGCTCGAGGAAATCGCCTTCACCTATGCGTTTGCGCTGAAGGTGGCGGGCAAGGCCGACCTTGCCACCACAGCGCCGCCGACCCTGTTGGACGCACAGACGGCGCTGTAGGAGCTTGATCTTGCGCACCATCCCCACCAGCGGAAAATCGATTCCGGGTCAGGTCAGGTCGATTTTCCGCTCGCGATTGCCATAGCTGCGCGCTACCCAATGCGCGGCTTTTCGCAGCCGCGCCACCCAAAAATCATCCAGTCACGCCAAGGGTCCGCCATGTTGCTCGTCGACGTCTATCTCGACAAATCGCCCATCCAGGGCATCGGTGTCTTTGCCAAGAACCACATTCCCCGCGGCACACTGGTCTGGAAGCTCCATCCCAATTACGACCGGCGCATCCCAGTCGAGGTCTATGAACGCGAAACCGGGCCGGTCAGAGCCTATCTCGATCGCTATTCTTATCCCGACCGGCGCGATCCAAACTTTGTCGTCTTCGAAGCCGACGACGCCCGCTACATGAACCATGCCGACGACCCGAATTGCGACGTCGCCTCGCCCGAGGAGACCTATGCACTGCGCGACATCGCGCCCGGCGAGGAAATGACCTGCAACTACAATCATTTCTTCGAGACCGGCTTCGATTTCCTCGGCGATCGCTGACGCGCCGCCATCCCGTCCGGCTCCCGGAATCAGTTCGCTGGCTGCTTGCGCGCCGGATAGCCGCTGGGATGCGGCGGTATCGCCTTGAGATAGGCTGATATCGCCGCCCGGTCCTCGGGCGTCAACTCGGCCAAGTTTCTCTGCACGTCGACCATGGCGCCACCGACGGAATCGAAATCCGGGGTGAAGCCGGTTTCGAGAAAGTAGGTTATGTCGGCCTCCGACCAGTCACCGAGCCCGCCTTCGCCCGAGGTGATGTTCGGCACGATGCCACTGCCTTCGGCAGCCGCGGCCCCCGCCAGCCACTCGCTCTTCCTGGTGCCGCCAGCAAAATCGCGCGGCGTGTGGCATTCGCCGCAATGGCCGGGCCCTTCGACCAGGTAACGGCCGGCCATCACCGGATCCGGCGTGCCATCGGGGAAGGAAACCACCGGCTGGTCACTCAAATAGAGACGTTTCCACAGCCCGATGCCGCGACGGATGTTGAATGGGAACCCCAGCGAATTGGGCGGCGCCTTGCCCGCCACCGCCGGAAGCGTTTTCAGGAAGGCATGGAGATCGGCAATGTCGGCCGGCTTCATGCGTGCGTAGGACGCATAGGGAAACGCCGGATAGAAGTGCTCGCCGCTCGGCGACACGCCCTTCAGCATGGCGTTGGCGAGGTCTTCGACCGACCAGCCGCCGATACCGTCCGTGGCATCCTGCGAGATGTTCGGTGGCACGAAGATGCCGAACGGCGTCTTGAGTTCGAGACCGCCGGCCAGTTGAAGGCGGGCGTCGCCTTGCGAGCTTGGCTTCGCATGACAGGACGTGCAGCCGCCGGCATAAAAAATGCGCTTGCCCCTGGCGGCATCGCCGGGGCCGAGCTGCGCCAGAGCCTCGCTGTCGAGCCTGACCGGCGCCGACAGGAACCAGCCGGCAACCGCGCCGGCGACGCCCAGAACGAGGGCGGCGCCGACGAGTTTTTTCAGCAGGCGCATCGCCCGCTATCAGCCCTTCTTAATCCTGTATGTCTTGTGGCAGGTGCCGCAATCGCCGCCTATGGTGTTGAACCCCGCCTTGAAGGCATCGACGTCGGCAGGAGCGGCGGCCGCCGCAGCCTTGACGTCGGCGAGATATTTTTCTTCCACCGCCTTGAAGCCGGCCATATCGTCCCAGATTTTTGGGGCAGCTGTGGTGTCGCCGGTGTCGCTGCCAGCCGGGAAAAGAGTGTCGACGTTTGCATGGAACTTCTCGGCGTTTGCCTCCAGCGCCTTCAACGCCGCCAGCACGGCCGCTGCGTCGTAAGGGGTCTCGCCCTTGACGACTTTCGACAATTGGCCGGCGATCTTTCCACGTTCCTTCATAATGGCCTGCCGCTCCTGGATCGGATCGGCAAACGCCGCCGAACCGGCGAAGGCGAGCATCGAGATGGCGAGGATAAGCTTTCTCATTCAACTGGCTCCATGGTGAAGATGTTTCGGGTGAAGGTCCGACTGATCCATAACGGCAAAACTGGCTTGAAAATTCCGGAAATTCGCCTCACGCTTGTGTGAATTTTTCGCGACGGTCGTTGGAAAAGGGCGGCCGATCATTTGGCACATAGAGAAAAGCCCCGGTTTTGCCGGGGCTCTTCTGCAACTCAGTCAGGCCTACGCCTTTTCGTAGAGCTCGAGGACATGGTCCCAGTTGATGAGATTGTCGACGAAGGCTTCGAGATATTTCGGCCGGGCGTTGCGATAGTCGATGTAATAGGAGTGCTCCCAGACATCGACGCCCAGGATCGGGGTCGCGCCATGGACCAGCGGGTTCTCGCCGTTCGGGGTCTTCGAGATCGCCAGCTTGCCGTCCTTGACCGAAACCCAGGCCCAGCCCGAACCGAACTGGGTGGTGCCGGCGGCGATGAAATCGGCCTTGAACTTGTCGTAACCGCCAAGATCGCTGTCAAACGCCTTTTGCAGCGCGCCGGGCAATTTGTTGCCGCCGCCGCCCTTCTTCATCCACTGCCAGAAGTGGATGTGATTGTAGTGCTGGCCGGCATTGTTGAAGAGCCCGGGGTTCTTGCCGAAGGATTGTTTCACAATCTCTTCGACCGACAAATCGCCGAGCCCGGCTTCGGCAGCCAGCTTGTTGCCGTTGTCGACATAGGCCTTGTGGTGCTTGTCGTGGTGATACTCCAGCGTCTCCTTCGACATGTAAGGCTGCAATGCCTCATAGTCATAGGGCAAGGCGGGCAATTCGAAAGCCATCGGTCGTACTCCTCGTGGAAAAAATCCGGTGTCGATACCGGACTAACATAGGTCTGGATTGGTGTGGAGCAACTCCGGAACGAAGCGCCGGTTCGCTTTTTAGCCAGTCAGCCGGCCGAAGTCGAATGCGCCCACTCCCAATAGAGTTCGCGCGCCTTTTTCGCTACAGGCCCGGGCTGGAGATTGCGATCCTCGATGCGGGTGACCGGCACGACTTTCGAGTGGTTTCCGGTCGAGAATATCTCGTCGGCTTCGAGGAATTCGCGCACCGACAGCGCCTTTTCGATGGTCTTGAAGCCATATTCGTCAAGCAGCGTCATCGTCCGCGAACGGGTGATGCCGGACAGGAACGTGCCGTTCGGCGCCGGCGTCAGGACATGGCCATCCTTGACCAGGAAAATGTTCGAGGTTCCGGTCTCGGCGACATTGCCCAGCATGTCGAGCACCAGCGCGTTGTCGAAGCCGCGCATCTTGGCTTCGAGGATGGCACGACCATTGTTGGGATAAAGGCAGCCGGCCTTGGCGTTGGTCGGCATGGTCTCGATGGTCGGGCGCCGGAACGGCGAGACGGTGACAGAAAAGCCTGCCGGCGAGATCATCGGCGATTCATAGAGGCAAAGGCAGAACCGGGTCGAGGCCGGATCTGCCGGCACGCCCATATAGCCACCATGTTCGGCCCAGTACATCGGCCTTATGTAGACCGCCGTCTTGCCGTCGAACTTCTTCAGCCCGTCCCAGGTCAGCCCGACGATCTTTTCGGCGCTCATGGATGGTTTGAGACCAAGCGCGATCGCCGAGGCGTTCACCCTGGCGGCGTGGCGGTCGAGGTCGGGGGCGACGCCCTCGAACCAGCGGGCGCCGTCGAACACGCTGGTGCCGAGCCACATGGCATGGCTGCGCGGCCCCAGAATGGCGACGTTGCCGTCATACCAGTCGCCATCCACGAAGGTCCATGTCGCGGATTGCGCCGCAGCCGCCAGTGTCATCGCTTGATTCCGCGTTTCAGAGCTGTCTTGTCTCGCCATTGGAAGATGCTTTGGCGTCTGCCGTCAACTGATATGGCTGAGATTTGTTAAGGCCAGCGGCATGCGAAATTGCAATCCGTGCTTGCGCCTGGCCTTGCCTCGCCGCAAAACTGTCACCATGCAACATGCGGCTTACGTTTTCGACGCTTACGGAACGCTGTTCGACGTGCACGCAGCCGTCCGCCGTCATGCCGACCAGATCGGACCGGACGGCCAGCTCCTGTCGGAGATCTGGCGCGCCAAACAATTGGAATATTCCTGGGTGAGGACGCTGATGGGCGCCTACGCCGATTTCTGGCAACTCACCGAACAGGCGCTGGATTTCGCCTTGCGCAAGGTTCCCTCCGCGGACAAGGGACTGAGGGCCAAGCTGCTCGACGCCTATTGGCGGCTGGACTGCTATCCGGAGGTGCCGGCCGTGCTCAAGGCGCTCAAAGCATCTGGCGCCAAGCTGGCGATCCTATCCAACGGCTCGCCTGAAATGCTGGAAGCGGCGGTCAAATCGGCCGCGCTCGACCAGGTTCTGGACGACATCTATTCCGTCGAGGCCGTCAAGCGCTTCAAGGCCGATCCGTCGGTCTACGACATGGTCACGACAGGCTGGCGTCTCTATCCGGGTGCGGTGTCGTTTCAGTCATCCAACCGCTGGGACGTCGCCGGCGCCACCAAATTCGGGTTCCGGACAGTCTGGATCAACCGCTCCGACCAGCCCGAGGAATACCGGGACTTTCCGCCGGCCCTGATCCTGCCCTCGCTCGAAGGCCTGCTCGCCGCAGGCTGACACATGACCCTAAATCGGAATCGATTCTTGGAAAGGATCATAGGCAAAATAAAACTGCGACAGCGTCCTTTGCTGACGCGCGGCGCTGCGGGCCTGTTGCCTCGGCGCAACAGGGGCTGAACCGTCACAGCTTTGCCTTTGTTTGTTCACCCTCAGGCCAGAATCGGAACCGCCTATCGCGCCAGGCATTGGTAGGGCTGGCGCGCCGTACTGATTGGCGTATTCATGTTCTGTTTCGATATGAGACTTAAAAAAGGCAACGATGTTCACAACCGAAATCGACTCCTATCGCCTGAGCCGTCGCGGCTTTCTCAACGCCGCTGCGCTCGGCGCCGCCTCGATTGCGGTTTCCGCCTGCACCACGACGGCAGGCCGGCCTGTCGAGCCGCCGCCGCCAGCCAATGTCGAGCCGCCGCTCATGGACTATGCAACAATGTACGGTCCGGTCAGCGACAATGGGTTCGAGCTGCCGGGCATACCCTACGAGAAAATCGACGAGCAATTTCTGCGTCAAATCGTTCCCGATCCGACCGGCCAAGCGCCCGGCACCATCGTCGTCGATACGGCCGGCCACCACCTCTATTTCGTGCGTCCGGGCGGACAAGCCATTCGTTATGGGGTCGGGCTGGGTCGCGCCGGTTTCGAATGGTCTGGCGATGCCGTCGTCCAGTGGAAGCAGAAGTGGCCGAAATGGACGCCGCCGGCCGAAATGATCGCCCGCCAGCCCGAGTACGCAAAATACAGCGCCGAGAATGGCGGCATGCCCGGCGGGCTCACCAATCCGCTCGGAGCGCGGGCGCTGTATCTCTTCGAGGGCAACGAGGACACGCTGTACCGCCTGCACGGCTCGCCGGAGTGGTTTTCCATAGGCAAATCAGTGTCATCTGGCTGCGTTCGCTTGATAAATCAGGACATTATCGACCTCTATGACCGTGTGCCCAACAAGACGCCGGTGATCGTTACTTCCGGTGTCGGTCAGGAACTGGTTGCCACGGCAGACCGCAAAGCCATTCCAATCGATGCGGGCGTCCCGGAAGGATCGATCCTGCTCGGCCCGGCAAGGGCGATCTCGGAACCGATCTTCTGAGCTGGTCGAAGGCGCTGGAGCGGCGGACTTTCGGCGCCGCGAATTTCCGGTCCGATGCTTTTCCCGAGCATCGGATTCTCGCAAAACCGGTGCCCGGTTTTGGGTCCGATGCGGTGCTTTCAGCGCCGCCCCCTGGCCAGGCTGCCGAGGATGCCGCGCACGATCGCCCGTCCAACCGACGTGCCGACCGAGCGAACCACCGATTTGATCGCCGCCTCCGCCACCGTCTGGCGATTGGACGCTCGCGGCGCCGGTGCTCGCCTGCCGCCGGTGGGCTGGGGGGCGGGATCATCATTGCCGAAGCCTGGAATGGTCCAGCGCGAGCCGCCGCTCTCCTGCTGCTGTGCCTCCGCGTCCAACGCATCCTTGGCTTTTTTCTGCAGCATCTCGAAAGCCGATTCGCGATCGACGGTCTGATCGTACTGCCCCACAACCGGGCTCTCGGTGATCAGCGTGCGGCGCTCGTCAGGCGTGATCGGGCCAAGTCGCGACGACGGCGGGCGAACCAGCGTCCGCTGGACCATGGACGGAACACCTTTGGCTTCCAGCGTCGAGACCAGCGCCTCGCCGGTGCCGAGCTGCGTGATCACGGTAGCACAGTCGAAGTCGGGATTGGGCCTGAACGTCTCGGCGGCGGTCCTCACGGCCTTCTGCTCCCGTGGCGTGTAGGCGCGCAGGGCGTGCTGCACCCGGTTGCCGAGCTGGGCCAGAACGGTTTCGGGGATATCCAGCGGATTCTGGGTGACGAAGTAGACGCCGACGCCCTTCGAACGGATCAGGCGGACCACCTGCTCGACGCGGTCGATCAGCACCTTCGGCGCGTCGTCGAACAGAAGGTGCGCCTCGTCGAAGAAGAAGACCAGCTTTGGCTTGTCGGGATCGCCGACTTCGGGCAGCTCCTCGAACAGTTCCGACATCAGCCACAACAGGAATGTCGCATAGAGCCGGGGATTCATCATCAGCTTGTCGGCGGCCAGCACGCTGATCGCGCCGCGCCCGTCGCGGGTGGTGCGCATGATGTCGGCGATCCGCAATGCCGGCTCGCCGAAGAAATTCGTCGCGCCCTGCTGCTCCAGAACCAGCAGCGTGCGCTGGATTGCGCCAACCGAAGGTTTCGTCACATTGCCGTAGCGAGCGCCGATTTCTTCGGCGCGTTCGGCGATGTTGGCAAGAAGCGCTTGCAGGTCCTTCAGGTCCAGCAGCAACAAGCCTTCCTCGTCGGCGATGCGGAAGGCGATGTTCATGATGCCTTCCTGCGCCTCGGACAGGTTCATAAGCCGCGACAGCAGCAGCGGCCCCATTTCCGAGACGGTGGCGCGGATCGGATGGCCCTGCTCGCCGAAAAGATCCCAGAATATGACCGGAAATTCCTGGAAATCATAGGGATCGAGCTTGACCTGCTCGGCGCGCTTGACCAGAAAATCCTGTGCCGCGCCCATCATGGCGATACCGGACAGGTCGCCCTTGATGTCGGCGCAGAAGACCGGCACGCCGGCATTGGAGAAACCTTCCGCCAAAATCTGCAAGCTCACGGTCTTGCCGGTGCCGGTCGCGCCGGTGACCAGGCCATGACGATTGCCATACTGAAGCAGCAGGTTTTCGGCGCGCTGGTAGCTGTCATCAGGCTTTCGGCTGGCTCCGATGAAAATACTGGTGTCGTCAGCCATGTGTCGGGTCTCCGCAACCTGAAGTGTTGAATGCCCTGATCTATTGAAAGTAGCGGGGCTCGCCGCAGGTATAATGACGCCATTGCGCAGCGACAATGGCCATGGTCGAAATTGGGTTTTGGAGCTTGCGGATTTTGCGCATGTTTGGCAATCGGTTGACGGTTCACCGTCGCAGGGCCCGTGTTGCATTGTGATATGCGACGGGGAACCGTAGACTGACGTTCCAGGCCTATCGGCCGAGAAGACGAGGAGAGCGGATGGCCGGTGCCTTGAACCACGATGCCGAACTTCCGAACCCTGACCGGCAGCGGTGGCTGGCCCTTGCGGAAAAAGCCCTGGCCGGCGGATCCTTCGAGGAAAAACTCGTATCCCATACGGACGATGGCATCCGCATCGAACCGCTTTATGATCGTTCGGTCACCGCAGAGCCTCTCCCACGGGCAAACCCCGGATCGCCGTGGATCGTCAGCCAGCGTATCGACGATCCGGATGTCGGCCGCGCCAAAGCCCAGGCCCTGGAGGACGTCGCACAGGGCGCCACCGGATTGTCGCTTGTCTTCGAAGGCGCGCCGAATGCGTTCGGCTACGGCCTGCCGAGGACTGCCGAGGCGCTGGAGACCGTGCTGGACGGCGTGCCGCTCAACCGCATCCAGGTCCGCATCGACGCGCATCCCTGGAGCCGCGCCGTGGCCGACTGGCTGGTTGCGTTCTTGAGCAAGCGCCGGTCAGACCCGGCAAAGCTCAACCTGTCCTTCGGCATCGACCCGGCGGCGATCTTTGCCGGAACCGGCCGGTTGCGGATGTCGATCGAGGCCTTGCAGGCGTCGATGCCGCAGTCCCTGGCGCACTTTTTCTCGATGGGCGTGCCCGGGGTCCTGCTGGAGGCAGACGGACGCGTCTTCCACAATGCCGGTGCCACCGAAGCGCAGGAGCTGGGCACCATGATGGCTTCGGCGGTCTCCTATCTCCGGATGTTCGAGGAGGCGCGCCAGCCGCTTGTCTATGCGGCGCCCCATATCGGCTTTGCGCTGAGCGTCGACCAGGACCAGTTCGTATCGATGGCCAAGGTCAGGGCCCTGCGCAGGCTGTGGGCGCGGGTCCAGGAGGCATGCTCGATCTCCGCCGCCACCGCCAACATCCATGCCGAGACATCGTTCCGCATGATGACCTCGGCGGATCCGGAGACGAACATCCTGCGCACCACGATCGCCGCTTTTGCCGCGGCAGCCGGCGGGGCGGACTCGGTCTCCATCCTGCCTCATACGATCGCGCATGGCCTGCCGGCGGGCTTTGGCCGCCGTGTTGCCCGCAATACGCAACTGATCATGGCCAACGAAAGCCATATCGATCATGTCGCAGACCCTGCTTGCGGTTCGGGCGCCGTTGAAGCGCTGACTGGCGAACTCTGTGAAGCTGCGTGGGAAGAATTCCAGCGGATCGAGGCGGAAGGCGGCGTGCTGTCCAGCCTGCAGCAAGGACACATCCAGAAACGGGTTCAGGCGGCCGCCGCCCGCCGCAATGCCGCCTATCAGGCGGGCGACCGGGCCATCATCGGCACGACGCTTCACCCGTCGAAGATCGAACGTCCGGTCGAAACCTTGGCGGCGGAGCGGCGGCCCTCGGTCACCGAGGGCGTCGCGGTGTGCGAGCCGCTGTTTCCGATCCGTATCGATCAATCGATCGGAGCAGCATCATGATTCCGGATTTCAGCCAGATCGGCTGGTCGGCGCCGCGCCGGGCGCCGATTGAGGTCAAGGGCCAGCGGATGACCCCGGAAGGACTGGCCATCAAGCATCTGTACAACCAGGGCGACCTCAAGGGGTTGCCGCATCTCGACACTTATCCGGGCCTGCCGCCATTCGTGCGCGGCCCCTACCCGACCATGTATGTCCAGCAGCCGTGGACGATCAGGCAATATGCCGGCTTCTCGACGGCGGAAGAGTCGAACGCCTTTTACCGGCGCAACCTCGCGGCCGGCCAGAAGGGACTGTCGGTCGCTTTCGACCTTGCCACGCATCGCGGCTACGACAGCGATCATCCGCGCGTTGCCGGTGATGTCGGCATGGCAGGCGTCGCCATCGATTCCATCCTCGACATGCGCCAGCTCTTCGACGGCATCCCGCTTGATGAGATGACGGTGTCGATGACCATGAACGGCGCGGTGCTGCCGATCATGGCGCTCTACATCGTCGCCGCGGAAGAACAGGGCGTTGCGCAAAAGGACCTCGCCGGGACCATTCAGAACGACATTCTGAAAGAGTTCATGGTGCGCAACACCTACATCTATCCGCCAAAACCTTCGATGCGGATCGTGTCGGACATCTTCTCCTATACGTCGCAGCACATGCCGAAGTTCAATTCGATTTCGATCTCCGGCTATCACATGCAGGAGGCAGGGGCGACCGCCGACCTCGAGCTCGCCTACACGATCGCCGATGGAATCGAATATGCCCGCGCCGGTGTCGCGGCGGGTCTCGATATCGACCGTTTTGCGCCGCGCCTGTCCTTCTTCTGGGCGATCGGCATGAACTTCTTCATGGAGGTCGCCAAGCTGAGGGCAGCCCGCCTTTTGTGGTCGACCCTGATGCTGAAGAACTTCTCGCCGAAGGACGAGCGCTCGCTGTCGCTGCGCACCCATTGCCAGACTTCGGGCTGGTCGCTAACGGCGCAGGACCCTTACAACAACATCATTCGCACCATGATCGAGGCGATGGCGGCGACGCAGGGTCATACACAATCGCTGCACACCAACGCCTTCGACGAGGCGATGGCGCTGCCGACCGACCATTCGGCCCGCATCGCCCGCAACACGCAGCTCATCCTGCAAAAGGAATCCGGCACCACCCGCATCATCGACCCGTGGGGCGGCTCTGCCTATCTCGAACGGCTGACGCATGACCTGGCGGCGCGCGCGCTTGCCCATATCGAAGAGGTCGAGAGCCTGGGCGGCATGGCCGCCGCAACCGAAAAAAACATACCGAAGCTGCGCATCGAAGAGGCCGCCGCGCGCACGCAGGCGCGGATCGATTCGGGCGAGCAGATCCTGGTCGGCGTCAACGCCCATCGTCCCGAGACGGATATCAAAGTCGACGTGCTGAAGATCGACAACGCGGAAGTCAGGGCCCGGCAATTGTCGAAACTGCAGCGGCTGAAAGGCACGCGCGACGTCGGCGCCGTCGAGAGCGCACTGAGTGCGCTGAGCCGGGCTGCGGAGAGCGGCGAAAATCTGCTGGAGTTCGCCATTCGCGCCGCACGCGCCAACGCCACGGTCGGCGAGATTTCACTGGCGCTGGAAAAGGTTTTTGGCCGCCATGTCGCCTCCGTCCAGACGATCTCCGGCGTCTATCGCAAGGCGCTCGGCGACAATCCGGAGGTCGATCGGCTGCAGGACAAGATCGTCGCGTTCGAGGAGAAGTCCGGCGGCAAGCCACGCATTCTCGTCGCCAAGATGGGACAGGATGGCCACGATCGCGGCCAGAAAGTGATCGCCACCGCCTTTGCCGATCTAGGCTTCGACGTCACCGTCGGGCCGATGTTCCAGACGCCGGACGAGATCGCCAGGCTTGGCGTCGAGCACGACGTGCATATCATTGGCGCCTCGTCGCTGGCCGCGGGTCATTTGACGCTCATTCCCGAACTCAGGGACGCGCTGAAGAAGCTTGGCCGCGACGATATGCTGATCGTCGCCGGCGGCGTCATCCCGCCGCAAGATCATGAGGCGGTACGGCAGGCGGGTGCTGTGGAAATCTTCCCGCCAGGCACCGTCATCCCGGAAGCGGCGGAGCGGCTGATGGATAGGCTGCTGCAGGCCGGCTGAACTTGTTATAATCCATGTTGCAACGACCGACAATTGGAGTTATAATTGGCGTTGCAACAAGGGTTGAATCCATGAACACGACCATTCGCAAAATCGGCAATTCCGAAGGCGTGATCCTGCCCAAGGAAATTCTCGATCACCTGAATTTGAAGGCCGGCGATCAGCTTGAGATCGTCGAAACGAGCAAGGGCATCGCCCTTCGGCCAGTGGACGACAGCTTCGAGCGGCAGATGGAAGCTGCTCGCCAAGTCATGGACAAATACAAAGTCGCGCTTCAGAAGCTCGCCGAATGAGCTGGGAGTTCCTGAGCCGGCGTGCGGTCGAAGCCATGCACGCCGACCAGTTGCGTCGGCACGGCGGAGCGCACGGTTTGAGGGATGAGAATGCCCTCGAATCGGCGCTCGCCCGAGCCGAGAACAAGGCGAACTATGGTGATCCATCGATCGAGGATCTGGCGGCGGCCTATATCTTCGGCATCGCCAGAAATCACGCCTTTGTCGACGGCAACAAGCGCGCGGCCATCGTCGCCGCCGGCGCGTTCCTGATTGTCAACGGCTATGTGCTGACGGCCGACAACGGCACGATCTATGAGTTCGTCATGGGCGTCGCCGCCGGCGAAATCGACGAGGCGGGTGCTGCGGCGTTCTTCCGCGACCATGTCGTCAAGGTCGAGGGCTAATGTGCGTCGCGTTCGGGATGGATTCCCGCGACGCGCTTTAAGTTCTCGTTTTTATGCAGTCGCTATCGCAAAACCGCTGCGCACCCTCGGGTCAGGCCCGCATGCTTTTGGGCGACATGCATTAGCTGTCGGAGAGCTTCACAATCTCCCACTCCCTGCCGTTCACCACGGCAATTTCGCCGACCTTCTTGCCGAACAAGGCCAAGGCCATCGGTGAAACATGGGAAATCGTCCCCTTGGCCGGATCGGCCTCGTCCTCGCCGACAATCCTCCAGTGCACCTTCCTGCCGTCATCGCCTTCCAGCGTGACGCCCATGCCGAAGCGAACCAGGTCGCTGCCCGGTTCCGGCACGGAAAGCTCGGCGCTTTCACGCCGCGCGGTCCAGTAGCGCAGGTCGCGCGAGATGAGCGCGATGCGCTCGCGGTCGGCCCTCTTTTCCGCTCTGCCCAGATCGTCGCGCAGGGCAGCCAGTTCGGCGTCGATCAGCGCCAGGCCGCGTTGCGTCACCAGATTGCGATGGTGGCTGATCGGCCGCTCGCCGATGCCGGCGATGGCGTTTTCGCTATCTTCTTCGCGCGTGAAGGCTCTGCTCATCAGTCGAGCTTATGCCTCGCGTGGCGACTCCACAAGCTATTGCCGGAAAACCGGATCTGCCGATCCGGCGTGACACGATTCCTGCGGCGCGACGGGAGGACGCTGGGAATTTGTGTGGCTTTGCGCAACTGACCGTCGGACGCAATCATGCGAGCTGAATGCCCGTTCTCAGTCCAGCGCAGCAGTAGGGCGGAGTGAGCCGACCTTGGCGCCGATCCGGCTTTCTATGGGCGGATGTGCCTCTTCGGTCAGTATCGCCGCCAGCGCCTTGTCGGCGTGCAAAAACCTGGCCAGCACGGCCGCGACCGTGACTTCAGCGGCGCGGCCGGCGCCATCATCGCATTTCAGCGCAATGCCTAGGCCAAGCTCGGGAAGTGCCGCGCAATAGACGCCTTCGGCCCCTCCCTTCACAAAAATCCGGCCTGACGCGGCCTGCATCAGCGCAACATCAGCCCTGCCCGTGCCGGCGACCAGAAATGGCTCGGCCATGCAGGCGGAAAGCAGCCGCTTTGCGGCCTTGGCGCGCACGGGTTCAAAGCCGGCACCGGTCGCCATGCGGGCAAAGCCGAGGGCGAAGCTGCGCAGCGGCACGGCATAGGTCGGGATCGAGCAGCCGTCGGTGCCGCAATGATCGACATCATGGGCGGCACCGGTCACCGCTTGCATCGCATCGCGCACCATCTCCTGCGAGGCATGGCCGGATTTGACGTAGCCGCGATGGGCGACGCCGGCATGGACGCAGGTGCAGAGGAAGCCCGCATGCTTGCCGGAACAATTGTTGTGCAGCGCGTTTGGCAAATTGCCGTTGCTGGCCAGCGCAACGGTCGCGTCATGGCTGGACGGCCAATGCGCGCCGCATTCCAGTGCCGCCACGTCCAGCCCGGCCTTGGCCAGCATCGCCCGCGCCAGTTCGACATGCGCCGGCTCGCCGGAATGCGAAGCGCAGGCCAGCGCCAGTTCGCGGTCGCCGAAACCGTACGCATCGGCGGCGCCGCTTTCGACCAGCGGCAGCGCCTGGATCGCCTTGACCGCCGAGCGCGGGAACACCGGGCGAGCCGTATCGCCGATTTCCCAGACCGGCTTGCCATCGGCATCGAAGACCGCAATGGCGCCACGATGCGCGCTCTCGACCACGGCGCCGCGCAAAACTTCGACCAGAACCGGATTTGTCATGAATTCCCCACTAACGCACGACCTCGAAAATCGGATTCGATTTTCGAAAAGGATCATGCGTAAAATCAAAGTGTTACAGCGTCCTTTGCGCGCCCGGAAGGGCGCGCGGCGCTGTAATGCGGGCGGGTTTTATCTGATCCGATCGAGAATGGAAACATAGTTGGCGACGGCGGCGCCGCCCATATTGAAGATGCCGCCGAGCTTTGCTCCGGGCACCTGGATGCCGCCGGCCTCGCCGACGAGCTGCATGGCGCTCAGCACGTGCATCGAGACGCCGGTGGCGCCGATCGGATGGCCCTTGGCTTTCAGCCCGCCTGACGGATTGACCGGCAGCCGGCCGTCCTTCGCCGTCTCGCCGTCCAGCGCCAGTTTTGCGCCCTCGCCCGGTTTCGCCAGGCCCATCGCCTCATATTCGATCAGCTCGGCGATGGTGAAGCAGTCATGCGTCTCGACGAAGGACAGATCGTCGAGCGTCACACCGGCCTTGTTCAGCGCCTGGTTCCACGCCTGCTCGCAACCCTCGAATGCCAGGATGCCACGCTTCGACATCGGCAGGAAATCCTGCACATGCTCGTTGGCGCGGAAAGCGACGGCGCGGCGCATCTTCAATGCCGTCGCCGTGTCGGCAAGCACCAGCGCGGCGGCGCCGTCCGACACCAGCGAGCAGTCGGTACGCTTCAGGGGACCGGCGACGAAGGGGTTCTTCTCGCTCTCGTGCCGGCAGAACTCATAGCCGAAATCCTTGCGCATCTGCGCGTAGGGATTGTCGACGCCGTTCCTGTGGTTCTTGGCGGCGATCATCGCCAGCGCGTCCGACTGGTCGCCATAGCGTTGGAAGTAGGCTTGGGCGATCTGGCCGAAAACGCCGGCGAAGCCTGCCGGCGTGTCGCCCTCCTCGGGCAGATAAGAGGCCTTGAGAAGATTCTTGCCGATTTCTGGACCTGATGTCGTCGTCATCTGCTCGGCGCCGACCACCAGCACGATGCGAGCCGCTTTGGCGTCGATGGCGCGGATGCCTTGCCTGACCGCCGCCGAGCCGGTGGCGCAGGCGTTCTCGACGCGCGTCGCCGGCTTGAAGCGCAGTCGGTCGTCGGCCTGCAGGACCAGGCTTGCGGTGAAATCCTGTGCGGAAAAGCCGGCATTGAAGTGGCCTAGCACGATCTCGTCGACCTCGTCCGGACCGATGCCGGCATGATCGAGCGCCTCGCTGGCCACCTTGGTGATCAGGCCCTCCAGCGTCTCGCCTTCGAGCTTGCCGAAGCGCGAATGCGCCCAGCCGACGATGCATGCTGTCATGGTTATCTCCATCCCTGCGGGCCGGGCTACGCGATGTCGCGGCGCGCTATCAACATTGTTCAAGCATGAACCGTTCCAGCGACTTCGTAAAGGGGCCGGAACCACACAACGACTTGATCTTGATATCTGGTCACGGCAGCTGACATTTGCCACACAATCGCGTCGGATTTTTGTTGATTGATCCGTCAATAAAAAATAATCTTGCCGCAACGGACCGGAGCAAAGATGCCGAAAATCGGAATGGAGCCGCTGCGCCGCAGGGCGCTGATCGACGCGACGATCTCGGCGATCGGCGAGCGCGGTTCGCTTGATGTGACGATGTCGGAAATCGCCGGGCGCGCCGGGGTGTCCTCGGCGCTCGCCCATCACTATTTCGGCGCCAAGGACGAACTTTTGCTGGCGACGATGCGCCACATCCTGGCCGAGTTGACCGCCGACATGCGGCGCGCGCTTCGATCGGCCAGCACGCCACGCCAGCGCGTTTCGGCGGTGGTCGCCGTCAATTTCTCCGACGCCCAGTTCCAGCCGGAAACGATAGCCGCCTGGCTCGCCTTCTATGTCGAGGCGCAGAAATCGCCTGCGCTGCGCCGGCTGCTCAAGGTCTATGCGCGGCGCCTGCATTCCAATCTGTTGAGCGGGCTGACCGGCATCCTGCTGAGAAGCGAAGCCGACCGCGTCGCCGAGGCGACAGCGGCGCTGATCGACGGGCTCTACATCAGGCGCGCGCTGAAGGACGGCGTGCCCAATGCCGCGACCGCGATCGCGCTGATCGAGGACTATCTCGAAACGAAACTCGGCCGGCGGAGCGCGCAGTGACGTCAAAGCGACCCAATTTTCTGATCGTCATGGTCGATCAGCTCAACGGCACATTGTTCCCGGATGGGCCGGCGGACTTCCTGCATGCGCCGCATCTGAAGGCGCTGGCGGCTCGTTCGGCGCGCTTCAAGAACAATTACACCGCCTCGCCGCTCTGCGCGCCGGGCCGTGCGGCGTTCATGAGCGGCCAGTTGCCATCGCGCACCGAGGTCTATGACAATGCCGCCGAATTCGCCTCTTCGATCCCGACCTATGCGCATCACCTGCGCGCCGCCGGCTACCACACCTGCCTGTCCGGCAAGATGCATTTCGTCGGGCCGGATCAGTTGCATGGCTTCGAGGAGCGGCTGACCACCGACATCTATCCGGCCGATTTCGGTTGGACGCCGGATTATCGCAAGCCCGGCGAGCGGATCGACTGGTGGTATCACAATCTCGGTTCGGTGGCCGGCGCCGGCGTCGCCGAGATCACCAACCAGATGGAATATGACGACGAGGTCGCCTTTCACGCGGTGCAGAAGCTTTATGATTTCGCCCGCGTCTCGGACGATGCCGCGCGCCGGCCGTGGTGCCTGACCGTCTCCTTCACCCATCCGCACGACCCCTATGTCGCGCGCCGGCGCTATTGGGATCTCTACGAGGATTGCCCGGCGCTCGAGCCGGAAGTCGGCTTCGTCCCCTATGATGAACAGGATCCGCATTCGCAGCGGCTCTACCGCGCCAGCGACTATGACAGTTTCGACATCACCGGCGAGCAGATCCGCCGCGCGCGGCGCGGCTATTTCGCCAGCATCTCCTATCTCGACGACAAGGTCGGCGAACTGCTGTCGGTGCTCGAGCGCACGCGAATGCTCGACGACACGATCATCCTGTTCTGCTCCGATCACGGCGACATGCTCGGCGAGCGCGGCCTGTGGTTCAAGATGTGCTTTTTCGAGGGCTCGGCGCGGGTGCCGCTGATGATCGCCGGAAAAGACATTTCGGCCATCCTGATCGACGCACCGGTCTCCAATCTCGACGTCGTGCCGACGCTTTGCGACCTCGCCGGCATCGACATGAGCGGGATTGCGCCATGGACCGACGGCCAGTCGCTGCTGCCGCTGCTCGACGGCAAGACGCGCACTGAACCTGTGCTGATGGAATATACGGCCGAAGGCTCCAACGCGCCGATAGTGGCGATCCGCGAGGGCCGTTACAAATTCATCCATTGCGAGATCGATCCGCCGCAACTGTTTGATCTTGAAGCGGATCCGCGGGAATTGACCAACCTCGCCGCCGACCCGGCGCACGCGGCTTTGGTGGCTTCCTTCACCGACAAGGTCCGGGCGCGCTGGGACATGGCTGCCTTCGATGCCGCCGTACGCGCCAGCCAGGCGCGCCGCTGGGTGGTCTATCCGGCGCTGCGCAACGGCACGCATTACCCCTGGGAATTCCAGCCGCTGCAGAAGGCCTCGGAACGTTATATGCGCAACCACATGAACCTCGACCTGCTCGAAGAGCAGAAGCGCTTTCCACGAGGCGAATGATGACAACCCAGGTCCCCTCCCTCGATCACCTCAAACAGGCCTATGCCGTCACCGCCAAGGCGACGCAGATCACGCCGCTGCTGGAATCGGCGGCCTTGGCCAGAGAGACCGGCGCCTTGCGCGTCTTCGTCAAGCCGGAGTCGCTGCAATGGGCGGGTTCCTTCAAGGTGCGCGGCGCCTATTGGCGGCTGAAGCGGCTTTCGCCCGATGATGCCAGGAAGGGCGTTGTCGCCTATTCCTCCGGCAATTTCGCGCAAGGGCTGGCCGCCGCCGGCCAGGCGCTGGGCATTCCGGTGACCATCGTCATGCCGATCGACGCGCCGGCCGCCAAGCGCGACGCAACGACCGGCTATGGTGCGCGCGTGGTGCTGACCGACCATGGCGAGCGCGCGCGTGAGGAGGTTGCCGCCGCCACGGCGCGCGAGATCGCCGAGACCGAGGGGCTGGCGCTGCTGCATCCGTTCGACGACCCTGAGATCGTCGCCGGCCAGGCTGGTGCCGGGCTGGAGGCACTCGAGCAACTCGATGCCAGGAATGCCAGCGCCGATCTGCTGTTCTCCGCGGTCGGCGGCGGCGGGCTGATCGGCGGCGTTTCGCTGGCTTTCCACTATCTGTCGCCGGCGACCGAGATCATCGGTGTCGAGCCGGAAGGTTTCAACGGCATGGGCGCGTCGCTGGCGCATGGCGTCATCGAAACCATGCCGATCGGGCCGAAATCGATATGCGACGGGCTGATGGCGCGCAGGCCCGGCGACGCGCCGTTCGCGGCGGTCAGGACCGCGGGCGTTCGCGGCATCACCGTCGACGATCAATCGGTGCGCGGCGCGATGCGCGTCGCCTTCGAACGGTTGAAGCTGGTGCTGGAACCTTCGGGCGCTGCATCGCTGGCGGCGCTGCTCGGCGGCAAGGTGGATGTGAGCGGCAAGAGCGTGCTCGTGGTGGCAACCGGCGGCAATGTCTCGCTCGCCGATTTCATGACGCATATGAACGATGGGCGCATATGAACCATGCTTGAGGCGGATTTCGTCATCATCGGCGCCGGCTCGGCCGGCTCGGCCATGGCCTACCGGCTGTCGGAGGATGGCAAATATTCGGTGATCGTCATCGAATTTGGCGGCAGCGACATCGGGCCGCTGATCCAGATGCCGTCGGCGCTGTCGATCCCGCTCAATATGAGCCTCTACGACTGGGGTTTTGCCAGCGAGCCGGAGCCGCATCTCGGCGGCCGTGTGCTGGCGACGCCGCGCGGCAAGGTCATCGGCGGCTCGTCCTCGATCAACGGCATGGTCTATGTACGCGGTCACGCCCGCGATTTCGACCATTGGGCGGAACAGGGCGCGGCTGGCTGGGGGTTTGCCGACGTGCTCCCCTACTTCAAGCGCATGGAGGACGCCAACGGCGGCGAGAATGGCTGGCGCGGCCATGGCGGCCCGCTGACCGTGCAGCGCGGCTCAAGGACGAATCCGCTCTACGGCGCCTTTGTCGAGGCAGGCCGTCAGGCCGGCTTCGAACTGACCGACGACTACAACGGCGCGAAGCAGGAAGGCTTTGGGCCAATGGAGCAGACCATTCGCGGCGGCCGCCGCTGGTCGGCGGCGAGTGCCTATCTCAGGCCGGCGCTGAGGCGGAAAAATGTAAGCCTGGTCAAGGGCTTCGCCCGACGGGTGATCATCGAGAATCAACGTGCCACCGGTGTCGAGATCGAAGTGCGCAGACGGATTCAGGTGATCAAGGCACGACGTGAAGTGATCGTTGCCGCGTCCTCGATCAATTCGCCCAAGATCCTGATGCTGTCCGGCATCGGCCCGGCCCAACATCTCAGGGAATACGGCATTCCGGTGGTCGCCGACCGGCCCGGCGTCGGCCGCAACCTGCAGGACCATATGGAGCTCTACATCCAGCAGGAATCGACGCAGCCGATCACGCTGAATTCGGTGCTGAACCCGTTCTCCAAGGCGCTGATCGGCGCGCAATGGCTGTTCTTCAAGTCGGGCCTTGGTGCAACCAACCATTTCGAGGCGGCCGCCTTCGTGCGCTCGCGCGCCGGCGTCGACTATCCCGACATCCAGTATCACTTCATCCCGGCGGCGGTTCGCTATGACGGCAAGGCGGCGGCGAAAGCGCACGGTTTCCAGGCGCATGTCGGGCCGATGCGATCGAAGTCGCGCGGTTCGGTCACGCTGCGCTCGCCTGATCCCGGATCGAAGCCGGTGATCCGCTTCAACTACATGTCGCATCCGGACGACTGGATCGAGTTCCGCCACTGCATCCGGCTGACGCGCGAGATCTTCGGCCAGTCGGCCTTCGACCCCTATCGCGGCAAGGAGATCTCGCCGGGCTCGCAGGTGCAGTCGGACGACGATCTCGATGCCTTCATCCGCGATCACGCCGAAAGCGCCTACCACCCCTGCGGCACTTGCAAGATGGGCCGCAAGGATGATGCGATGAGCGTCGTCGATCCGGAATGCCGTGTCATCGGCGTCGACGGGCTGCGGATCGCCGATTCTTCGATCTTCCCGCGCGTCACCAACGGCAATCTGAACGCGCCGTCGATCATGACCGGCGAAAAGGCCGCCGATCACATTCTCGGCCGCACGCCGCTGGCGCCGTCCAACCAGGAACCATGGATCAATCCGCGCTGGCAGGTGTCGGATCGATAGAACGACGTGGGTCCATTCGGACGCACATGCGCTCTATCGCTTTTTTAGTCCTCGCATCGTGCTTTCCGAAAATCGATTCCGATTTTCGGGCCGATGCGATAAGCGATGATCCGGCGGTGTCTGCCCGCCGGGCCCGTCGAAAGACAATTTGGAGAAGATCCCATGCGCGCCCAGCCAAAGGCATCGCACTATGTCAACGGACGCTACATCGACGATGAGCAAGGTGCGCCGCTGCCGGTCATCTATCCGGCAACCGGCGAGACCATCGCGATGCTGCGTTCGGCGACGCCGAACGTGCTTGAACTGGCGATCGAAGCAGCGCGTGCAGCACAACCGGCCTGGGCGCGGCTGAAGCCGGTCGAGCGCGGGCGCATCCTGCGCCGCGCCGCCGACATATTGCGCGTGCGCAACGCCGACCTGGCGCGCATCGAGACGCTGGATACCGGCAAGCCAATCCAGGAGACGCTGGTGGCGGACGCGCCATCGGCAGCCGACTGCCTCGAATATTTCGGCGGCGCGGTCGCTGCCTATAATGGCGAGTCCGTCGATCTCGGCGGCGCCTTTGCCTATACAAGGCGCGAGGCGCTGGGCGTCTGCGTCGGCATCGGCGCCTGGAACTATCCGATCCAGATCGCCGGCTGGAAATCGGCGCCGGCACTCGCCATGGGCAACGCCATGGTGTTCAAGCCGTCCGAGAACACGCCGCTGTCGGCGCTGGCGCTCGCCGAAATCTACACCGAGGCCGGCCTGCCCGACGGCCTGTTCAACGTCGTGCAAGGCTATGGCGATGTCGGCGCCGGCCTCGTCGGGCACGATGTCGTTGCCAAGGTTTCGGTGACCGGCTCGGTGCCGACCGGCCGCAAGGTTCTGTCGCTCGCCGGCTCGAAGATGAAGCACGCCACCATGGAACTTGGCGGCAAGTCGCCGCTGATCGTCTTCGACGATGCCGATCTCGAAAATGCCATTGGCGGGGCCATGCTCGGCAATTTCTATTCGACCGGCCAGATCTGCTCCAACGGCACGCGGGTGTTCGTGCAGAAGAGCATCCACGACCGTTTCGTCGAACGGCTGGTCGAGCGGACCAAGAAGATCCGTGTCGGTGATCCGCTCGACCAGGAAACGCAGATGGGGCCGCTGGTCTCCAAGGCCCAGCATGAAAAGGTCATCGGCTATATCGAGACCGGCAAGCAGGATGGCGCTGTGCTCGCCTGCGGCGGCAATGTACCTTCGCTGCAAGGTTTCCAGGGCGGCTTCTTCGTCGAGCCGACGGTCTTCACCGGCGTCACCGACACGATGCGCATCGCGCGCGAGGAGATTTTCGGGCCTGTCATGAGCGTGCTGAAATTCGACGGTGAGGACGAGGTGATCGACCGCGCCAACGATACCGAATTCGGCCTTGCCGCCGGCGTGTTCACGCGCGATCTGCCGCGCGCCCACCGCGTCATCGCCGAGCTGCAGGCCGGCACCTGCTGGATCAACGCCTACAACCTGACGCCCGTCGAAATTCCCTTCGGCGGCTTCAAGCAGTCGGGAATCGGGCGAGAAAACTCACTTGCCGCGTTGGCACTCTATTCCCAGTTGAAGTCGGTCTATGTCGAGACCGGCGACGTCGCGAGCCCCTATTGAGGCTCACCGGCGCCGCCGACCAGAGACCTTAGCCAGAGAACTTAAAACGTCTGGTTGTAGGCGCCGACCTCAGGGCTGCGGCGCAGCACCGCATCAACGGCTTCGAACATCTGCCGGCGCCGCTCCGACGATACCGGGCTCTCCACCACGACGACAAGCTCCGGCTTGTTCGACGACGCCCGCACCAGGCCCCAAGTGCCGTCCTCGGCAACGACGCGAACGCCATTGACGGTGATCAGCTCGGCGATCTTCTGGCCGGCGAAGATGGCGCCGTCATGCTTCATGGTCTGAAAGTCGGAAACGACCCGCTCGACCACGCCATATTTCAGCTCGTCGGCGCAGTGCGGCGACATGGTCGGCGTGCCGAAGGTCAGCGGCAGGTCGCGATAGAGATCGGCCATGCTGCTTTTGGGGCTGCGATCCAGCATCTCGCAGATGGCGATGGCTGTGATCAGACCATCGTCATAGCCGCGCCCGATCGGCGGGTTGAAGAAGAAATGACCGGATTTCTCGAAACCGGCGATAGCGCCAAGCTCGGCGACGCGCCGCTTTATGTAGGAGTGGCCGGTCTTCCAATAATCGGTGACGGCTCCATCGGCGCGCAGCGCGGCGTCGGTATTGAACAATCCGGTCGACTTGACGTCGACGACGAAGGTCGAGCCTGGATGCAGGCGCGCAATGTCGCGCGCGAGCATGACGCCGACCTTGTCGGCGAAGATCTCGTTGCCTTCATTGTCGACCACGCCGCAGCGGTCGCCATCGCCGTCGAAGCCAAGCCCGACATCTGCTCCTGTCTCCAGCACCTTGTCGCGGATCGCGTGCAGCATCTTCATGTCTTCGGGATTGGGGTTGTAATTCGGAAACCTATGATCGAGCTCGACATCGAGCGGGATCACCTCGCAGCCGATCCGTTCCAGCGCTTCAGGTGCAAAAGCGCCGGCAGTGCCGTTGCCACAGGCGGCGACCACCTTGAGCTTTCTCGCTATGCGCTTGTCGCGGGTCAGGTCGTCGAGATAGATCTTGCGGAAATCCGCAACGAAGTCATATGAGCCGCCGCCGACCAGGTCGAAGTCGCCGGCAAGCACGATCGTCTTCAATGCGCTCATTTCCTCCGGACCGAAAGTCAGCGGACGCGCCGCCCCCATCTTGACGCCGCTCCAGCCGTTCTCGTTATGCGAGGCGGTGACCATGGCGACAGACGGCGTGTCGAGCGCGAACTGGGCGAAATAAGCCATCGGCGACAGCGCCAGCCCGATATCCCTAACCCGCGCGCCGGCGGCCATCAGCCCGGAAACCAGCGCCAGCTTGATCGCCAGCGAATAGGAGCGGAAATCATGCCCGGTCACGATGTCCGGCCCGGCGCCCAGGCGCCGGATCAGCGTGCCGAGCCCCATGCCAAGCGCCTGGACACCGATCAGGTTGAGCTCCGGCGGCTCGGCAGAGCCCGGATGGCCGAACCACCAGCGCGCATCATACTCACGAAAGCCGGACGCCTTGATCAGCGCCGTGGTTTCAAACTCGAAGGTGTTGGGAAGGGCTTCACTAACGATCTTCAGGGACAAGACAGCAACTCCAAGCGGCTGGATTCAGAGTGGTTTCAACGCAGGTGGCCATGCCTATAACACGAGCCGTTAAGCGGTGTTTATCCCGCAGGGAACTGAAACCTGTATGACGTTAGAGCGAAACGGCAAGAAATGCGACAGAAGCGCTGCCATTGGTGCTTGCAGGAAGGAAGTACGGCGGCTATAAGCCCGCGGTCTGGTCACGGAGTGTAGCGCAGCCTGGTAGCGCACATCGTTCGGGACGATGGGGTCGCAGGTTCAAATCCTGCCACTCCGACCAGAAAAAACAATGGGTTAGGCATCCCGAATTCTGCCTGCCCCACAGATATCCCCACTGAAAAGATGGAAAAGCATCTAGGCCGCTCGATGGAGCTGGCAGACGCATACCAAACCACTCGCGATTTTGCAGAATCTGAGGCCGCGCCATCTAAACTATGTCTGCTTCGCGCCAAACGTGTTCAATCGGCGATAGTTGTCGAATGACTTCACTCGGGGCCGTAAGCAGTCCGGCAGCTATCAGGAAGCGGCGCAACAAGCGGCCGTTCTGTTGACGGCCCCTTTGCGGACTCAAAAGCAGGGTTCACAGACGAAGTGAGAACGATAGCGTGGATCCTCTAACAGCGTGCCAAAGCCGAGAAGAAATGCTCCCTGTGCGAGCACAACTGCCGCAGCCATGATGCCAACTCCTGAAGCCAGTTTGCAAGCCAAGCCGACCGATGAAGAAAAGCGCCAAGGGCGTATCAATGCAACGATTGCGGCTGATGCCAGCAGAATAAGCCCTGGAACGCCTAAGACCACGGCGTGCATCTCCAGCATAAGGGCGAACGGAGTATCCGCTTTTATCATCGGCTTAATCTCCCCTAAAACCTGAAGGCATTCAACATCGCGACTTCAATGACTGAAGCGTTAACATTCCACCATTTGTAACCTGCCATTGGCGCTGTGCGCGGGATTTAGGCTGCCGCGGATCGGACACCGCCGGCACCGGCGAGTCGTCCAACGATCTTGCTCAGCGTTCGCAGCGTCCAGGCCAGCGGCGCCAGAACCATCCTCAGCAGAGAAGCCAGGACAAGACAGAGTATAAGGTAGGCCGCAAAGGCGCCGAGCCAGGCCGGGAGACCTGCTTGTTCGGCTATCCAACCGGCCGCGTCTGTCAGAAGGTGAGGTCGCGTGATCGCCACATAGGGAAGTGCGACGACGGCGGCGACACCGGCTGCGGTACCGACGGCGGAAAGCGATTGGAACGCGCCTTTGCCTGCAGCCCTCAGATGTGCCATCCGCACAGTTCCGCGACCAGCCGCGGCCACCGGTGCCTTCGCAACGCGCAATGCCTTGGCTGCGGCGCCCACCCCCCCGACGACGATTGCCGCATCGAAGGCCGCCCAACCCATCTCGCCCCAGGTCGGAAGCCGCTCGCCGCGGGTGATCACCCCTTCCAGATCGGAAACGCCGCCCAGGACTATGTTCTTCGCAACAAGCAGCGTGCGGGTGAACTGTCTGCGGACTGCTGTTCCGTCAACGATCTCGAACTCCGACAGCATCTCATGCCCGCGATCCTTGAGCTCGTGAATGGCAATAAGCCCATATTGCTCCGGCGAAATCTCGGCGAGGCCGAATCCTACCTGCCGGTCGTCCCACAGGCTCGAGAGGCCCTGACCGACGGTTTCCTGCAACAAGTACTGCGACGATCCATTCCTCACGAAATAAGCAATCACCGGCACGACCGGATGGCCGAGACGGTCGAAAACCTCCACGAAATCCGCATCCTCGCCATAGACGAGGAACACTCTGGCTGCATCGTCGCCATATTTCGCCGCTGCCTCATGCCAGCCGAGCCCGCCTGCCGCGCAGGCTGCAAGAACCCATGGCCGAGCCTGCTCCACAGCTTTGCTGCTGAGCGGGCAACGGGTGTCGTCCCGGCGAACTTCCTCCGCCAGCGCGGCTCGCATGACCTCATCCTCGAAGTGATGGGGCTCCCGCCATTCCCATCTGAGCGTCAGGACGATTGCCACAACGAGTGAGGCGGCTAGCAGATATCTCATTCTCAAGGGGGCATCCTCCCGCAGTCCTGTCATCCCAAGACGTGCCGAAGCTATCAGCCAATCCCGATGAAGCGATCGTTAGTTCTGGGATGTGGTGGAAATTTGCTAGAGGGTGCGCCGACATCAGATGTTCCGTTTTCCACCAAATCTCGGCGTTCATGGTCATTTTGGGGCCGCGAGCTGTCGGTCTGCTTAGGAGTTCCAGCCAAAGGAAAGCGGCCTTCAGGTCACGACCTCAATTTCGCCGTTCAGTGTCCCGGCTGCAAGCCAAACGCTGCGCTTGCGCCTATCCGCTCATCAACCACGCGATCCAGCTCCTGCAGGATGGTGACGACGGCGACATAGTCCATAGGATTGTACTGGCTGGTATCGTGCATGTAGCGATACCCGAAGTCTTTGTGGTCGGAGCCGAGCTCCTGAACCAACCGGCCAAAGTCAGGCGTCTGTGGTAGACCGTTGGCAATCGCGTCCTGATGCAGGTCCTCGATATCATGGCCGTAGATGTCCCGCAGGTCGCCTTCGGTTGTTCCGGAATGATGCAGCCACGCTTTCAGGAAGAGCTCCAGCGCGAACCCGAGCAGCATCCTCTTGGGAAGATGGAAGCTCATTTCGTAAGCGGTGCCGAAAGGTTGGTGGTTATGACCGACCACCACGAACTGAAGGTAGCCGCGGGCCGTACTGTAGATGAACTGAGATGTCGTAGTCCTGGCCGGACGCTGGTTCTTGGGGCGACTCTTCTTGGCCATCAGGCTGCCCCCGTGCCCAATATCCCCGCAACCACGCCGATCGCGAAATTCACGATGGTCTGAATGACCTGCTGTGCGAACTTCATCCGCTCCGAATCCTTGCTAAAAGCATAGATCAGCACAAGCCCAACTAGGATCGACCGGTCACGTTGCCGTCCCGGTCCGGGCTGCCTATAAGCCGTCTTTCTGCTTTCCCCCGATAGGTGCAGTAGACCTCGGCCCACCCGCTTCCAAAGTGGGAATGAATTCCCGTGGCCGATCTGGGGCCGTGAACCGACGGACATCTTTCGAGCTGAAGTCATCAATAAGCGGCTGTTATTCCTCGGGACAGATGAACCTTGATGTCGAGGTGCTTGTTGTTCGACGACACGATTGCGCAGGCCATACAGGTCGCCAAGACATTGGGAAGCAGTGGGTTGGCCCCCGGCTCCTCCCCAAGCGCCTTCAGGATCTCCCTGTATGACCTTACGAGGCGCTCGTCGTCGGGATCGGGCAGGAGGACGTCGACCACGATGTTGCGCTTGTTCTCGCGGGCCTGCCTGTCTAGCTGGAGCAGCGGATAAGCCCTGAAGAACGAACCCGACCGTCCCCAGAACATGTAATGCCGGACGTCCTTAGGCATCGCAATCATCCGCTCGCTGATATCCTGCGGACGGGTGACGTTCACCTCTCTGACGGCTGTATTGGCTCCGATGAAGTAGACATAGAGAGCGTAGAACCCGAGGATGATCACTGACCCGGCCACGATCTCGATCAGCACGGAGACGATGATCTCGTTGGTGATTGGCCATGTGACGTATGCTTCAACAACGCCGACGAGGACCAGGCAGAACACTATCAGCAGGCTGAACCCACCGAAGAACCTTTTGCGCGCGTAACTTGAGGTCAGGTCGTCAAAGAAATCTATCGCCGTTATTTTAGATGCTCTCATAGTATTGCTTTCGAGTGGCGATTATGTTCGCTGCGGCGAAGATGCATCATGTAGAATAATTTCCGATATTTGTGACGTAATGGCGCTGGCGATCTGCCATGCTTGGAATAGTTCTTCGTGGATAGCTTCCAGATCGGCAATCATTGCGTCCCGCCCCACGTCGGTCTGGATCTTGAAGTTGTGTCGTTCGTAAAACCCATGGTTCAGACGATTTCGAGCTCTCAGAGCGGACGCGAACCTATCCGCAAGGTCTCCTTCAAAGCGGATCGGACCTTTGAAACTATTTAATAGGCGCCCGAGCGTGCTCCGGTCGATCTCATCCAGAAAGGCGCGCGCTTTCTCGCCATTCGGCACGAGGTGCCAGCCATGCTCGAGTCCTTGCGAGCAGAGAAGCAACGTTCCGAGCTCTGTTTCGAATAGCTGACCGGCTTCGGCCGTGATCCCGAACTTCGCGTACAGTTCCTCTCGCGTCGGCAATTTCGGTCACGCGCCTCCTGTCGTGGGCTTGGGCGCGGCCGGTCCGAGATCACTCAAGAAGCGGCTCGGTAGGAGGTTCGCCATGGGGCCGTACTTCGATTTGAAAGCTACATTCGCGCCGTAGGCGTCCTTGATCGTCATCTGCTGCGGAGCTGATGAAGAGATTTCCCGGCCGACCGTTCGCCAGGTCGGATTTCACGCGCGTGATCCCCACGTAGAAAAGCCGTCGCGCTTCCTCAAGGGCGGCGTCCTTCACCTCCTTCGGCCACTCTGGATCGGGCGCCGCCGGCAGAATGCCCTCAACACAGCCCGCAATGAAAACGAAGGGCGAGCTTAAACCCTTGCTCTTGTGAAGGCTCATCAACCGCACTTCCTGGACGGTGGGAGGGATATCGGGCTGCGTGATTTCCTCCATCATGCCGCCGAGCAGTCCCTCGGGCGTCCCGGCCGCCTCCAGTTGTGCCACTGCCAGCCCCCGCAACTCCGACAAGTTCTCATCACCGGCCGGGAAGAGCGCATCAACAAAAGCGGGCAAGTCCGCCTTTAGCACGTCCAAGGTGTCCAGTTCGTTCCGGATTGCCTTGAACCGCTCCACTAACGGCTTTGTGTGGGAGAGCTTCAGCACGTCGTCCGCGAGCTTTTGCATCGCGATCCATGGACTGTCTCCGCTCGCCTCGCAATGCGCACGAACCCGGGCGTAAGCATTCCGGCGAAAATCGCCATCGCCGGCGCCTAGCAGATACCGGAGCGCCACTCGGTCCTCATTGTTGAGTAGGAGCTTGAAGGTCGCGAACCGCTCTTGCGCCGCCTCGGAGTCGAGCTGGCTTTCCTCGTAGTAGGACTTGGCGGGAACACCCGCCTGTTTCAGCGCCTCGAGTATGGGACGGCTCGCGACGGCGCGCTGGACAAGAATGATGATGTCGCTCGGATGGACGCCGCTCGCGAGCAACTCCGACACCTTATTGGCGATCCACTTCCCCTCGCTCCAAAGGTAGGGGACCTGGACGATGACTACCTCCCCCGGCCCCTTATCCTGCAGCGGATTGAGCGCTCGTGGCAGGCGGCTTTTGTTCACGGCGATGAGCGCATTCGCCATGCCGACGACCGTTGTCGGGCACCGGTGGCAATCGGCCATCTCGAGGTCGGCGCACTCGGGATGGAGATCCTTCCATTGCCGGATTCCATCGGGGTGCGCGTTCTTGAAGCTGTAGATCGATTGGTCGTCGTCACCGACGATACAGATTTCCGCTGCCTCGCCGAGATAGGCGAGAGCCGTCTGCTCGGCTTTGTTGAGATCCTGGAATTCGTCGATCAAGAGGTGTCGGAATTCCTTCCGTTCCGCCCCGGCCGGGTTATCTTTCAGGTAGCGGACCAGGTACGGGATCAGCTCACCGATCAGCATGCCCTGGTGAAAGTCGAGCCAGTCCAGCAGCTGGGTTTGGAAATGCTTTTCCTCACTCGTTTTCGCGAAGCCCGGTTCATCCCCCTGGCTCTGCGCCCACGCCGCCGTGTAATCCTGGATCATCCTCTTGACTGCCCGCTTCCCGCCGTTCTCGCCGGCTAGGTCGCAGATCATTGCCTTCGTCTCGAAGGTATTCAGCGGGCGTGGAGCGCGGCCAACCGCCTCGAGCACATGCTTCCGGGCGAGAATGCGCATCGCGAGGCTATGGAGCGTCTGCCCCTGAAGTTCCTCGCAGCCCGGCGTGTCCAGCTTCTGCAGTTCGCGATGTAGATCCTCTGCAGCCACGCGCGTGAAGGTGACTGCCAATACCTCGTTGGGAGCACTCCCGGACTCAAGCAGCCGCGCCACACGCCGCTTCATCGCGAATGATTTTCCGGTTCCCGGACCGGCGATCACCCGCACCCGAGGTTCGGGTGCTGACGCGATCGCGTAGGCAACACTCCCCTCATCAAGTCCTGAATCCCAAGCCAATACTCGCCCCCATTTGCTTTGATCGTCAATCTACCGGTTCCGGGACAAATTCAAAGTGCCCTTCTACGTTAGCGTGATTGTCCACCGTTGCTCCCTGTGCGAGCCCGCGGGGCGGCCTTAACCTCGCTATACAGGCTGACAGGTTTAAGCCCGCGGCGGGGGAATACGCGAGGAGTCCAGCGCACAAGCATCACAGATCCAGGACGGCATTGGGGTCCGCGTGCAACTGTCGAGGTCGAAGATGTAAGAACGTGGTACCGAAGCAAGACCGGAGGGGAGTTGCCATGAAGAAGAAAGCCAGCCATCTCGACAAGTACGCCGCACTTTTTCACGAGAAGATGGGGCAGATCGATCCGCTCCTTCAGGCAGTCTTGACAGGTCACCTGATCATTGAGACCGCGCTAGACAACATCCTGACCGTAGTCTTCTTCCACCCAGAGCATGTTTTCAAGGAAGCACGCCTCAGCTTCTCACAAAAAGTTCACGTCGTACGCGCCTACGGTTTACGGAAAGACGATAACTCAATCTGGGACCTGATTCTCGCTGTGAACTCAGTGCGCAACGAGATCGCCCACAATCTCGCGGGCGAGAAACGCGACGCACGGCTGCAGCAGCTCCGGTCACTTTTCATGGCCGAGGCCAGCGGCGAGATGCAAAATGCGCTTGAGAGGGAGTGGAAGAGGCTGAAGGACGTGCCCGACCCGGTAATTGTGCTCTGGGCATGCTCCCTGTGCACGGGCTTCCTCGGAGAGTTTGAGGCGGATGTCTCTTCCCTGAGAAACATGATCGACGCGCTCGATGGGAGTATTAATCCATATCGGGAGCGAGTTGCGCGGAAGACGCCGGAGGAAGCGAAAGCCAGGATGAAGAAAGCGGTGAAGGGGGATGCACGATGAAGTTCAAGCAGGAGCATCTGGAAGCGATCGCGGACGCGCTGGGCGACACTGACGAGGGTCTGAAGAACAACGAGATCGACTTCCTGCTTGAGAGCGCGAAACTGAAGAATCCCGGTCCCGGCACGAAGCGCGACAGGATCTACAACGCCTTCGTCGAGTACCAGAACCGAGAGCAGACCAACACCCACATCCTTGCCTTCATCCGCAAGGCTCTCAAGCCTGCCCGGTTCGTCAGGTTCCCAGAGCGGTACGAGCCGATGCGGGCGAATATCAATCGTGCGCTGGCCTTCACCGGGTTGTACGTCGACGAGTCCGGGAAGCTCGGCAAAGGTGGAACGGCGACCACGCTGTCAGAAGCTGAACGCCGAGCGTCGGAACTCAGGAAGGACTTGGCGTCGCGAGGCACCCATCCTGACGTTCTCGATTTCTGCCGGGCCGAGTTGATCGCGGACAACTACTTCCACGCAGTCCAGGAGGCCGTGAAGAGCGTTGTCGAGAAGCTCCGAAATCGGACTGGCCTCATCGACGACGGGAACGTGCTGTTCGACCACGTCTTCGGCGGCGACATCCCGATGCTCATCATCAACGGGTTTCAAACTATGAGCGAGAAGAGCGAGCAGAAGGGCTTCGTGAACCTGCTGAAGGGGACGTACGGCACCTTCCGGAATCCTACCGCTCATGCGCCTAGGAAAGACTGGGAGATGAAGAAGGAAGACGCAGAGGATCTGTTGTCGCTCCCCTCCTTCATCCACCGGAGGATCGACAAGGCGATGATGCCGCCAAGGGTCTGAACGCCTGGTCCTCTGGTGCGCATAGATCCAACCGTACCTTCTACAGATTAGATGTCAGAGTGGAACCCAGCCCATGATGAGCCTCTTCGGGTTAGGGATGGCCCGGCGAGCTTCAGCGTCGTCGCGACGACGTCCGCTTTTAAGACGCGGCGAAGATCTTCGCAACGGCGAGCTTGGGCGCATTGCGGACCAACAGCGGTGGGCCGGATGCGACCGGAAGCTCCAGGAGAAAAAGACCTCCTAGGCGGATAGTTCGCATGCCGCCGTGTCCGGCTTATAGCGGACATTCGGCAATTTGGCAGCGAATGATCACATTGTGACAACCTTGCCGAAGACGAACGTCTAACCTAAACCCTCATCCCAGGATATCAACCGAATTGGAGCCACTGTTTGGGACCGGGCGTAGTTGCGACGTTTGCCCTATCCGGACGTGTGAGCAAATGCCGTGGGCAACCGTGATGCGTGCATTTTTTCGTTCGGTTGCTGCGACGATCGTGATGTCCGGCGTGGCCGGTTGCACCAGCATTTCTTACTACGCACAATCCTTGAAGGGTCACGTGGAGATCATGGCGGCGCGCCAGGATGTCGAAGAGCTGATCGACGATCCTTCGATCCCTGGGACACTACGCGCTCGAATGGAATCGGCGAGCGCCATCCGACAGTTTGCGATAGATGAACTAGCGCTGCCGGACAACAATAGCTACCGCAGCTATGTTAACGTTGGTCGGGACGCGGTGACATGGGCCGTCTTCGCCGCGCCGGAATTCTCGCTGACGCCACGAACATGGTGCTTTCCGGTGTTCGGATGCGTTCCGTACCGAGGATACTTCTCCAAAAGGTCTGCGATTGAAACCGCTGTCGAACTTCAGAGACAGGGCCTGGACGTCTATGTGACGGGCATCACTGCATATTCCACGCTTGGCTGGTCAAGTGACCCGCTGCTAAATACGATGCTCAGCCAAGATGAAACGTATCTTGCGGGGCTAGTTTTCCATGAGCTGGCCCACCAACGCGTCTATGTGAAGGACGATTCCGCATTCAACGAGGCATTCGCTGTCGCCGTCGAAACAACCGGCGTGAGAAAATGGCTGCGCGCGGCTGGTGATACCGGCGAGTTGCGCCGTTACAAAGCCGACCGGAGGCGCAGAGCTCAATTTCTTGCGCTGGTGTCGCAGACCCGGGACGAGCTAAGCCATGTCTATGACGGCAGCGCTACCTCTGAGCAGAAGCGGGCCGCGAAGATGGCCGCGATCGAACGGCTGCGGATGCGCTACCGAGAGATGCGCGACAGTCGCTGGCGTGGATACCAGGGATACGATGTCTGGTTCGATTCTCCGATTAACAACGCGAAGCTCGCCGCGACTTCCGTCTACGGCGATCAGGTGGCGACGTTTCTCCGCTTGTTCGATTTGTGTTCGGGCGACTATCCACGGTTCTTCGCGTCGGTTCGACGGATCGGAGCGTTAGACAAGGCTTACCGCGCCGAAGCGCTCAAAGCAGCAGATTCATGCGATAGCCGGTCAAATCCGAAGGCCAGAAGCGGCGAGTCGGTCGCCGATGTGCTCGGCAGCCGGCGCAGGTGATTGAATTGACCATTTGTCGGCCGATTTCCTAGGAACTTTCACGTCGGCGGGGCCGGAAGCCGCATGTCGGCCTACAGAAGCCAAAAGCGGACTTGCCTGAACTCCCCGGCGGATCCTGGACCACAATGGTTGCCGGCGGGCCGTGGCGCCTCAGCCTGCGCCCTACGAGGCCGAAAACCTCACGCTCACGCCGCGCTGCCGAAAATAAGCCTGCATCAGCTTGCGGCCCGAACGGTTGTTCTGCGCCAGTCTGGTCGGATCGAACACCGCCTGTTTTATCCCTTCTCGTGTCATCGCCACCTTAAGCGTCGCGATATGCGCGTCGATGTCGGCATTGTCCGCCCGCAGCGATGCATAGATACTTTCGGTCGCCTCGGCCACGGTCGGTTCGCTCACAGGTGTCGTCCTTTGGTTGGTTGAGCGGCGGCTTACCACAGATTCGCGGCTCCGCCGATACCGATGAGACGGCTAGATGGGCGGCAACAGTGTCCCTTGGGACTTAAAAAGGGATGCCAATGACGGGCGCCGGCGGCTAACGCGCCATAAGGATCGGCATCGACGGGTCTTCAAGCATCGAGACGGTGACGCCACCGAAGATGCGCTCGCGCAACCGGGAATGACCGTAAGCCCCCATCACCATCAGATCGGCGGCGATGTCGAGCGCGTGCCGGCGAAGCACGTCGACGACTGAATGGTCCAGGCTGGGCAGCCGGTCGACCGTGACATTCACGCCATGCCGCGCGAGATAGGCGGCGGCGGCGGCTCCGGATTCGGCCCCGTGGCGGTACTCGTCCTCCACCGGATCGACCATAACGAGGTGCACCTCATCGGCGCCTGGCAGCAGGCCGAGGGATTCGCGGACGGCACGCGATGCCTCCAGACGGGCGTCCCATGCAATCAGCACGCGTTTCGGCTTCAGGGTCGGCTGCGCCCCCGCGGGGATGAGCAGCAAGGGCTTTCCCGAAGAAAACAATGCGCCTTCGATCGCTTTGCTTTTCAGCGTTTCGTTGGCGAGCAGCTCCGGTCCAATGACCGTAATGTCGGCATAGCGGGCACGGCGGCCGATGGTGTCGTCGGCCCAGCCGGCTTCCGGATATTCGCTGGAGACATCGGCCGAAAGCACGCTGCCGGCGAGAAAAGCCGACAGGTCAGCAGTCCGCTTCTTCAACAGATCCTCGACGGCCCGACGCTCGTCCAGCCAGGCTTCTGAAACGACCGCGGCATACTCCCCGACTGGTGGCGGCGCAGCTACGGCAACGACCAGAACAGCAAGATGGGCGCCGATCTCGTTGCACAGGTCGGCGGCAGGTTTGAGATCACCGTCTCCCTCGTGCGGTCCCGTAACGGCAAGTATCGTCCTGAAAGCCATGGCGGCTGCTCCCGATTTTGCCCCAAAGCCCAATCGTCGTTGCAACAACAGCGAGACGGCTCGGCGCGCTGCTAGCGCTGAGTCAAGAACGCCGCCGGTCATCATTTGATCCGTATCAACATGCCCACGTGCCGACGCCAACAGGTTTCAGGCCGCTGGAGGACGCCAAGAATACGCCCCGAACACCGGAGCAGCAGCAGCACGGAACGCATTCGTGACCTGGCTGGTTATATCCAGGCGCTGTGGCAGCAAGGGCCTGATGGCGTGGAATTTCAGCGACCACGCTCGCTGGCTTCCCCAGGTTGGGTACAAAACAAAGAGGCATCCGATGATCGTCGAGGATCAGCAATCCGTGGCCGCGATGTTGATGGACCCTGCCGCATATGGCGAGAGCGGACCGGTCGAGGCGATCGAGACCCATATCTCGCGGATATTCCTGGTTGGCCAGCGCGCCTACAAGATCAAGCGAGCGGTCAAGCTGCCCTATGTCGACTTCTCGACCCCAGCGCTGCGGCTCGCCGCTTGCGAGAAGGAGGTCGATCTCAACTCCAGGACTGCCCCCGGCCTCTATCTGGGGGTGCGGCGCGTCACCCGCGAGGCCGGCGGCGAGCTGGCCTTCGACGGAAGCGGCAAACTGGTCGATGCGGCGATCGAGATGGTCCGCTTCGATCAGTCGAAGCTGCTCGACCGAATGGCAGTCGGTGGCGAACTGACGCCTGCGCTGATGACGGATGTCGCGCGCATGATCGTGCGCTATCATCGTGGCGCGCCGGAGGTCCACAAGGGGAGCGGATCCTGCAACCTGGCAGGCGTGCTCGCCATCAACGAAGCCGGCTTTGCCACCAGCCATGTTTTCGAGCAAGCCGAGATAAAGGCATTCACCGGGATGTTTCGCACCGCCCTCGCCCGTCATTGCGAGTTGCTCGACCGGCGGGAGACGGCAGGCAAGATCCGACGATGCCACGGCGACCTGCATCTGCGCAACATCTGTCTCTTCGACGGCGAGCCCCGCCTCTTCGATTGCATCGAATTCAACGACCAGATCGCCAGCATCGATGTGCTTTACGACCTGGCTTTCCTGCTGATGGACCTCTGGCATCGCAGCTTTCCGGAACTCGCCAACCTGGTGATGAACCGCTATCTCGACGAAGCAGACGACGAGGACGGCTTCATCCTCCTGCCGTTTTTCATGGCAGTGCGGGCCGCGGTGCGCGCGCATGTCACCGCAACCCAGATCGAGGAAAGCGGTGACGATTCCAGCGGGCTGCTTGCCGAGGCCAGATCCTATTTCGAGCTTGCCCGAACACTTCTCGAGGAAAAGCCTCCTCGGCTGATCGCCATCGGCGGCTTGAGCGGTTCCGGCAAAACGGCCGTTGCCGAGGCACTCGCCGCACATGTTGGCGCGCCGCCCGGCGCACGCATTGTCGAAAGCGACCGCATCCGCAAAGCCCTGCATGGGGTGCCAGCCGAGACGAAGCTGCCGGACAGGGCTTATCGACCTGATGTGTCGGACCGCGTCTACCGCGAAATGGCATGGCGCGCCGACTTGATCATTGCCGAAGGCGGTTCGGTGGTCGCCGATGCCGTCTTTGACCGGCCGGCCGATCGCAACCGCATCGAGAAAGCTGCAAACGGCAGAGACGTTGCTTTCGCCGGATTCTGGCTGGAGGCGGATCCGCTCGTTCTTTGGCAGCGGGTGAGCGAGCGCAGTGGCGGTCCTTCTGACGCCACAGTCGATATCTTGTCGCGGCAATTGCAGCGAAAGGCTACCCCGTCCAACTGGCGCAAGGTCGACGCCGATCGAAAGCTCGCCGATATCGCCGCAGAATTGGCCAAGGTTTCGGACGCGGTCGCTTTTGCGCAGAATCCTCCACTCAAGACCGCATCGTGACGGCGACGATCGACGCGCATAAAGACGGGTAAATGGGAATGACGCAGGAAAAACTGGTGGTTTGCGGCAAATGCGGCGGGGTCAATCGCCTGCCGCCGGCAGGCGATGCCGGGGACGCGAAATGCGGAAAGTGCGGCTCCAGGCTGTTCTCGGGTCATCCGGCAGACGTCGATGCACAGAGTTTCGATCGCCAGGTCACGCGAAGCAGCCTCCCCGTCGTCGTCGACATATGGGCACCATGGTGCGGCCCGTGCAAGATGATGGCGCCGGCCTATGAAGCGGCAGCCAACGAACTGGAGCCGCATGTTCGACTGATCAAGCTCAATTCCGACAATGAGCAGGCCGTTGCAGCCAGGCTCGGCATCCGCGGCATTCCGACCATGATCATCTTCCACGGCGGACGGGAGGTTGCGCGCACATCCGGCGCAATGACGGCGGGACAGATCGTCAGGTGGGTCCGCGATCACCTGCCGGCCGCAGCCTGAAAGCTGCTACTGCGTGGATTTCGCTGATCGCCGTGCCCAGCACGACGGGCGAATTGATGGCCGACACTGAGCACAAAAGCCATATGATGACCTTAAGAAGTTCGAGACATCGAACGACGAATTTTCATATGATGACCTCGCTTTTGGCCCGCACTGGGAGTATGAATCCTCAGATCCGGCAAAGTTGGGAGGACCCATGCAGCAGGCCGAACATCGAACGTCCCGGCGGTCGTTCGTCTCTCAAGTTGCCGATGCGCTGCGCGACCAGATCGAAGCCGGCTTTTATGCGCCTGGCGATAAATTGCCGACAGAACCCGCGCTGATCGACCGGTTCGGGTTCAGCCGCACCGTGGTCCGGGAGGCCATTGCCGCGCTTCGCGCCGACGGACTGGTGGAATCGCGGCAAGGCGCCGGCGTCTTCGTTCTCGGCGCGAAACCCGTCGACGAGGGATTGAAGCTGTTCACCGACGAAACGAACAAGATCTCGGACATCATCGAAGAGCTCGAGCTGCGCATCGGCATCGAAGTCGAGGCAGCCGGTCTTGCCGCCGCCCGCAGCTCGCCGGCGCAAGAGGCCGAAATCGAGGCCCAGGTCGAAAGGTTCGCCGACCTCATGGCGCAAGGGCAACCCACGGACGATGCCGACTTCCAGTTCCACATGGCGATCGCCGCCGCAACCAATAACGCCAGGTTCAAGGCCTTCCTCGAACATGTCGGCCGGCGGATGATCCCGCGGGTGAAGTTCAAGACGATGATGGGCGGCGTCGACCCCTTGCCCAATCGCGACCATCCGATTCTGCAGGAGCACAGGGAAATCGCCGATGCAATCCTCGCCCGCGACCCGGAAAAGGCGCGTGAGGCGATGCGCCGCCATTTGGTGACCGGGATAAAGCGCTATCGCGCCCTGACCATCCGGCGCCCGACAAATCAGGACAACACCGGCGGTTGACTCGTCTGGATACTCATCATATGAATCTAGATGACATCATATTAATTTGTGGGATGAGTTCCTTTGTCGCCAGATGAAATCAAGTCGCGTGTCGCTTCAGGGCTGCTGTCGTTTCCGGTCACGCATTTCAACGAGGATTTCAGCCTCAATCTCGAAAGCTATCGCGCGCATGTCGAATGGCTGTCGGGGTTCGGTGCCGCTGCCCTGTTCGCGGCCGGCGGCACCGGTGAATTCTTCTCCCTGTCGCCGGAAGAGGTCGCCGACGTTACCCGCGCGGCCAAGGATGCCTCGGGAGACGTGCCGATCATCGCCGGCTGCGGCTACGGCACGGCGCTCGCCACGGAAATCGCCCGCCGCGCCGAGGCTGCGGGAGCCGACGGTCTCCTGCTTCTGCCCCACTATCTGATGGAGGCCTCGCAAGAAGGGATTTTTCGGCATGTCAAAGCCGTGTGCCAGTCCACCGGCCTCGGCGTCATCATCTACAACCGTGCGAACTCGGTCGCCAATGCCGACACCGTTGCCCGCCTTGCTGACGCGTGCCCAAACCTCATCGGGTTCAAGGACGGCACAGGCAAGATAGATCTTGTCCGCCACGTCACTGCAAAGCTCGGCGATCGGCTCTGCTACATCGGTGGCATGCCCACGCATGAGCTTTTCGCCGAGGGCTTCAACGGCGCCGGCGTGACGACTTATTCCTCCGCGGTCTTCAACTTCGTGCCGGAATTGGCCCAGCGCTTCTACAGGGCGATGCGGACAGGTGATCGCGCTGTGATGGAAGAAATCCTCCACAGCTTCTTCTTCCCCTTCGCGGCTTTGCGCGATCGCGAGCAAGGTTATCCGGTGTCGATCATCAAGGCCGGCGTCGAGCTCATCGGACGGACACCCGGCCCGCTTCGGCCGCCGCTGACCGATCTGAAGCCGCAGGAGAAAGACGTGCTGCGCGGACTGATCGAGAAGATCGCCGCCTAGCTGCCGCGAGATCGGCAAATTGTCGGCCGCACGGGATGAGGAGGATCGTCTCGTGCGCCAGCCAAAAACGGAAGATCCCAAACGGAAGCTCAAAGGGAGGAGTGACATGAACAGAAGCATTCATGCGATTGCAGCTGTCGTATTGATGACCGCTGCCGCGCCATCGGCCGTCGCACAGGAAGCGGCGCAGGAGATCCGTATCGTCCTGCCGGAGCAGCCGGCCAATCTGGAGCCCTGCGGCACCATCATCACCAATGTCGGCCAGATACTCAGCCAAAACGTGGTTGAATCGTTGACCGTCATCGATCCGGTCAGCGGACAGCCCCAGCCGAAACTGGCGACGGAGTGGACCAGCGTGGACCCGACCACCTGGCGGATCAAGCTGCGCGAGGGCGTCAACTTCCAGGACGGAACCGAACTCAATGCGGATGCGGTCGTCTTCTCCATCAACCGGATGATCAGCGGCAAGCTTACCTGCAGCAACATTGCGAAATTCGGCGATGCCAAACTGACGCTGACGCCGGTCGACAAGCTGACCGTCGAAATAAAGTCGGACAGGCCCGAGCCCATCATGCCGACGCTGTTGAGCGTGGTCATGATCGTCTCGCCGAAGACGCCGGTCGACCAGGCGGTGAACGATCCGGTCGGCACCGGCCCGTTCACGCTGTCGACCTTTTCCCCGCAGACCGTGGTGCTGGACGCATTCGACGGCTATTGGGGCAACAAGCCGCAGATCACCAAGGCAACCTATGTCTGGCGACCCGAATCCTCGATTCGAGCCGCCATGGTGGAAACCGGGGAAGCCGACCTGACACCGTCGATTGCCATCCAGGACGCCAGCAATCCGGAGACGGATTTCGCCTACCTGAACTCCGAAACCACTGCCATCCGCATCGATGCCGCCGAGCCGCCGCTCGACGACCTGCGCGTGCGCAAGGCGCTCAACCTGGCGATCGACTGGGAGGGCCTTGCGCAGCTGTTCGGCGACGACGTCAAGCGTGCGTCGCAGATGGTCGTCTCCGGGATCAACGGCCATGACGATGCGCTCGAGCCTTGGTCGTATGATCCGGAAGAGGCGAAAAAGCTCATCGAAGAGGCGCGCGCGGCGGGTGTCGCGGTCGACACCGAGATCAAGCTCATCGGGCGAAACGGCATCTATCCGAACGGCGCCGAAGCGATGGAGGCGATGATGACGATGTGGCAGGACGCCGGTCTCAACGTCAAGCTTACCATGCTCGATGTCGCCGACTGGCTGCGCTATCTGCAAAAGCCGTTCCCGGCGGAGCGAGGCCCCAATCTCCTGCAGATGATGCATGACAACAACAAGGGCGATGCGGCCTTCACGGTGCCGATCTTCTATCGATCGAGTGGCAGCTACTCGACCTTGGCCGATCCGGCATTCGACAAGCAGATAGACGAGGCACTGGCGGCGACCGGCGAAGCCCGCACCAACAGCTTTAAGGCGATTTTCGGCAAGGCCCGCAACGAAGTGGTGGCGGACATCCCGATGTTCCACATGATCGGCTACACCCGGGTTGGCACCAGGCTGGAATGGAAGCCCGATATCACCACCAACAGCGAAATACCGCTGGCCAATATCGCCATCAAAGACTGAGCGATACGGGGGTGCCAGGCGGTCGTCGCCCTGCGCCCCCTGACCCGCTGCCTCCGTCGATATCCGCCGAAGGGCATCCGAAATGATAATCTATCTTGGACGCCGGGCGTCGCACAGCATCCTGTCGGTCATCGGTCTTTTGACCTTGGTTTTTTTCCTGACACGGCTCACCGGCGATCCTTCCGCCTTGTACCTGCCTCTGGACTCGACTGCAGAAGCTCGGGCCGCGTTCGCGCGGTTGAACGGCCTCGATCAGCCGATCCATTGGCAGTTTCTGGGATATCTGCGCGATCTGCTGCAGCTGGATTTCGGTGAATCGCTGCGCCAGAACCGCTCGGCGATGCAGGTCGCGCTCGAGGCGTTCCCGGAAACGCTGAAGCTGGCCGTCGTCGCGATCACGCTGTCGACCGCCTTGGCAATCCTTGTCGGCTCGCTGGCGGCCGCGTGGCCAGGCAGCATCTTCGACCGTATCGCCAGCCTCGTCTCGCTGGCCGGCGCAAGCGCGCCGGATTTCTGGGTCGCCATCGTCGGCATCCTTGTCTTCGCCGTGGGGCTCGGGCTTTTGCCGACATCGGGCACCGGCACCTGGGTCCACTGGATCATGCCGACCTTCGTGCTGATGCTTCGCCCTTTCGGTCTCCTGGTGCAGGTTGTGCGCGGAACCATGCTGTCGGCGCTTGCCTCTCCATACATCAAGACCGCAAGGGCCAAGGGCCTGCCGCGGCAGAAGATCATCTTCGGCCATGCGCTTCGCAACTCGCTGCTGCCCGTCGTCACGGTCGCCGGCGACCTGGCGACCAGCCTCGTCAACGGCGCCGTCGTCGTGGAGTCGATATTCGGCTGGCCCGGCATCGGCAAGTTGATGATCGATTCGATCATCCAGCGCGATTTTGCCGTCGTCCAGTCGACCATCCTGGTGACGGCAACCGCCATCTTCATCCTGAACATCGCGATCGACCTCCTCTACGCGGTTCTCGATCCGCGCATCCGGTACTGAGCCATGACGATCATCACCCCCGACATCAAGCCGGCGGCCGTTCCAGGCAGCGGCCGCGTGCTTTTCGCCTATTTGAAGCGCGACAGGCTTGCGCTCGCCGCCGCCATTTTCCTGGTGATCGTCGTGCTCGCTGCGGTCCTCGGCCCGTGGCTGGTGGGCGATGCCGCTTCGCGGCTGGGCCTGCGCCAGCGCAATCTTGCCCCGTTCTCGCTGGCCAGTGGCTGGATCTACGTCCTTGGCGCCGACACCCTCGGCCGGCCCATCCTGGCCAGGCTGATTGTCGGCGCGCAGAACACATTCGGCATTGCCGCGGCGGCGGTGTTCGCGTCGATGCTGGTCGGTGGAACGCTGGGCCTGATAGCGGGCTATTCGGAGCGCTGGTACAGCCATCTCATCCTGCGCCTCGCCGATGTCGTCATGAGCTTTCCCTCGCTGCTGCTGGCGCTCATCGTGCTCTACACGCTGGGTCCGAGCATCACCAACCTGGTGATCGTTCTCGCCGTGACGCGCATGCCGATCTACCTCAGAACGGCGCGCGCGGAAGTGCTGGAGTTGCGCGAGCGCATGTTCGTCAGCGCGGCGCGAGCCATGGGCGCGAAGCCGGCCCGGATCATCATCCGGCACATCGCCCCCCTGGTCCTGCCGACATTGGTGACGATTTCAGCCATTGATTTCGCGACCGTCATTTTGTCGGAATCGGCGCTGAGTTTCCTTGGCCTCGGCATTCAGCCACCCGACTTCACCTGGGGCGCAATGGTCGCAAACGGCCGCGGCTATCTCGCCACCGCCTGGTGGATCGCATTCTGGCCGGGCCTTGCAATCATGCTGACGACGCTGTCGCTCAACATCCTCTCGAACTGGGCCCGCACCGTCGCCGATCCGCAGCAACGCTGGCGCCTTCAGACATTGCGAAAAGCTGCCCGATGAGCAACGCGACCATTCTCAAGGTGGAGTGTCTGACCGTCGATTTTCTTTCGGACGATGAACCGATACGCGCCGTCGACGATGTCTCTTTCCACGTCAGCCGTGGCGAGACGCTGGTGATCCTCGGCGAAAGCGGTTCGGGTAAGAGCGTCAGCACCAGCACGGTGATGGATCTCATCGACTGTCCGCCAGGCGACATCGTGGCCGGCTCCTGCCTCTTCGATGGCGTCGAACTGTCAGGCCTCGGTGCCGAGGCGCGCCGAAGCATCAACGGCCGCAGGATTGCGATGATCTTTCAGGATCCGCTCGCCTATTTGAACCCGGTCTACACGGTGGGGCGCCAGATCGAGGAGGTCTATGAGAGCCACGGCGCAGAGAGCGGCAAGGGCGCACGCGCCAAGACGATAGAACTGCTTCGGCGCGTCGGCATTCCAGAGCCGCAAAACCGCGTCGACTTCTATCCGCATCAGTTCTCGGGCGGACAGCGCCAGCGCGTGATGATTGCCATGGCGATCGCGTTGAAACCGGACATCCTGATCGCCGATGAGCCGACGACTGCCCTGGACGTCAGCGTGCAAGCGCAGATCCTCGATCTGCTGCGCGATCTCCAGCGCGAAACCGGCATGGCGTTGATCATGATCACCCACGACCTCGAAGTCGCCGCGTCCATGGCGGACCGGATCATCGTCATGAACGGCGGCAAGGTCGTCGAGACAGGCATCGCCAAGGAGGTCTTCAGCAATCCGCAGCACCCCTATACGCGCCGCCTCATCGCCGCCCTGCCCCACGGCAACGCAGCGGAGGCGCCGAACAGGCGTTCGACGGCGATCGCCGGCGAGACGCTGCTCAAGGTGGAACATCTCACCAAGCACTATGAGCTTGCTTCCGGAGCTTTTAGCAGCAAGCGGACGTTCAAGGCGGTGGACGACATAAGCTTCGAGGTCAGGAGAGGAGAAACGCTCGGCATCGTCGGCGAGTCCGGCTCCGGCAAATCGAGCGTCGCGCGCATGCTGTTGGGGCTGAACGCGCCAAGCGCCGGCAGCGCGGTCTTTGCCGGTGAGAACATCTTCGACATGAATGGAAAGCGCCTCATGGCGTTTCGGCGCAAGGTCCAGATGGTCTTCCAGGACCCATACGGATCGATGAATCCGCGCATGCGCGTTTATTCGATCATTTCCGAGCCCTGGGTGATCCACCGCGATATCCTGCCGAAGGACAGGTGGAAGGCTCGCGTGGCAGAGCTCCTGGAACTGGTGGGGCTGCTGCCGGAGCACGCCGAGCGCTACCCGCATCAGTTTTCCGGCGGCCAGCGGCAGCGCATCGCCATTGCGCGCGCGCTTGCCAGCGAGCCGGAACTGATCGTCTGCGACGAGGCGGTTTCGGCGCTCGACGTCTCTATCCAGGCGCAGGTGATCGACCTTCTGGCCGACCTCAGGACGAGGCTCGGCCTCTCCTATATCTTCATCACCCACGACCTGCCGATCGTGCGCCATTTCGCCGACCGGATCATGGTCATGAAAGACGGAAGGATTGTCGAGGAAGGCCAAACCGCGGCGCTGTTCGGGGCGCCTCGCCACGACTATACGCAAAGCCTGCTGCAGGCGGTGCCGCAGCCCAAATGGCTAACGCAGGCTCAATAGTTCGTCCGCGCGCGCCCAGCAAGCGTTGCCGATTGATGGGCCGAATGCGCTTGACAAAATGGCGATCGCCCGCTCAATTTGACCCATTCACCAGGGGGGTCCCGGCAAGGGGCTGAGATACTGCTGGCTTTCGCGGCGCAGTGACCCGTTGAACCTGATCCAGTTCATACTGGCGTAGGGACGGTGCAAGCGCTTTGCGGGAGTCCATGCCCGAAAACCTGTAAGCAGGCAGGCAGAAGCGTCTTTTCATCCTTCCGGCACAGAACTGGGTCTCCAATGCATGAGCAAAGGAGCCTCAAAATGAATGCCATTTCCCCCGCCGTGTCGACGGGACCGCTGCCCGCCTCAAGGAAAATCCACAAACCCGGCCTGATTCACCCGCAGATCAGGGTGCCGATGCGGGAAATCGCCGTCCATCCGACGGCAGGCGAACCGCCTGTCACCGTTTACGATCCGTCCGGCCCCTATACGGACCCGACTGTCGAAACCAGCATCGAAAAGGGCCTCGCCAGGTTTCGCAATGAATGGGTGACGGTGCGCGGCGACGTCGAATTCCACGATGCCCGCAGTGTCAGGCCGGAGGACAACGGCTTTGCGTCAGGTGAGCGCCTGACGCCGGAATTTCCCGTGCGCCACCGGCCGCTAAAGGCAAAAACGGGCCAAGCGGTGACGCAGCTTGCCTATGCGCGCGCCGGGATCATCACCCCCGAAATGGAGTTCGTCGCCATTCGCGAGAATCTCGGCCGCGAGAGCTTACGCGGCGGGATGCAGCGCGACGGCAACTCTTTCGGCGCGGCGATCCCGGACTTCGTCACGCCGGAATTCGTGCGCGACGAGATAGCGCGCGGACGGGCTATCATTCCAGCCAACATCAACCACCCGGAGAGCGAGCCGATGATCATCGGCCGCAATTTCCTGGTCAAGATCAATGCCAATATCGGCAATTCAGCCGTCACCTCGTCGATGGCCGAAGAGGTCGAAAAAATGGTCTGGGCGATCCGCTGGGGGGCCGACACCGTCATGGACCTGTCGACCGGTCGCAACATCCACAACATCCGCGAATGGATCGTCCGCAATTCGCCTGTGCCGATCGGAACCGTGCCGCTCTACCAGGCGCTTGAGAAGGTCGGAGGGATCGCCGAGGACCTGACCTGGGAAATCTACCGCGATACGCTGATCGAACAGGCCGAACAGGGCGTCGACTATTTCACCATCCATGCCGGTGTGCGGCTGCACTACATCCCGCTGACGGTCGACCGGGTCACCGGCATCGTGTCGCGCGGCGGCTCCATCATGGCCAAGTGGTGCCTGCATCATCACCGCGAAAGCTTCCTCTACGAGCATTTCGAGGAAATCTGCGACATCTGCCGCGCTTACGACGTGTCGTTCTCGCTCGGCGACGGCCTTCGTCCCGGCTCGATCGCCGACGCCAACGACGCGGCGCAGTTCGCCGAACTGGAAACGCTCGGCGAGTTGACAAAGGTCGCCTGGGCCAAGGATTGCCAGGTCATGATCGAGGGGCCGGGCCATGTTCCGATGCACAAGATCAAGGAGAACATGGACAGGCAGCTCGAAGTCTGCGGCGAGGCGCCCTTCTACACGCTTGGGCCGCTGACCACCGACATCGCACCCGGCTACGACCACATCACCTCAGGCATCGGCGCGGCAATGATCGGCTGGTACGGCACGGCGATGCTCTGCTATGTCACGCCCAAGGAGCATCTCGGTCTCCCCGACCGCAACGACGTCAAAACGGGCGTCGTCACCTACAAGATAGCCGCGCACGCCGCCGATCTCGCCAAGGGTCATCCGACGGCGAAGGTCAGGGATGACGCCCTTTCCCGCGCACGCTTCGAGTTTCGTTGGGAAGACCAGTTCAACCTGTCGCTCGACCCCGAAACCGCGCGCTCCTTCCACGACGAGACTTTGCCGAAGGAGGCGCACAAGCTGGCGCATTTCTGCTCGATGTGCGGGCCGAAATTCTGCTCGATGCGCATCTCCCACGACATTCGGGCCGAGGCACAGAAAGAGGGCATGGCGGCGATGGCCGCGAAGTACCGCGAGGGCGGCAATCTTTATATGCCGGTGGACGGCGAACCGCCCATGCCGAAGATGCCGGAGCCGTCATGAGGCTGCTGGTCAAAGGGGCTGGCGTCGCCGGCCTCACCGCCGCCTTCGAACTCGCCGCCCGCGGTGCTGCGGTAACCATTGCCGAGACCCGGCATGGCCTTGGCGGCAACGCATCATGGATGGCCGGCGGCATGCTGGCGCCCTGGTGCGAGCGCGAAAGCGCCGAGCAGCCGGTGCTGGATCTCGGACGCGATGCCGCCGACTGGTGGGATGCGGTCCTGCCGGGTCATGTCACGCGGGCCGGAACGCTCGTTCTGGCAACGCCGCGGGATGCGGGCGAACTCGACCGGTTTGCAAGCCGCACGTCGGGTCATCGGCGGATCGACGAAGACGAAATCGCGCTCCTGGAACCCGATCTCGCCGACCGCTTCCGTCGCGGGCTGTTCTTCCCGGGCGAAGCCCATCTCGACCCACGCCGTGCAATGGCGGCGCTGCATGAAAAACTCGCCGGAAGCGGCGTCGAGTTCCGCTTCGGAATGGACGCCCTGCACATGACGGGATTCGACCGCGAGATCGACTGCATAGGAATGGCGTCCAGCGATGAAAGGCTTCGCGGCGTTCGCGGCGAGATGCTGATCCTGCGTACACCGGACATCTCGCTGTCGCGCCCGGTCAGGCTGCTGCACCCGCGTTTGCCGCTCTATCTGGCGCCGCGCGCCGACCATCATTTCATGGCGGGTGCAACGATGGTCGAGAGTCTGTCCACGGAGCCGGTCACGGTGCGGGCGATAATGGAACTCCTGAACGCCGCCTATTCGGTTCATCCCGCCTTCGGCGAGGCCGCGATCGTTGAGACGGGCGTCGGCATTCGCCCGGCGTTTTCCGACAACCTGCCGCGCGTCGAAGCGCATGGCAGGACCGTCGCGATCAACGGGCTCTACCGCCATGGTTTCCTTCTGGCCCCCGCCATGGCGCGTCGGGCGGCCGACCTTGTTTTCGATTCTGACAAACCGGTGGAACTTGCTGATGAAACTGACGGTCAACGGCGAAGCGCATGAGATCACCGCCGCCACCCTGGCGGAGCTTCTCGCGGCGCTCGACTACGAAGGCAACTGGCTTGCAACGGCAGTGAACAGCGAGGTTGTGCACGCGACTGAGCGGGCGCTGTTCCAGCTGAAGGACGGCGACCGGATCGAAATCCTCTCACCCATGCAAGGAGGTTAGCAACGTGATCGAGCTTTACGGAACCAAGCTTCCGTCGCGCCTGCTTCTCGGCACCGCACAGTACCCCTCGCCCGCCATTCTTGCCGATGCGGTCAAGGCATCCTGCGCGTCCGCGGTGACCGTCTCATTGCGCCGCGAAATGGCCGGCGGCAAGGGTGGCGAGAAATTCTGGTCGCTTATCCAATCGCTGCGGCTGCATGTCCTACCCAACACCGCCGGTTGTCACTCCGTCAAGGAAGCCGTCACGACCGCAAATATGGCGCGCGAGGTCTTCGGCACGAACTGGATCAAGCTCGAGGTGATCGGCAATCATGACACGCTGCAGCCTGACGTCTTCGGCTTGGTCGAGGCCGCGCGAATCTTGTGCGACGACGGCTTTGCTGTATTTCCTTACACGACGGACGATCTCGTCGTCGCCGAGCGATTGCTGGAAGCCGGATGCAGGGTGCTCATGCCCTGGTGCGCGCCGATCGGTTCTGCGCTTGGACCGGTAAATATCACCGCGCTCCGCTCGATGCGCGGCCATTTCCCGGATGTCCCGCTGATCGTGGATGCGGGCCTCGGCCGCCCATCTCACGCGGCTCTCGTGATGGAACTCGGCTTCGACGCGGTGCTCCTCAACACGGCAGTGGCCAAGGCCGCCGATCCGATCGGCATGGCGCGCGCGTTCGGCAAGGCGGTCGATGCCGGCCGTGAGGCGTATCGCTCGGGCCTGCTCGAGCCGCGCGACCTCGCCGTCCCATCGACGCCGACAATTGGCCGGGCAGTCTTTCAATGAAACTCGATCCTTTTTATCTGATCGTCGACAGCGCCGCCTGGATTGAAAGGCTGGCGCCGCTCGGCGTCAGGCTGGTGCAGCTTCGCGTCAAGAACCTCGACGAGGCTGCGTTGCGCGCCGAGATCCGTAAGGCGAAGGCCTTGTGCGCCCGTTACAAATGCCAGCTCATCATCAATGACTTCTGGCGGCTGGCGATCGAGGAGGACTGCGATTTCATTCATCTCGGACAGGAAGATCTGCAAGCGGCGGACCTTACCCGGATAAGGGCTGCGGGTCTCCGTCTCGGCCTCAGCACGCACGACCATCTCGAACTCGAAACAGCCCTTGCCGCCAGACCGAACTATATCGCGCTCGGCCCAGTCTATCCGACCATCCTGAAACAGATGAAATGGGCGCCGCAGGGGCTCGAACGGCTTGACGAATGGAAGCGCCGGATCGCGCCGACACCTCTGGTCGCGATTGGCGGCCTCAATCCCGACCGGATCGAGGGCGTCTTCGGTGCCGGTGCGGACAGCGCCGCGGTAATGACCGACATCACATTGGATGCCGATCCGGAAGCGCGAACGCGCCAGTGGATCGAAAAGACGAGCCGATGGCGTTGAGGCGCGAACCGCATGTGCTTGTCGTCGGCGGCTCGGACTCCAGCGGCGGCGCCGGCATAGTCCGCGACATTGAGACGATCTCCGCCCTCGACTTGCGCACCTGCCTTGCCATTACCACCGTGACGGTGCAGACGCATGAAGCCGTCACGCAAATCCACAATTTGCAACCCGGTCTGGTGGCCGATCAGATGCGTGCCGCGCTGCAAGCCAATGCGGTCGGGGCGATCAAAATCGGCATGCTCGCGACGGAGCAAACCATCGTCGCCGTCGCGGATGTGCTGCGCCAAAACCCACAGATACCGGCAGTCATCGACCCGGTGCTGGTCTCTTCTTCGGGTTGGCCGCTTCTGGACACAGGCGCTATCGGCGTCCTGAAGCATGAACTCATCCCGCTTTGCCGTCTCGTCACACCCAACCTCATCGAACTGGCTGTCCTTGCCGGCTCAGACCTGGCCATCGACGAGGACGGCGCATTGCAACAAGGTCAGAAATTGCTCACCGCCGGATTGCAGGCCCTGCTGATCAAGGGCGGCCACGCCGCGGGGTGTCGATCGACGGACATCCTGCTGCGCGCCGATCAAGAGCCCATCCGCTTCGATGCGCCGCGTCTTGGCGGATCGATGCGCGGGACGGGTTGCGCGCTGGCCAGCGCCATCGCCGCGCACCTGGCAAACGGAAGCCTGCTTGAAGACGGCGTGCGCAAAAGCAAGCTGTTGGTTTTCGAGAAGCTTCGGAAATCGATCTCTCGGGATTGAGGCGGTTGAGCTTGGCGGGGGCTTTTCTGGGCAGCAAGCTGGCGGCCGGTTCTTCGCCTTCCTTCGGAGAGTCTCTCAGACAGCACGCGAAGTAAATCGCCTTGTCGGGTCTTGTCTCAAGCGATGTCGTCGCGAATGCAGGCCTTCAAATGGCCATCGGACGTTGTTGCCCGTAATGGCGGGACGATGCCGGCGCAAGCGTCGAGGGCAACCGGGCAGCGGGTTCGGAAAACACACCCGGTCGGCGGATTTGCCGGGCTTGGAATGTCGCCCTTCAGCACCTGCCGGCCTTGCCTGGCCAGCGGGTCGAGCGACGGAATGGCCGAGAGCAGCGCGCGCGTATAGGGATGCTGCGGCCGGGCATAGAGCGCGGCAGCAGGCGCGACTTCCATGATGCGGCCGAGGTAGAGAACGATCACCGTGTCGCAGATATATTCGACGACGGCCAGGTCATGCGAAATGAACAGCATGGTCAGGCCGAGCCGGACCTGCAGGTCGCGCAAAAGATTGATGATCTGCGCCTGAATGGAGACATCGAGGGCAGAGACCGGCTCGTCGGCGACGATGAATTCGGGTTCGAGCGTAAGCGCCCGGGCGATACCGATGCGCTGGCGCTGCCCGCCCGAAAATTCGTGGGCGTAGCGATCGTAGGCATCGACTGGCAACTCAACAGCAGCAAGCGCCTTCTCAGCCTTCGCCCGCCGCTCGCGCCTGCTGCCGATGCCCTGAATATCGAGGCCTTCGGTCAGGATCTGACCGATGGTCATGCGCGGCGACAGGCTGGCGAACGGATCCTGGAAAATATACTGCATCTTGCGGCGCTGGCGAGCCAGAGGCCCGGCGCTCAGCTTGGTGATATCGACGCCGTCAAACCTTATTTCGCCGGACGTCGGCTCGATGAGACGCAGCACCGAGCGGCCAATCGTGGTCTTGCCAGACCCGGATTCGCCGACGAGGCCGACCACCTGGCCGCGCGCGATGTCGAAGGAAATATCGTCCAGCGCCCTGACGACAGGACCGCGCGAGAACGCCGTCGGCGCAAAATGTTTGGTCAGGTTCCTGACTGAAAGGAAGGGATCGTCCACTGTCAGAGATCCTCCCAGCGCAAACAGCGGCTTTGCTGGGTCGACGTCGCCGCGAGCAATGGCGGTACAGCAGTGCGGCAGGCATCGACAGCCAGGGCGCAACGCGGCGCGAAAGAGCAGCCCTTGGGCAGCAAGGCAAGCGATGGAACATTGCCGGCGATGGTCGGCAGCGGCGTTCCTGCTGCCTTGAGCGTGGTGGCTTGGCCAAGCCGCGGCACCGAACGCATCAGCCCGGCGGTATAGGGATGACGCGGACGGTTGAACACCTCGCTCACCGGACCCGATTCCACGATGCGCCCGGCATACATCACCGCGACCCGGTCGGCGATCTCGGCAACGACGCCGAGATTGTGCGTGACGAATAGAATGCCCATGCCGCGTTGCGCCTGCAGCGCGGCCAGCAGGTCGAGAATCTGGGCCTGGATAGTGACGTCGAGGGCGGTGGTCGGCTCGTCGGCGATCAACAAGGTCGGATCGCACGACAAGGCCATGGCGATGGTGGCGCGCTGGCGCATCCCTCCCGACAGCTCATGCGGGTATTGCCGCGCCCGCCGATCAGGGTCGGGAATTCCGACCTGAGCCAGCAGCCGCACGGCATCAGTGGCCGCATCACGGTGCGATCTGCCGAGATGGATGCGGATCGGCTCGGCGATCTGTTCGCCGATGCTGTAGACCGGATTGAGGCTGGTCATCGGCTCCTGGAACACCATGCCGATATCGTTGCCGCGCACCTTGCGCAGCGACTCGGGATCGAGGCCGGTCAGTTCGGTGACCGTGCCGTCCCTGCGCCGCAGCGCGATCGAGCCCTCGGCAATGCGTCCGACCTTCTTCGGCAGCAGGCCGATGATCGACAGGCTGGTGACCGACTTGCCCGATCCCGACTCGCCGACCAGCGCAACCGTCTCGCCCGAACCTATCATCAGGTCGACGTCCTGCACGGCGGCAATGTCGCGTCCGGCGATACGGAACACCGCTCGCAGACCGGAAATCGAGAGGATCGGAGCGTCCACGGTCAGCGCAGCAAGCCGACGTCGCGAAGGATGATGTCGACCTTTGCGCCTTCCTCGTCGTTCAGGCTGCGTTGCGGCCGCGCCATGGTGTTGGAGGCGATGATGCCGAGGCTCCTCATCGCGGTCTTGAAGGCACCGACCCCGGCCGAGCCGGCGCTCGTCCTGCCGAGCGAGATCCAGACGATCTCGAACAGCTTCAACAGCCGCTCCTGCTCTAGGCGGGCCTCGGCGTGCTGACCCGCCTGCATCAGGTTCCACAGGCTGACGTAGCCGTGCGGGTCGACATTGGCGAGGCCCGGCACGACCCCATGCGCGCCCATGGCAAGCACGCTGTCGACCAGGATCTCGGACCCGGTCATGCCGAAAAAATTCGGGTCGTTGGCCATGTCCTTGAGCACATAACGCAGATTGCCGTCGTCACCGCTGGAATCCTTGATGCCGGCGATAACGCCCTCGCTGGCAAGGCCGACGGTGGTCTGGCGCTCCAGCTTGACATGGACGCAGACCGGGATGTCGTAGGCGATGATCGGGATGTCGACTGCGTCCTTGATGTAGCGGAAGTGATCGCCGATCTCGGGCTGGCTGGTGCGGGCATAGAACGGCGCGGTGACCACGACTGCGTCAGCGCCGGCCGATCTGGCGATCAGGGCGTGGTTGATGACGCGATCGGTTGTCGGGTCGATGACCCCGGCGAAGATCGGAACGCGGCCATTGTTGACCTTGACCGCGTGCTCGATGATGGCCCGGCGACCGGCCTCGTCATGGAAGACCACCTCGCTGGTCGAGCCGAGCACGAACAGGCCGTGAACGCCGCCGTCGAGCAGGTTTTCGATGGTCCGCGTGAACGACGCAAAATCGACACTGAGATCGGAATGGAGTGGGGTGACGACGGGTGGCACGACACCGGTAAACAGGGGCATTTTTTCAAAAACCTTCAGGTCAGTTGAGATCGGAACGAGGGTCGAATGCATCGCGCAGGCCATCGCCGATGAAGTTGATGGCCAGCACGGTGAGCACGAGTAAGGCGCCGGGAAACATCCATTGCCAGGGGTATTGCTCGAGCACCACGGTGGAGCGGGCGAGATTGAGCATGTTGCCCCAACTGGCTTCGGGCGGTGCGATGCCGAGGCCGAGGAAGGAAAGGCCGGCTTCGAGCAGAATGGCATTGGCGATCTGCAGCGTGGCGTAGACGACTAGAATGTCGATGCAGTTCGGCAGGCCGTGGCGGAACAGGAGATGCGGCAGCCCCGCCCCCATGCCACGGGCGGCGACGACGAAGTCACGCTCGCGCAGCTCGAGCAGCCGGGCGCGCACCATGCGCGACAGCACCGGCCAGGAGAGCAGCGAGATCACCAGGATGGTCGGCGCGATGCCGGTGCCGGCGATCGAAGCGAGCACGAGCAGGAAGATCACCGGCGGCAGCGTCATGGCGAGGTCGACGAAGCGCATCACCGTGCCGTCGACAAGGCGCCCGCCGAAGCTGGCGACAGCGCCGACCAGGAAGCCGATGACGATCGAGATGGCGACCGAGCAGACGGCGACCAGCAGCGAGATCCGTCCGCCCTGCAGCAGCCGGGCCATGACGTCGCGGCCGACGCCGTCGCTGCCGAGCCAATGAATGGCGGACGGCCCCTTGTTGATCGCCCTGAGATCGATGGCGTTGGGGCTGAACGGCCACCACAGGGAATAGGTCGAGACCGCCAGCAGAATGGGGACGACGATAAGCAGACCGGCGCGCGCCGCACGATTTTCAAAGAACCGGCCGAGCGCGCGGCGAAGCGGTCCCTTGGTTTGCGGCCCGGCTGTCGGGTCGTTTGTCGGAGCTGGTGCGGTGATCGTCATCACGACACCTGGATGCGCGGGTCGACGACGGCATAGACGATATCGGTCAGGAGATTGACCAGAATGACGCAGATGCCGATTACCAGAGTGGCGCCCATGATCACCGGGTAGTCCCTTGTGCCGACGGCGTTGACCAGCAGCAGGCCCATGCCCGGCCAGTTGAACACGCTTTCGAGGAAGATGGCGCCGCCGATCGCTACGCCGACCGTCGACCCGATCAGGGTGATGACCGGTAAAAGCGCATTGCGGGTTGCATGCTTGATGATCACCCAGAATTCGCGCACGCCCTTGGCACGTGCGGTCCGCACATAGTCCTGGTTGAGCACTTCCAGCAGCGACGCGCGCATGTAGCGCATGATCAGCGCGGCGTGTCCGATGGACAGCAGGCAGGCGGGCAGGACCAGGTGCGCGAGCACGTCCGCTACAGAAAAAGGCGCGCCGGCGGTCTGCATGCCGCCTGATGGCGCCCAGCGCAGCAGCACCGAGAAAAAGTACAGTCCCAGAAGTGCCGTCAGAAACGCCGGGCTGGAGATGCCGACGAAGGAAACCACCGACAGCGCGATGTCGGGCAGCGTGTTACGGCGGACGGCGCTGAAGATGCCGGCGGAAATGCCGAGCACGATGGCGATGGCCAGGCCGGTGCCCATCAACAGCGCGGTCGGGCCGATGCGCTCCATGACCAGCGGCAGCACGCCAACGCCGCTGCGCTGGATCGAATAGCCGAAGTCGCCGCCGAGCGCAGCGCGAAGCCAGGCGAGGTATTGCACGGGAAGCGGCTGGTCGAGCCCAAGCCGGTCGCGCAGGACTTCGAGGTCGGAAGCCGACATCGGGCTGGACGGATTGATATAGGCATCGATCGGATCGCCGGGCGCCAGCCGCAGAAGGATGAAGATGAGGACGCTCAGGGCGACCAGCATCAACAGTCCTGTAGCGCTGCGGCGGGCAATGAAACTCAGCATTGGCTGTCCGTGGCGATGGTGAGCGGAGCCGGCATCGTGCCGGCCCGTATCATTGGCGGGCCGGAATGGCCCGCCAGCCGTTTTACTGGATGTCCCAGCGTTCCGGGTGAGCCGCATAAGGACCGCCGCCCGGCGCCGGCGTCCAGACAAAGTCACGTAGCTTGTTGGAGGCTACGCCATAGCGGTTGGCCACCCATAATGTCGCCCAGGGCAGATCCTTGTTCATCGCCTTGCAGACTTGCTGCCAGGATTGGTCGATCTTGGCCGGATCGGTCTGGGCGAGCGCAGCGTCCAACGCGGCGCTGAGATCATCGAACTCGATGCGCATGGTGTTGAAGCCTGCCGGCGGAATCTGGGACTTGTTGAGACCCGGGCTGATGCCGGCCGGATTGGGACCGTTCTGCAGGCCGGCATAGACCATCGCAAACGCGTTCCAGTCCGGCGTGCCTTCCTTGTAGACGATGCCGTTATAAGTCGGCGTATCGACGACGCGCGGCACCACATTGATCCCGACCTCGGCCAGCATCGACTGGATGGCAGCCATCACGTTGGCGGCTTGCGGCGAGCCGTAATAGGTCAGCAAGGTGATCGGCTTGTCGCCGTTGATCTTGTCCCAGCCCGCCTCGGCAAGCAGAGCCTTGGCCTTGGCCGGATCATAGGCATAGGGTTCGAGACCTTCGGGAAGCAGGTGCGGCGCGACGTAGCCGCAATTGGCCGGTTTGGCCGCGCCGCCATAGAGGCTCTCGATGATGGCATTGCGATCGATCGCGTACATGATCGCCTGGCGCACGCGAACATCCTTAAAGAGCTCGACCTTCTGGTTGAGGCCGATGTAGTTGACCACATAGGAGGCGCCCTCGATCACCTTGAAATTGCTGTCGCTCTTGAAGGTTACCGCGTCGTCGGGCTCGACATAGGTGAACTGGATTTCGCCGGCGCGCAGCGCCGCAACGGCCGCCGCCGGGTTCTCGAAATACCTGTTGATGAGCACGTCGACCTTCGGCTTGCCGCCGCGATAGTCGTCATCCGCGGCCAGTTCGACATATTGATCGCTGACATAGCGCTTGAACTTGAAGGGGCCGGTGCCGACCGGCGTCGTGGACCACCAGGTGCTCGTGGCCAGCGTTTCCGGCGGCATCGCGGCCAGGGCATGCTCCGGCAGGATCATCACCTGCGAGAGAATCGACAGGAAGGAGCCGTTGGGCTTCGACAATTTGACGACCACGGTGCGATCGTCCGGCGCGTCGACCGACGCGATGTCGCCGAGGCGCGCGGCAAACAGGCTGCCGGAGGCCTTGTTCCTGGCGAGCTCAAGCGTGAACTTGACGTCCTTGGATGTGAACGGCTTGCCGTCGTGCCAGCTCTCCTGGGCAAGGTTGAACGTGTAGGTCAGCTTGTCGTCGCTGACCTTGTAGTCCTTGGCCAGATCGCCTTCGAGTTCGGTCAGTTCGGCGTTGTAGATGACCAGCGGTTCAAAATAGGTGCTGAGCCAGGTAAAGCCGCCGGTCGCAGCCAACGGATTGAAGTTCTTGGGAAAGCCGCCGGGGCCGACATCGAAGCCTCCGGTGATGGTCTTGGCGCCCTGTGCCTGGACGCTGGTGGCAAGGCTAATGCCGCCGAGCAGCAGCCCGGTGATGGCCAGATGACGAGCTATAGTTCTGATGCGCATGGTTTCCTCCCTTGGCATTGTCAGGTAGTTCGGCGTTGGGTCAGGTAATCCGGTTTTTGGCGATCACTTGCTGAATACCCGTGTAGTGGTCGTCGAGGCGCTCGCGCGCCCGGTCGACGTCCTTGGCGGCGACCGCCTCGACGATCTCGTGATGGTCGCGCCAGGTCGCCAGCGGCGTCGGATTGTCGAGGCTGGTGAAATTCGAGGCCTTGTTGAACGCCACCCAGAAGATGTCGATCAGCGCGCTCAACATGTGATTGTTCTGGCAGCGGAACAGCAACTGATGGAATTGTTGGTCCTCTTCGGCAAAGCTCTCCTGGCGCTCGGCGCGCCGCCGCATGCTTTCGGTCAGCTGGCGCAGCGCGGCGATGTCTTCGGCGCTGATCATCTCGATGGTTTTTGCGATCAGGCCGGTTTCAAGGACACGGCGGATCTCGCGCAGTTCCTCGACGTCGCGCAGCGAATCCTGCAGGCCGTATGCCAGATTATCCAGCAACGGCTTGAACGAGAATTCCTTGACGAACACGCCAATGCCGCGACGCGTCTCCAGAATGCCGATCGACTCCAGCGCCTTGATCGCTTCGCGCACCGAGTTGCGGCCGACGCCGAGCCGCTGCGCCAGGAAGGTCTCCGGAGGCAAGGGGTCGCCCGCCTTGAGCTGGTTGCTCTGGATATATTTCCTCAGGCTTTCCTGCACGCTGACGTGAAGCAGCGGCGGTCGGGCCAGCGGTTCGATCGATTTTTGGTCCGGGTTCAACTTGGGTTCCGAGCTCAACTTGGGTTCCGGCATTTTTCTCCCAGCGCCGCTGCAATTGCGGCCGCTGGCGCGTCGCAAAGCGGTCGATGCTTGTAGCATAGCGACTTGTAGGATATCCTGCAAGCGAGAGGATTACACGCTGAATGAAAGTCGTCCTGGCCGGCTCAAGCCATTGGCACGCCGAAATGCATCTCGACGCTGCACGTTTTTGCGGCGCCGAGATTGCCGGCATTTGGGATGAGGACGCGCAGCATGCGCGCGCCTTCGCGACGCGCCATCATTTGCCGTTCATCGCCGATTTTGCGAAAATCCTCTCCGGCCCGCCGGACGCGATCCTGCTGATGGGACACCCTTCGACGGTGCCGGCGCGGGCCCGTGCCGTGATCGAAGCCGGCATACCGCTGATCCTGGAAAAGCCGGCGGCCAGCAGCACCGCAGGGTTGGCCGCGCTCAGCGAGCTGGCGAGGCAGCACCAGGCCTTTGTCAGCGTTCCCCTGCCCAACCGCTTTGGGCCGGCCGCCACTGCCTTTGAACGGCTGCGCAGCCAAGGCCGTGCCGGTGCGGTTGCGCATTGCCAGTTCCGGCTGGTTAATGGCCCGCCGCAGCGCTATGCGGCCGACGGCGTCGCCTGGGTGGTGGATCCGGCGATCATTGGCGGCGGCGCGCTGAGGAACCTCGGCATACACGGCGTCAATGCCGCGCTCGGCCTGGCAACCGGCGCGCTCAGGCTAAAAACCGTTTCGATCGAGAACCGCATTCACCGCGCCCCGGTCGAGGACCATGCGCTGCTTGTGCTGGAAGACGCTGCCGGAGCGTTGTTCGTCGTCGAGGCCGGATACACTTTTGCTTCGATGCGCCCCGGCGGCGATTTCGAATGGCGTATCGTCAGTGAGAATGCGACCCTCATCGACTATGGCGAGCGCGCCTTCTGTGCGACGCTCGACGATGGCGCTATCATCGAATTGCCGATCGAATTGCCGGCGACGCGCTACCGCCTGTGCATGAGCGACACGCTCGACCGGCTGGCTCGAAAAGCGCCGCCGGCGACTTCGGTCGATGACTATGTTGCGGCGATGTCGCTGATCGACGCCGCGTATGAAAAGGCAGGACGATGATTGGAATAGGCATTATCGGAGCGGGCGATTTCGGCGCCGCCCATGCAAGGGCAATCAAGCAGGTGCAGGGCCTGCATCTCGTCGCATCGTGCCGCGGGAATAACGATGCCCTGGCCGCCTTCACCAGCGAACATGGTGGTCGCGGCTACACCGACTGGCGCAAGCTGCTCGACGACAAGGATGTCGAGGCAGTCCTCATCGCCAGTCCTCACCATCTCCATGCCGAAATGGCCATCGGCGCGGCGAACGCCGGCAAGCACGTCATGCTGGAAAAACCGATGGCGCCGACGGCGGCGGCCTGCGATGCGATCAACGCCGCCGTGGCCGCTGCTGGCGTCAAGCTGATGGTCGCCCATCTCATGCATTTCGCGCTGCCTTGCATGGCGGCCAGGCAAATGCTTGAGCAAGGAACGCTCGGCCGGCCGCTCGTCGGATCGAGCTGGATCATCAAGCTGTGGATGGAGCACAATCGCCGCGACTGGCATCTGCGCAAGGCCACCGGCGGCGGCATGCTGTTGACGGCCGGCATCCATGCGCTCGACCGCCTCGTCTGGCTCATGGATGACGACGTCGTGTCGGTGAGCGCCATGCTTGGCGCCATGTCCCATGATCAGGAAGCCGACGACACCGCCCTGCTCGGACTGCGCTTCGCCGGCGGCGGGCTCGGCCAGGTGCAGAGCGTCGGCTATCGCAATGGCGCGGCCGGCTACGTCATGGACCTGGTCTGCGAGCAGGCAACGCTGCGCATCGACATGGACCGCGGCACGATGCTTGGCCGCGACACGGCCTGGACCGACCTGCCCGGCTCGTTCGAGCCGAACTGGATGCATGCCGCGCTGGTGCGCGAATGGAGCGCGATGCGCGATGCCATTGCCGACGACAAGCCGGTGCCGGTCGACGGCGCCTATGGCCGCAAGATCATCGCCATTATCGAGGCCGCCTTTGCGTCGAACGAAACGCGCCGCGAGCACGAGATCGCCGATGCGCCCTGAGCTCGACGATCACCCGAGCCACTTGCCCGCAGACGCGCCGCGCGGCGTCTGGGGCGCGGTGATGCTGGCCATCGACGATCGCGGGGCAATCGACTGGGAAGCGACGGAGGAAACGATCGCCCGGCTCTGCGCATCAGGCGTCGACGGCATCTATTCCAACGGCACGGCCTGCGAATTCCACTGCCAGACCGAGCCCGAGTTCGACCGGCTTTGCGCCCTGGTGGCCGCGATTGCCGGCCGCGCGCGCCTGCCCTTCCAGATCGGCATCAGCCAGTCCAATCCGCGCGTCGCGCGCGAGCGGCTGATGCGGGTGTCGGCGATTCGTCCGGCCGCGGTGCAATTCACCTTGCCCGACTGGTGGCCGCCCAGCGACGGCGAGGTCATGCGCTTCGTCGGCGGCCTTTGCGAGACCGCGCCCGACATGCCGCTGGTGCTCTACAATCCACCGCATGCCAAGCGCCGCCTGACGCTCGAAGCCATCGCCAGGCTGCGTGCAGCGGTGCCGTCGCTGGTCGGCGCCAAATTGCCGGGCGGCGACGCCGGTTGGTACGCCGACATGCGCCGCGAACTGCCGGGATTTTCGGTCTTCGTGCCCGGCCATACGCTGGCGACGGGATTTGCCCAGGGAGCGCATGGCAGCTACTCCAACGTCGCCTGTCTTAGCCCTAAGGGCGCGGTAATGTGGTGGCAGACGATCCGCACCGACGTGGCGGCCGCTGCCGAGGTCGAGACGCGCATCCAGGCCTTTCTCGCCACCCACGTACTGCCCTTTCGCGCTCGCTATGACGTCAGCGATGCGGCGCTCGACAAAGCGATGGCGGCGGCCGGCGGCTGGGCGCCGCTTGGCCCGCGACTGCTCTGGCCCTACAGCTCGGTTCCCGACGAGGCGATCGCGACGCTGGCCCAAGCCGCACGAACGGCCCTCCCCGGATGGTGGCAGTGATCTCGGCTATCGCATGTGCCTGCCCCCTGATCCAAGGGGAACAACCATGGCCTGTTCCGGATTTGACGCCTGACAGACTCGTGGTCATGCTGGACCGATGACAAGAGGTGTACTGCTGGACCTCGCAGGCGTCATCTATGATGGCGAGACCGCCATACCAGGCGGGATCGACGCCGTCACGCGTTTGCGCCAGGCCGGCTTGGCCATACGCTTCATAAGCAATACCACGCGCTCGTCGAAACAGAGCGTTCTCGAACGTCTGCAGGCGATGGGACTCACCGTTACCAGGGCAGATGTTTTCACCCCGGCGCACGCTGCACGCGATTGGCTGCTTCGCAATGGCCGAGCGCCATATTTGCTGATTCACCCCGGCCTTGCGCCGGACTTTTGCGAACTGCCGGATCGCGACAAGCGCGCCGTCATCGTCGGCGATGCCGGAGACGCCTTCACCTATGCGGCGTTGAATGACGCGTTCCGCGAGCTGAGCGCCGGGGCCGAATTGCTGGCCCTTGCCACCAACCGGACGTTTCGGGATGCCGACGGCGAGCTCAGCCTCGATGCCGGGCCATTCGTCGCGGCATTGGAATTTGCCTCGCTGAAACGCGCAAACGTTCTCGGCAAGCCGTCGTCGGAATTCTTTCTGTCGGCGCTGGCAAGCATGGACTGTCCGCCAGACCAGGCGATCATGGTCGGCGACGACGCCGAGGCCGACATAGCTGGCGCGCTAAGCGCCGGACTGTCGGGCGCATTGCTGGTGAGGACCGGCAAATACCGGCACGGCGACGAGAAACGGTTTGATCCGCGCCCGACCGCAACCGTCGCCGATCTCGCGGCGGCGACCGACTGGATCCTTGCGCGCCGGGACTGAACCGGCCGCACAGCGTGCGCTTCGCTCGAGATATCCGGGCTAGGTCGTCTGGCGCTCCATTTCCACCTCGGCCCCCAGACTTTCGATGTCGCGGAAGGTCGAAGCGACAGCCAGCGTGCGCCCTTCGCGCTTGAAGCGGAGCAGGCAATCCCTGGCAACGATGTCGCCATCGATCGCGATCTCGTCCCATTGCACGGCATGGCCGACATAGTTGATGGGAACATCGTAGTGCTGGCTCCAGAAGAACGGCACGGCGAGGAACTTCTGGCGATGGCCGAGCATGTTGAGGGCCGCGGTTTGCCCCTGCCGCTCGGCAACCACCCAATGCTCGACCCGAATGTTCTCGCCACTGTGAGGATCCGGCCACCGCGCAATGTCGCCGGCCGCGAAGATGCCTGGTGCGCTCGTCTCCAAAAAGGCGTTTACGACGACACCGCGGTCAAGGGTGAGCCCCGCCGTTTCGGCAAGCCCTGTCCGCGGTCGCACGCCGATGCCGGCGACGACGAGATCCGCCGCCCATGTATCGCCACCGCTGAGTTTCACCTCGCTGGCGTCGATGCTGCTCGCAGTGTCCTCGAGATGGAATACGACACCATTCTCCTCATGCAGGGCGCGGATGAAGTCGGCCATTTGCGGACCCATGATCCGTTCCATGGGCCGTTTTTCCGGCGCCACGACATGAACTTCGATCGAGCGCGACCGCAGCGCCGCGGCAACCTCCAGGCCAATGAAACTGGCGCCAAGCACGACGGCGCGGCGCGCAGTCGTGGCTCGCTCGATGATCGCCTTGCAGTCTGCGAACGAGCGCAGCGTGTGAACATGTGGCTGGTCGGCGCCTTGTATGGTCAGGCGAACCGGTTCGGCTCCGGTCGCCAGGAGTAGCCTGTCGTAGGCAGTCCGGGCCCCGTCCGCGAGCACAACCTCGCCAGAACGCGTATCGATGCTGGCGACATCCGCATTGAGGCGCAGGTCGATGCCGTTCTTCGAATAGAAGCTTTCTCGGCGCAGCGGAATCCAATCCTCCGGTGCTTTGCCGGCGAGGTAGTCCTTGGAAAGATTGGGCCGATCAACCGGCGGCGCTTCGTCGTTGCTGAGCATGACAATGCTGCCTTGATAATGTTCGCGCCGCAGTGTTTCTGCCGCCGCGAAACCGGCGGCGCCGCCACCGACAATGACGATTTTTTCGGGAGCCTGGCTGGAGCCGCCAGGGCGCGGCTTGGACGCCGTCCGCTTGCGTTTCTCGCCCACGACGATCCGATCATCGCGTTGTTCCACCGACCAGCACGCGAGTGGACTGAAAGCAGGCGCGCGCAAGGCCTCGCCTGTACGCAAATCAAAACACGCGTGATGCCAGGGACACCGGACGGTGTCTTCCGCCACAAGACCGTCGACGAGCGGCCCGCCATAATGTGTGCATGTCGCGCCGATGGCGAAGATCTCGGCCCCGCGGCGCACCAGCAGCACCGGCTCTTCGTCGCAATGGCCGAGGAGCTTTCCGCCGTCGGCAAGGTCGGATAACGCGATACCCTCGACCAGATCCGGCCCGGTTGGTTTGGCATGATCTTCAGCCATTTTCCTCTCCCTTGGCGCGATCCAGAAGATCGCCTGTACGGCCGACAAGCGGGAAATCGTCAGGTCACCAGCCTCGGAATACCTTCTGCTTGGCCAGCGCGCCTTCAGGTTCTCGGACACCGCTTGTGCCCAAACGTCCGGCCGCATCATTCGTTGCCAGTTGCGCAGTACACGCCGTCGATTTCCTGGCGTTTGGATTCGTTGCCGAAGGAATGACGCCGTCGCGTAAACTTTTTCGCCGGACATGCGTTGTTCGTTCTCCAAGCCAAGGAGACAGCCATGCAGAGGAAATCGGAAATCGCCGGCGAGGCCGCCAAGCAACGCCACATCCAGCGCGGCATCGACGCCAAGGACAAAACGAAGGGCAACGGCAAGCAACAAGGCGCCATGCAGGCCGGAGCACGCAAATATCCCGAGCCGCCCTTTCCCGAGCAGCACCAGCCGAAGCCAGGGCATGAGTGGGCGATAGAGCCGGCGCCGCTTTACGACGCGCCATTCTATATCGGATCAAAAAAGCTGGACGGCAAAGTGGCCGTCATCACCGGCGGCGATTCCGGCATCGGCCGAGCCGTGGCCGTGCTCTATGCGCGCGAAGGCGCCGATGTGGCGATCGTCTATCTGTGCGAGGACAAGGATGCTGAAGAAACGAAGAGGGCCGTCGAAGCCGAGGGCCGGCGCTGCACGCTGGTCAAGGCCGACGTCAGCGAACGCGACCACTGCCACAAGGCTGTGACTAAGGTGGTGAAGGAATTTGGCCGGATCGACGTGCTGGTCAACAACGCCGCTTTCCAGGTCCATTCCAGCGACTTCAGTGAGCTGACCGAGGAGCATTTCGACACGACGCTGAAGACCAACCTCTACGGCTATTTCCACATGGCGCAGGAGGCCGTTCCGCATATGAAGCCTGGTTCGGCGATCATCAACAGCGGCTCCATAACCGGCATCGAGGGCTCGAAGCAGCTGGTCGACTATTCGATGACCAAGGGCGGCATTCATGCCTTCACGCGCGCGCTGTCCGGCAACCTCATCGAAAAGGGAATTCGGGTGAACTGCGTGGCGCCAGGCCCGGTGTGGACCCCGCTCAACCCGTCGGACAAGCAAGCCGGCGACGTCTCGAAATTTGGCGCAGACACACCGATGAAACGGCCGGCGCAACCGGAGGAAATCGCGCCGGCCTATGTGTTCCTCGCCTCGCCGCATTGTTCAAGCTACATCACCGGCGAGATATTGCCGATCATCGGCGGCTACTGAGAACGTGTCGCCCGCACTGCCTCGATCATCGTGGACCTCTCGCCTGTGGCGGAGGTAGCGGCGATCTCAGATATGAAATGGTCGACAGATGTATTTCATTGCCTTGGCGACGGACTATGACGGCACGCTGGCGCACGATGGGATCGTAGTCGAAAAGACGCTTGCAGCCCTCGAACGATTCAAGAAAAGTGGCCGCAAGCTCATCCTCGTCACTGGCCGCGAACTGCCCGACCTCAAGCGGGTTTTTCCCGAACTCGGCGTGTTCGACAAGGTCGTCGCCGAAAATGGGGCGTTGATCTACACGCCTGCCAGCGAGGAAGAACGTGCGATCTCACCGGCGCCGGCGCCGAAATTTGTCGCCAGTTTGAAGAAACGCGGCGTCAAGCCGCTTTCAGTCGGACGGTCGATCGTCGCGACCTGGGAACCACACCAGGCAACAGTTCTTGAGGTCATCAAGGAACTCGGGCTGGAGCTGGAAATCATCTTCAACAAGGGCGCGGTGATGGTGCTGCCCACCGGCATTAACAAGGCAGCCGGGCTGGCAGCCGCACTTGAGGACCTCAAGCTGTCGCCACACAATGTGGTCGGTATTGGCGATGCTGAAAACGATCATGCGTTCCTGCGGGCCTGCGGCTGCAGCGTCGCTGTCGAGAACGCCCTTGCGGCGGTCAAGGATACAGCGGATCTTGTAACGCGCGGCGCACGTGGAAAGGGCGTCGAGGAACTGATCGAAAAGCTGGTAAAGCGTGATCGGGAATTTGTCCGAAAAGCCCGTGACGGCATCCTTCTCGGTTCGGTCGGCGGCGACGAAGTCTATCTGACGCCGACCGACACGGTTCTGATCGCCGGAAGCTCCGGCATCGGCAAATCCACCTTGGCCACCGCGCTGACGGAACGCTTCGTCGAGAACGGATTTCAATTCTGCGTTTTCGATCCGGAAGGCGACTATGATGGCCTCGAAGGCGCCGTCCGGGTAGGCGATGCCTCAAGCGAACCGACAAAGGCACAAGTGCTCGACCTGATCGAAAAGCCCGACACCAATGTGGTCGTCAACGGGCTGGCGTTGCGGGTCAACGAGCGACCAGGCTTCTTTGCCGACCTGCTCCCCGGTCTTGGCAATTTCCGCTACCGTACGGCGAGGCCGCATTGGCTGGTCATCGACGAGGCGCATCATCTTCTGCCCAAGAGGCGCGACGACACGCGCGCCATCCTGTCGTTGGAATTGCCGGGCACTGTCCTGATCACCGTTCATCCGGAAGCGATCTCGACCGACGCCCTGCGTCTGGTCACTGCCGTCATTGCGCTCGGTCCCAAGGCCAAGAATGTCATCAAGGCCTTTTGTCAGGAGACGGACACCAAGCCGCCAAAGGATATTCCCTCGCCAAAAGGCGAGCGTGTGCTGTTCTGGCGGCCGCAAGCCCGCAAGAAAATTGCCATGGTCAAAGCGATCGAGCCGCGCCAGTCGCTCAAGCGTCACAGCCGCAAATATGCAGAAGGTCAACTCGACGAGGCCGGCAGCTTCTATTTCAGAGGTCCCGACAACGCGATGAACCTCCGGGCCCACAACCTGATGATCTTCGCTCAGATTGCCGAGGGCATCGACGACAGAACCTGGGAGCATCACCTGCGCGCCGGCGACTATTCCGAATGGTTTCGCCGACAGATCAGGGACAAGGATCTGGCGCGCGAGACCGCCGAGGCGGAAAAGGACGAAATGCTCTCGGCGCAGGAAAGCCGCAAGCACGTTCTGGATGCGGTGCGTCGCCGTTATACGGCTCCTGCCACCGCCCCGGAGGAATAGAGAGGAATAGGGTGCGAAAGGATCGCCCACGCACATCATTCTCGGAGGCACCGGCCGTGTTGGTTCTCTGCAGCCATGTCGCTTTTACAGCAGGGCGAAGCAGTGGCCGGTTGACCGCGTCATCCACGCCGAGTTCCCTTTCATCCATGGCGTTTTGACTGGTCAGGGTTCACTATATCCAATGGCAAAGAGGCGCAGGTCATAGGCCTCGGGATCGCGACGAAAGATCAACGCGCCCTTCCGTTGGGAATTCTGTGGGACATAGTCGAGCGTAGCGCTGCTATCCTCGACGACCTCATCGCCGTTGCGGAGCTCACCTTTGATCTCGACAGCAGCAACTGATTTCCCCGCCCTGTTTGCAGCGGCGAACTCGACCACGTAGCCCCCCTCGGTGACCGCGACCGCGAGCGGCACCACAACGATCCGGGCGGTCCCATCGCGCGTGCTCACGCCATCGACGACAAGATAACCGAGCACGGCAAGCAGGACTACGGAGCTTATGCCCGCCACGACCCACTCCGTGACCGAAGTCCCGGGTTTGCGTGTCTTTGCTTTGTTATCGGACTGCTGCTTCTGTTGCTTGTCGCCTTTTGCCGGGTTCCTTGTCACAGAATGAGCCTCGCAACCGCCGCCCCGAGCGCGCCAGGAAACGATAGAACCACGACTGCACTAAGTGTCTCCGAAAAGCCGGCGCCATCGGTCCTGCCGAAGGTCCACAAGATGTAGAGGTTCACAAGCATCACCAGGACATAGCCGACGATCGCATAGCGAAAGAAGATGCTGACGAATCCAGCGCCTGGCTCGGGACTGTGCGAGCCGCGGAATTCGAACTCATAGACGAAGGCGTGCATGAGAGCGAGGGTGACCACCACCAGGGCGATTTCCTGCCAGGGCTCCATCTTGTAGGCGATGAGGACGACCTCTTCCGTTGGTGCGATGTTCACCGATAGAAACAGCGCTCCGACCACCATCAGGAACAGCTCTCCGGTGTAGCCGGGCTCGGGAATGTCCTCCTCCTCCAACAAACTCGGGCCGAGCTGAGCGCGTGCCAAGGATGCCCCGAGACTGCCCGGGACAATTTGCACCGCAATTTTGCCAATCACCTCCCGTAGCGGCATTTCGGCGGTCACGATGCCGAAAATAAACAACACCGCCGTAGCCGCCACAGCGGCCACAAGTATCGCCACAAAAGCATCGGCGATGCGGTCGCGCAGCGCCACCGTGTGACGAAAGCCTCCGTACTTGTGCAGCAGCACCAGCATTGGCAAAGTGACAGCGAGGAACAGGGCGAGCCGCAGTGGGTGAAGGTGAAAGCCCAGCGCCCAGGCCTCCATGGTCATCAGCACCGGGGCGGCGAAGATCAACGCTCCGGCAAAGGCACGGCCAAGACCAATCCAGAACTCACGCGGCGTTAGCGCATGCCTGACGATGATCTCGGTTGGCGCCACGTCCGCTCCTCAGAGATAGCCTGCGGGGAACAATGTTTCCTGGACAATCTTGTTCCGCACCGCTGCATCTTCGCCACAGCCGAACGGCGCTGCGATGTTCAAAGCCAAGCCAAACCTGTTGGGAACTCGCGAGCCAGCTTTCCGTTCAACCTCTCGATCGAATGACAACCCAAAGCCGACACAGCGTCTGGAGTGAAATCATGAAATCGCAGCTCGTCGCCGAAAGCGCCGGACAAAGGACGTTCGTTGTGGTGCTTGATCCCGGCGAGGAAGCGTTCGCGGCGCTCACATCTTTCGCTGTCGATAACGATATTGGCGGCGCCTCGCTGACCGCGCTCGGCGCCTTCGAAAAGGCGACTGTCGGCTGGTTCGACATCGAGGAAAAAACTTATCGGAAAATCCCGGTGCTGGAACAGTGCGAGGTGCTCAGCGCGATCGGCGACGTTGCGATCGGCGACGACGGCAAGCCCAGCCTTCACGTCCATGCGGTGCTCGGATTGCGCGACGGCAGCACGAAGGGCGGACATCTGCTCGATGGCATTGTTCGGCCTACACTCGAAGTCACTTTGGTGGAAACGCCTGGTCATCTGCGCCGCAGAAAACGTCCGGAACTCGGCATCGCCTTGATCGATCTGGATGCCTGAAGCCAAGCGCGGATCAGGCTAGTGGTGAAAACCTGACGCTTGGTCCCCGAGGTTAGACAACCGCTTTGGGTGGGAAGCCTAGTTCGTTTAGCCTCCTGAACGAGCAGAGAGCGCCATAATCGGACTTGCGCGGCCATCGCTATGGAGGTCGCGTCTCGGACACGTTCCGGACGTATCGTGCCACATAGATCAGCACCCGTGTCGCGATAGCTCTTGCGTTATTCTCGACCATCACAGATGGATGAACTTCCGCTTGGAGATGCGGCGGAAGCACAGAAAGCCCGTCTCGACATAGGCCTCCAGTCTCGCCAGCAACCCATGACCTAAATTCGATATGGATGGGACGGGTGGTGGTAGCCAAGTCCGCCGAGCCTAACCCAGTCATGCTGATGATGACACGGACGCTGGTTAATCTGCTCTTCGATTCGCGAATGCTATGGTAGTGATAGCCTCTCAACGCCGGTGCCGTAAGCTACTCGCTTACGCGTCGCTTTGAGGAAATCAGACATCAGTGTCGAACGAGATAGGTTTCCATCGTGCCGACGCCTCTCAGTTCCACAGTGCAGCGCGGTTCTAGCTCCCAAGAGTCGTGCAAAGCGCGTCTGGTTGCCTCCGAGATTTGCATGCGGTCGGCTACGCCCTGGGATTCGAGCCGGCTTGCGATGTTCACGGTTTCGCCCCAGACATCATAGACGAACCGATGTCGGCCGATCAGACCGGCGATCACCGGTCCGGTGTGTACGCCGATTCGGACGCGAAAACTATCGCTGCCCGACGCCAAGAGCCTCAACGAGTCCAGCATGGACTTTCCCAGCGCCACGGTCCTGTCGGCGTGATCGGCCGCCGGCTCCGGAAGACCACAAGCGGCCATATACGCGTCTCCGATTGTCTTGATCTTCTCCACGGAATGCTTCTCCGCCAGCGCGTCGAACATGCTGAACATCCGGTCGAGGCGCTTGATAAGGTCGGATGCCGGCAATTTCGCTGCGATAGGCGAGAATCCGACAATATCGGCAAAAAGGATGGTCACTTCCTCGAACCGGTCCGCAATGATCTCCTCGCCCCCTTGCAGCCGCGCAACGATTTGACCGGGCAGGACGGCATGTAGAAGCGAGTCGGCCCGCCGCTTTTCCGCCTCTATCCGCTGAAGATACTGGTGCTCGCGGTCGCGCCAACGCTTTTTCTCCAGACTGGAGTTGATCCGGGCGCGCAACAGGACCGGATTGAATGGTTTAAGCAAGTAGTCGTCGGCTCCCGCCTCGATGCAGCGGACCACGGCGTCGACTTCGTTCAGCCCCGAGATCATAATGACCGGGATGTGCCGCCACCGGCGCTCAGCTTTCAATCGCGAGAGCACCTCGATGCCGTTCATGTCCGGCATCAGTATGTCCAACAGAACAAGGTCGAATTCATATTCCGCAAGGCGGGTCAGCGCGGACAGGCCTGACTCGGCAGTGACTACCTGATGACCGTCGTGCAGCAAGCGGCGCGAGAGAAGATCGCGGTTACTGCCGATGTCGTCGACGACAAGTATTCTACCGCTGCGTCCTGAGAATGCATCGTGCTCCGTCTTGCCGAGCGCCCTTTCAAGCCCTGCTGCATCGATCTCTGCCTGATCCGTCGTCCACAGCGCTTCGTTGTCGCTGGCGCGCGATAGGCCGGCAATTGCATCGACATGCGCCAACAGCTCGGCCGCAGCCGCGAGCATCACCCTGACATCTTCGTCCAATGCGTGTTCGTGCAATTCTTCGGCTGCTTCAAGGATCATTTCGGAATAGCCGATAATCGCGTTGAGTGGTGTTCGCAAATCGTGGCGCAGTTTCGCCTCGATCTCGCGCCCTGCATGGTCCGGACAGTCGGCTTTGCCATGGATCAAGCTGTCGATGAGGCTGTTCAATTGCCGGGCAGCGGCGCCGACCCTCTCAAGATCTGGAGTGATGTGCACCAGACTATGGTTCTGCACCTGTTCTAGCAGCAGTTCCTGAAATCCCGAGATTGCCCGTGCCGGTCCAGCAAGCCGCTGCGCCAGATGGGCGGCTATTGCGTGGCGTTGGAACTCGTTGGCAGTCATGTCTCCAATCCGCCGACTCGGCGGCTCACGGATTTGCGGCAAGCAATTGTTCGATTTTCTGGACAAGCCTCGGCAGGTCCACCGGCTTGCTGTCGTAGTCATCGCAGCCGGCCTCAAGCGCCAATTCCCGATCGCTGGTCATAGCATGCGCAGAAAGCGCGATTATAGGGATCCCCGAGGTGGCCGGATCAGCCTTGATCCGCCGCGTCGCCTCCCATCCGTCCATCACGGGCAGGCTCATATCCATAAGGATCAGATCCGGTCTTTCCGAAATGGTTAGTTCCACGCCGGATTGTCCGTTTTCCGCAATAAGCACTTCGAACCCACGCCGCGACAACCGCCGCGAGAGCATGTCGCGATTCATTTCGTTGTCTTCCACCAGAAGGATTCTCGTCATCTTCGGCCTCTTCTAACGATGGGTCAACGAACTGAGATGCCGGGCCAACCTACTCGGCCGCGGAAATCTGGCGTTCGAGCGCCTTGACCAATTGAGACCTGCTGTTCGCGCCCTTGGTCACAACGGCAACCGCCCTATCGCGGAGCCATTCGAGCTCGTTCATCGACAGATCTTTCGAGGTAACTACGACCACCGGAATATTCTGCAGTTCGGGCGTCTGCTGCATCTCACTCAATGTCTGAAACCCGTCCATTTCGGGCATCAGCAGATCAAGCACCACCAGGCGCGGCAACAACCGTTTCATCAGGCCAAGTCCGCGCGCGCCGTCGCTTGCCTCGTGAACCCGCCAATCCTTCTTGATCAGGATACGCCGAAGGAAATCGCGGGAGGCTTGGTCGTCATCAATTACAAGCACATCGCGGTTGCCACCGCCGCAAGCCTCAATTGTTTGAATCAGCTTCTCGGTGTCGATCGGCTTCGTCAGGTATTCAACCGCCCCGAGTGAGAGGCCGAGTTCGCGATCTGCAAGTATCGTCGCAAGGATCACAGGAATCTCGCAAAGCTCCCTATCGTTCTTCAGAGATCGCAGCACTGACCAGCCGTCCTGATGCGGCATGATGATGTCGAGAATGATCGCCGCGGGGCGATGCGCTCGAGCAGCGGCTATTCCTTCCTCGCCGCTTGCTGCTTCGAACGATGCCAGTCCCGCCTCCGCCAAGGCCCTGGCGATGACGGTTCGGGCGGCTGGTTCATCATCTATGATCAGAACCGCCTTGTCTCGTGGCGGCAACGGCACAGCTTCGGAGGGGTGTTGCTCGCCAGATTCTTTTTTGAACTCGGCTGGAATCTCCATTGTGAAGGTCGAGCCTTTTCCGAGTTCGCTCTCGACCTTTACAACGCCTCCGATCATTCGGCTAAAACTCCGGGTTATGCTGAGGCCAAGCCCCGTTCCGCCATAGTTGCGAGTGGTGGATGCGTCCGCCTGCGTGAAAGCGTCGAAGAGCCGTTCCTGCTGCTCCGGCGTCATCCCGATCCCGGTGTCGGACACTTTGAATATCAGCCAATCGCCCTTTGGTCGTCTGTCGCGACGCACCGTGAGTGTTACACGACCCCCTTCGGTAAACTTGGCGGCGTTGCTGAGCAGGTTAAACAGGTTCTGACGCAACTTCGTCTGATCCGAATGCATTTTCCCGAGGTCGTCGTCGAGGTCCAGTACGAAACCGTTTCGGTTTTTCGCCATCAGAGGCGCGACTGTGGCCTGGACGTCGCGCATCAAATCGGCGACGACGAACGTTTCCAAGAAAATTTCCATCTTGTTCGCCTCGATCTTTGACAAGTCGAGGATGTCGTTGATGAGCGCCAGGAGATGGCGACCAGCCGCGGCGATCTTCTCCAGTTCCGGAACGAGTTCCACCATGTGCTGGTCGCTCGCATCTTCGATCAGCATCTCGCTGTAGCCAATAATCGCGTTCAGCGGCGTACGCAGTTCGTGGCTGACGGATGCGACGAAGCGGCTCTTGGCTTCATTCGTCGATTCAGCACGGCTCTTGGCGCGCTCGAGTTCGTCTTGTCTCTGTTTCAATTCCGTGATGTCGGTGTAAACGGCGACCGCGCCGCCGTCAGGCGTTTTTCGCCTGCTTACGCGAACCCATCTGTCGCCGAACCGATCCTCACAGACGAAGCCCGCCGGGTCCTTGTGGATGTGTAACCGCTGGGCAATCCACTCCTCCGGCGACGCGCCCGCAAGGTCGACTTGCCCGCCCGCCAGGCGTTGCTCCAAGATTTCTTGAAAGCTTTGCCCAGGAAGAGAAGCTCGCGCATGGTCAGGGAAGAATTCGCAAAATTTGCTGTTGGCCAGGATGACCCTGTCCTGCGGATCGAATAGGACAAATCCGTCAGAAATTGCCTCAAGCGCCGCTGCGATCGTCCGTCTTTGCTGCTCCGCCTCGTCTTCCAGTCGTTTCTTTTCAATCGCGCCCGCGCGAAAAAGTCGAAGCGTCCGCGACATTGCGCCGAGTTCGTCGCCTCCCTCAATCGGTATTTCAATATCGTAGCGTCCTTGCGTCAGTTCGCCGATGACCCGGTTCAGCCGCCGTAACGGGCCAATGATCGAGCGAAGAACAAGGATTGTAAGAAGCGACCCAATCAACAGCACGATGATCACCAGAATGGCAGCGGTAGTCGCGGTTTTCTGGGCTAGCCTTACAGCCTCGTTGCGAGCAGCTTCTGCCTCGGCGCTCACTTCCTCGACAAGTTCGTTAAGGGCGGCATCGACATTCGTGCTGTGGGTTCGCGCCTCCGCCAGGAGAGCGTTTCCAATGATGCGGTTATCCTGAGTATAGCTGTCCGCCGCCTCTAGTGCCCTTTTGACATAGTCATCGATCTCGACACGGATTTCCCTCACTGCATCGGGGGATGATTTCGAAAGGCCGTCCAGTTGGTCCAGCAGTCGCTCACGCGCCTGCTCGGCATTCCGCTGGGAGTTCATTAGCAAGCTGACCGACAAATCGGTGAGCCAGTATCGCAATTCGCCGAAGGTCACGTGCGCCGCAGCCGCATTCGCCGCGAGATCGAACAATGCCTTAGTGTCTGCGGTGCGGTCGGCACTGCGATAAAGCGCCTGCGTGAGAAGGATGGAAGATACGATGAGACTAATGAGGCCGGCCGCTGTCAGTGCAGCTACGCGGGCCGCGATCGGCAGACTGGCAAGGCGACGTCCCAGGGATTTCGACGGCGCCGGTATGGCTTCCACCTCGTGGGGTGTCTGTTCCAGGACGCTCATTTGAACAAGACGATGCTGATTGCGCCCCCCAAATCGCCGGCTTTTCCGCCCTCCTTGGGATATCCAGTTATGTCGATCTCGCCCTTCGGCTCGCCGTGGCAGGAAAGGCACGACTCCGTATAGTATTCGGGCAGGAGCATTCGAAATGCCGGGCGTCCCTCCACCTCGGTCACATCCGTGTAGGCTTCGCCCTTTGCTTTCTTCGGATCTGAGAAGACGCTTACGATGATGCTGGCTTCCCAAGCGTCCGGAAGAGATTTGCGGTTGCGCACGAGTTGCTCGGGCGCTGTCACGCGCACCAGAGCTTCGTTGCCAACCTTGGCGGCGAATTTCTCATTCAACAGACGCGCGAAAACGGCCGGCACGAAGCCCTTGAACCCGATCCCAGCGCGGTTGATGTCATCTTGCTGCTCGTCCACCACCTCCCGCATAGCCCCAATCTGGGCCTCAAGCAGACGCCGGTCGCGATTGGTCAATTCGCCGGAAAACGGGTCCTGGCCGGTGTTTTTTGAGTAAACGGCGATGGCCTCGCTCGCGAACCGCTCGCTGTCGAGGTGCTTGTCGCCAAGTGCTGGATCGTTGATTAGTGTCTGATAGTTGGAGACAACGCTTCGCCCCGCGCGAAGCAATTCCGCAAGTCGGATTCCCATCGCGACATCTTCAGTATCTCCCGCTCCCATGGCAGCCGACGCGAGGAAAGCGCAACCGACAAGAGCAACGCCAATGCTTCTCCGCGTCAAGGTTGACAGGGCGAACATCTCTCCATCCCGTCGAAGGAAGCCAAACAAAAAGTATAGCACGACGCAGGCCGATAGCGTAGCGACAAATGCCCATGCGCAAGCGGTGAGAGAAGGAACGAAGCATCCGCCGCCGCTCCGAAGCGGCCCTGGCCCGCAAACCCGTTTTTGCCGAACGTCTCTTGACCACCCTGGGTGGAGCACCGAGAGGTTAGCGGTGGATTTGTCAAGCTTGCCGTTAAAATATAGCTTGCTAAAGCTATAAAATTAGCTTTGAAATATATATTCGTTGTGTTCGAGCGCAACCTCACGCACCGTAAACTTAGCATAGCAATTGTTTGTAGAAGAAGATGATGGTTCTGGCCTTATATTGTCGGCCGGCACAACCTATGCATGTCATCTTGATCGCTTGATGAACCATCATCGCTGAAAGGAAACAGAACTATGTTACGAAAAACAATCAGCATTTCAACCCTCGCCGGCGCGGTTGCAGTCGCTGCCGCCGCGGTGCGCCCAGCCGGACGAGACCGATAAGTTCGGAATTGAGACGAGTCAGACGCTACGTAACCGGTCCTTCTCGCGGTGAATACCGCCAGTGCCGTTCCGTGCCGTGTGTTCGAGCCGATGATTAAGATGACTTCGATGTGGACGAGTTTTCATAATGGCACCATTGGCTACATTCGCGGATGGTTCCGCCTTCGCGCCGAGCGAAAAGCTATGTGGATGATAACGGACGGGTTGAGCCGGTCACCGGATGACATTCTTAACGACATTGGTATCTCGCGCGACGAAATCACGTGCGCTTTGTCAAAGCGTCCCAATCCGAGTTCCGGGTCGGGTCGGAATGCGGCCGGCCCATGATTTGTCCAGCCCACAGTATCTGCCATGTCGCATGCCAAGGTCTCATTGTCCCCGCGGCGGCGAGTCGAACCGACCCCGAGTGATCACGGCGCTGGCCGATCGGTTACCTGCTCGCAGATCGTGATTCAGTGGCTCGTCGCTCCACGACTGCGCAACAATGACAGCATTCACCCCCTGTGCGGACGTTGAAGCGCGATGTCAGGAAGGTCGTTACGGGTCAAGGCTTCCCTTCAATTTCTCCGACAGAAGGGCAGAGAAGGGTCGAAATCGGTATTTCGTTTTGGGTATCAAGCGTCAGATTTTCACCACTTGGTCCGCTGAACTGCGTTCCGGTCCGATCATCCCTTTTGTTTGATTTGTTTAGCATCCGCGGGCGGCTCGGGTGCGGCCTCCCAGCCGAACACGCTGCGGCCGCCGAGCTGATGCGACCGATCGAACTCTCCGGCGACGATTTCCTTCAGGCTCGGGCCGGTGACATAGCGTTCGACCTGCCGCGACTGCTCGTCCAGCCGCTTCAAGGCGCCGAGTTCTTCGTCGCGACCGAGCCTGGCCTTGTGGACGGCCGACTTCAGGACGCCGATCGTTTCGTCATAGACTTTCAGCGGCACGGGGAACGGATGCCTGTCCTTGCCGCCATGTGCCAGCGAGAAGCGGCCGGGATCGGAAAACCGGCATGGCGCGCCATGCAAAACCTCGGCGACCAGCGCCAGCGCCCGCACCGTGCGCGCACCGACGCCGGGTACCAGGAGAAGTTCGGAGAAATCGGCGGGGCCACGCTCGGCAGCCGCCGCCATGTTGCCATGAAGACGACGCATGATGACATCGGTTTCGCGAACGTCGTGGTGCGCCGGCATGACCAGGTGCGGCAGCATTGGCTGGTCGGGCTCCGGTGCGGCAGCCACGTCACGTTCGAGCGCGGCGAACTCCCTCAGAATGCGATCCGGTCCGAGGTCCTGCAGGAGATCCAACTGTCCCTTGCGCGAGGCATCGGCCCGGCGGTCCGTCAGGTTGACGATCTCGCCCTGGTTGGCGCCTTCGATGGCGGCATGCGGCTGGTCGACAAAACTCTTCAGGCCTTCGGACAGCCAGTGATAGCGGCGCGCCACCTTGCTGTCGCCGTTCATGCCCTGCTGTACCACGACCCAGTCGCCGTCATCGGTGACGATAAAGCCATGCAGATAAAGGTCGAAGCCGTCCTGGACGGCGGCGCTGTCAACCTTGGCGACAAGCCGGCTGGCCATCGCCAGGCCTGTTCCGTCGAAGCCGACGCGCTCGCCGATGGCGGCAAGCTCATGCGGGGTCTTGCGCGAATGCGCGCCGCGGCCGCCGCACACGTGAATACCGAGTTCGCCGGAAAGCGGAGCCAAACCACGTTTGAGGCCGCCGATGACGCTGGTCGTGATGCCGGAGGAATGCCAGTCCATTCCCATGACGGCGCCAAACGATTGAAACCAGAAGGGATGCGCCAGCCGGCGCAGCAGCTCTTCGCGACCGTAATGGTGAATGATCGCCTCGCACATGACGGCTCCAAGGCGCGTCATACGGTCGCCGAGCCATTTCGGCACGCGTCCGCCATGAAGTGGAAGGTCTGCGCTTCCCGATCGTTGTGCCAAATTTTTCTGCCTGTTCCGACCTATGCCTTGCGCTCAACAGATAGTATAGAAAGCGGCGTGAAGAAGCGATGATGCCGGTCCGTTTGGATTACAAACTGATCGCAATTCAATTCAGCTGGGCCACTCGGGTCCCATCGGCGGCGTTGCCGGTTACCGGTCGGCCGGATTTCCGACCGCCGGATCGCGCCGCCTTGAATATCTTCCCACACGCGGCAGATCGTCGCCAAATTCCACCCACGGCAGCTTCATGTCCCAGTAGGCATGAGCCTGCGGCGCAAAGTGCTCGGGGTGGTCGAAGAAGCCGATCGTCAGATAAAGTTCCTCGGGAAGCCCCTGGTCGAGGTAGGCTATGGATGTCCCGCAATCGGCGCAGAAGGTGCGGAGCACGCCTCGGGTCCTTGAGAATTTTTTTGGCGCGCCGGTGAGCAATCTGAATTGGGCCGGTCGATAGCCGACCCAGACGGTCAACGGGCTGCCTATCGCCTTGCGACAATCGTCATCGTGATCGGAGCAAATCCAGAACGGGTCACCATGCATCTCAGCACTTATCGAACCGCAAAAACAGGAGCCGGTCTCGATTCTGGTCATCGAACTATCGCTTCTGATCGAGGCGACCGTTGCGGCCGCAGGGTCCGCAGGGTGATCGAATAACGGTGCGCGGCAACCGGCGGGATGCTGTGCTCCCATTCGGTGCGCGCCAGGCCCCTCATCAGGTAAGCCGACCTTGGCTCGAGGGTGACGGTCACGCGAGCCCATCTCGTGCCGTTCTTCCGGCGGAGCCGAAAGCTGCATGGCGCAAGAAGAGAAACGCCGGCCACGGCATCGAACTGCGGCTTGTCGCGATGCCAGCCGATACCCGCGCCGGGCCGATACTCGTTGATCAAGACGTGCACGAAAGCATCGGCGGGCAGCCGCGCAAATGCCGCCACCTTGTCCCTGAGCGGCATCAGAAAAGCAGGGATCGGCGGCGCCTCGACCACCTTGCGTTGGTCAAAATCGTAGCGCAGGCCAAAACCGGCGACGCGCCGGTTTGCGAGATGGCCATGAAAGTCGAAAGGCTGGAAGGCGAGACTTTTGAGCTGCCGCACCAGTTCGGCCTCTTCCTCCGCCGTGATCAGCTCCGGCCGGTAGCAAAATCCTTCCGGCAGGTCGTCACGTGCGTGAAAGTCGGGCGCGAGAAAGTCAGGCGCGCGAAACAGGTCGCCTTGGCCAGCGGATTGCGGCTGCCTGGTTTTGAGCGATGGCATCAACCCTAATTGGTGAAGCCGGCCCGTGGCGGCAAGGCCTTGGGGCCCGCCGGATCATTGCCTCCACATGCGCGAGATGGAACCCGGATTGCCGGGGCGGTTATTGCCCAGGCGCGTCGAGTGTTGGGAAATGCCTTCAACTGTTATCCAAAGCATCAATTACGACCCGGCGACGAGGACCCTCTCCGTATGGTTTGTCCCAAGCGGAAATCGCTACGATTTCAACGACGTGCCGCCGCAAACTTATGCGGCATTCCGCAAGGCCTGGTCAAAAGGCCGGTTTTTCAACGCCTTCATTCGCGACCGGTATTAGCTACCATCTGGTCGAACAGAGCCCGTCGGGATGAGATCTTTTGCCCTTGTCGCGCGTAATGCATCCGGGAGAATCCGGTCGGTCGGCCGATCCCTCATTGCGCGGGCGGCGTTCCGGGTTGATCGCCGCCCGTGGTCGTCTTCGGCGTCGGGTCCTTGTCGACTTCGGGATTTTGATCGACGGTGTTGGTGTTGCTCTGGGTCGGCTCAGTGCTGCTGGTGCTGCCCTGTGTCGGCTCGGCCTCGTTGCTGCAACCCGCCAGAGCCAGAGTCGCCACCAGCGCCGACAAAAACGACAGTCTCCTCATGGATAATCCCGTCATGGCCAACCGCTCCCTTGCTGCTCGACAACGACGGGTGGTGAATTTGGTTGCAGCGGAATGGCTTGTCTGCTGGCCCAGGACCCTTCTGATCATCGCAGAGCAGGCGCCAAAGGAACAAATCTCGGCGCCGCCACGTTGCATTTCCTGTGCAACGCTTGTGACAGTGAGGCTATCGTCTTGGCGCCGAGAGCAAATTGGAAGGGTTTTCTGAAAATCGGAGAACTCAGCTGCCCGGTGGCGCTCTATACGGCTGCCTCAACCTCCGAGCGGATCGCCTTCCACACGATAAACCGCGCCACCGGTCATAGGGTGCATCGCGCCTTCGTCGACAGCGATAGCGGCAAGCCGGTCGAGAAGGACGACCAGGTCAAAGGCTATGAGATCGGCTCGGGTGAGTACGTCGTGCTCGAACCCGATGAGGTCGCAGCCGCTGTTCCCGAGAGCGACAAGACGCTGTCGGTCTCGGCCTTCATCGGCTGTTCCGATGTCGACGACGTGTATTTCGACAAGCCTTATTACCTGGCCCCGTCGGACAAACACGCGGAGGAAGCGTTTGGGCTGATCCGCGAAGGCATGCGCAGGAAGAAAGTCGCCGCCATCGCCCAGACCGTCCTGTTTCGGCGCGTCCGGACCCTGCTCGTCCGCGCCTATGACGAAGGCCTGGTCGCAACGACGCTGAATTTCGATTACGAGGTGCGCTCGGCGGAGGAGGCTTTCGACAACATCCCCGACTTGAAGATCGAGGGCGAGATGCTCGAACTGGCCGAACACATCATCAAGACCAAGAAAGGCAAATTCGATCCGACCAAATTCGACGACCGTTATGAGGCGGCGCTGGCCGAGCTTGTGAAGGCAAAGCTCGAGGGCAAGAAGATCGCCGTTCCGAAGCCGGCCAAGCGGGAGAGGGTCGTCGACCTTATGGATGCGCTGCGCCAGAGTGCCGGCGTTGGCGGGAAGCAGCCCTCGACAAGAAAGCCCGCGGCAAAGTCAAAGCCAGCGCGCCATGCCAAGGCGAAGCAGACAGCGCCGCGTCGGAAGGCCGGCTGACCGATGGCGCTCGAGACCTACCGCAAGAAGCGCAATTTTTCCGTTACCCCGGAGCCGCAGGGCCGCAGGGCGCCGAGGACCGGCAACAGCTTCGTCATACAGAAGCACGATGCCACCCGGCTCCATTATGATTTTCGTCTCGAAATGGACGGCGTCCTGAAGAGCTGGGCCGTCACAAAAGGGCCGAGCCTGATCCCCGGCGAGAAGCGTCTTGCCGTCCACGTCGAGGACCATCCTCTGGAATATGGCGACTTCGAAGGCACAATCCCGAAGGGCGAGTATGGCGGCGGCACCGTCCTCCTTTGGGACAGAGGCACTTGGGCGCCGATCGGCGACGCGCATCGCGGCTATGCGAAAGGCCATCTCGACTTCGAACTTCACGGCGAGAAGCTTGGCGGCCGCTGGCATCTTGTGCGGATGGCCGGAAAGCCCCGGGAGAAGCGCGAGAACTGGCTGCTGATCAAAGGCGACGATGACGCCGCGCGCACCGAACGTGATCCCGACATTCTGGACGAGCGGCCGGAATCCGTCGCGACCGGCCGCAAGATAGAGGACGTCGCCGGCGAAGAGCCCGGCTGGTCGTCTAAGACAGGGCGCATTCGCAGGCGCCGCGGCGGCAGCACCAGGCCAGCTCCAGCGGAAGAGGCCCCCGCCACTATCAGCGTTCCCGAACCGTCAAAGATCAAGGGCGCCAAGAAGGCGGCGCTTCCCGATTTCGTCGAACCGACGCTGGCGACCCTGGTCTCGTCAGCGCCGTCGGGCGAGCGCTGGCTGCACGAGATCAAATTCGACGGCTACCGGCTGCAGGCCAGGATCGAAGCCGGCCGCGTCAAACTGTTGACGCGGAGCGGTCTCGACTGGACGAAGAAATTCGGCAAGGCGGTCGTTTCGGCGCTGGCCGATATCCCTGTCGGGACGGCGCTGATCGACGGTGAACTCGTGGTCGAGACGTCAGCCGGCGCATCGGATTTTTCCGCGCTGCAAGCCGATCTCAGCGAGGGCCGCAGTGATCGCTTTCACTTCTACGTCTTCGACCTGCTTCATCTCGACGGCTACGATCTGCGCGACGTTGCGTTAATCAAGCGCAAGGAATTGCTGGAAAAAATCATCGGCAGTAACAGCGGCATCATCAGCTACAGCGGCCATTTTGAGGAGGATGGCGCCCTGGTGCTGCGACATGCCTGTCGGCTGAGCCTGGAAGGCATTGTCTCCAAGCTTCGCGATGCGCCCTACCGCGCCGGCCGCAGCAAGAACTGGGTGAAGTCGAAATGCTCGGCGCGGCAGGAATTTGTCGTGGCCGGCTATGTCCCCTCGACAACGTCGCGCAAGGCGATCGGTTCGCTTGTCTTGGGTGTCTATGACCACGGCAAGCTGCATCATGTCGGGCGCGTCGGCACCGGCTACACGGCAGCGGTCGCCGAGAGCCTGTTCAAGAAGCTCGAGCGGTTACGCATTCCGTCAAGCCCGTTCGAAAAACGGCTGAGCGCCGACGAGGCTCGGCAAGTCCGCTATGTCAGGCCGGACCTCGTCGCCGAAGTCGAGTTCCGGGCGTGGACCGCCGACGGCCATCTGCGCCACGCCTCGTTCCGCGGGTTGCGCGAAGACAAGCCGGCGAAAGAAATCACGCGCGAGACGCCGAAGACGAGCAAGGAGGTGGCCAAACCTCAGCGCCGGACCGTCAAGCTCACCCATCCCGACCGTCTTTACTGGCCGGACGAGGGCGTGACCAAGGAAGGCCTCGCCGACTATTATGCCGAGGTCTGGCGTTATGTGTCGCCCTACATCGTCGGCCGCGCGCTGGCGCTGGTGCGCTGTCCCAACGGGATTTCGGGCGAGCAATTCTTCCAGAAGCATGCCTGGAAGGGGCTGAACCCCAACATCGTACTGGTCCACGACCCCAAGGATCCGCCCGACGAGCGGCTGATCAGCATCAATGATCTCGACGGGCTGATCGGTCTCGTCCAGTCGGCGTCGCTGGAGATCCACCCCTGGGGCTCGACGGTGAGCGATTGGGAGCGTCCGGACACGATCATCATGGATCTCGACCCCGGCGAAGGCGTGAGCTGGGAGGCGGTGATCGAAGCCGCCGTCGAGACCCGCGACCGGCTGAAGGATGCGGGGCTTGTCCCCTTCATCAAGACCTCCGGCGGCAAGGGTCTGCACGTCGTGGCGCCATTGAAGCCGAAAGCCGAATGGCCAGCTGTAAAAGCCTTCACCAAGGCGATTGCCGACTCCATGGCCGCCGACAATCCCAACCGCTACGTCTCGACCATCACAAAATCGAAACGGCGCGGGAAAATCCTTGTCGACTATCTGCGCAACCAGCGCGGCGCGACCGCAGTCGCACCCTATTCGACAAGAGCACGGCCGGGTGCGGCGGTGTCGATGCCGCTTGCCTGGGACGAGCTCGGCCCCGGCATCGGACCGGCCTATTTTACCGTCGAGAACACGCCGACCCGGCTTGCCTCGCTGTCGTCGGACCCCTGGCAGGATTTCCGCGCGGCCGCGGCGCCAATCGAAGACCGTGCAAACCGGCGCAAGAAAGCGGCTTGAGGACGGCACTACGAAGTGCATGCATCGGAATAATCAGGCGACCTGCTCGAACGTGCATTGCTCCGGAGCCTTGTCCGGCCGCCAGCGCAGGAACTTGGTGCCGTGCCGGAAACGGTCGCCGGTGACGTGATCGAAGCGTACCTCGACCACCAGCTCGGGCCGCACCGGCTCCCATTCGCCGCTGCGCTCGGTGCTCCAGCGGCTCGGCCCGCCCGGCGCCTTTCCGGTAAAGCCCGGTGGCTCGCGCATGGCTTCGAGCTTGCGGGTAAGCTCGGCCCTGTCCTCCTTGGCAATCGTCGAGGTGAAACCGACGTGGTCGAGCTTGCCGGCCTCGTTGTACAGACCCAGCAGCAATGATCCGACCTGACGACTGCTGCTGAGATAGCGAAAGCCGCCGACCACACAATCGGCCGACCGCAGCCGCTTCACCTTCACCATCGCGCGCACCCCCGGTTGGTACGGACCGTCCAGCCGCTTGGCGACGACGCCGTCTGTCGCCCCATGTCCGGCATCCCCTAGCCAGGAGCGGGCTTCCTTCACATCGCGCGTGCAGTGCGAAAGCACGATGTTCCTGCGGTTTGCCGAAGCGACGAAAGCCTCAAGGATCGCTCGCCGTTTTTTCAGGGTCCGCGCCAACCAGACGGTTCCGTGCTGATCGCAGAGCATGTCGAACAGGACGATGCTAGCCGGGGTTTCGGCGGACAGCTTGCGGATCCTGCTCTCGGCCGGATGAAGCCGCATCTGGAGCGCGTCGAACGAAAACTTGCCGTCGACCGATATGACGATTTCCCCGTCGACGACAAAACGGCGCGACGGCAGTTCCTTCAATGTCGCGACGAGTTCGGGAAAATAGCGTCCGAGCGGCTTGCCTGACTTTGCGCGCAACTCGACCGCATCATCCTGCCGAAATGCCAGGCAGCGAAAACCATCCCATTTGCGTTCATACTGCCATCCCTCTCCTTCGGGAATCGCATCGGCCGCCTTTGCCTCCATCGGAGGCGTATCGAGCGGCAGGAGGAAATCGCTGGATCGGCGGGTGCTGTCGAAAGCAGGATCGCGGGGTATGACCTTCATTGTGCTGCCTTTGTCCCCCAGCCCAGCCTGCTCCCAGGCGTTTATTTCCGCTTTCCGGGCTCCGAGCCGATGCTCTTGCGCAGCGCATCCATGATGTTGATCACGTTGCTGGCCGGTTGCTCGGCCTTGGCCTTCGCCTTGGCCGGGCCCTTCTTGCCCTTCTTCTTCGAGGCAATGATCTCCAGCAGCCGCGCCTGGACGGGATCTCCGGTCATGGCGGGATCCCACTGCCTGGTTCGCTCATCGATAAGGGTCGAGACCATATCCATCAGTTTCGGGTCGGGTTTGACGTCATCGATCTTGCCGAAATAATTCTCGGGATCGCGAACCTCTTCGCCATAGCGCAGTGTCCACAGCACAATGCCCTTGCCTCGTGGTTCAAGCATGACGGCGCGCTCGCGGCGGTACATGACCAGCCGCGATATTCCGACTGTCCCTGTCGACTGCATCGCGTCGCGAATGACCGAGAATGCCTCCTCCCCAACCGGGTCGTCAGGGGTGAGATAGTGCGGTTTGTCGTACCAGATCCAGCCGATGCTGTCGGCATCGACAAACATGTCGATGTCGATGGTACGCGTGCTCTCGAGCGCAACTGCGTCGATCTCGTCGTCCTCGAGCAGGACGTATTCGTCCTCGCCGCGCTGGTAGCCCTTGACCTCGTCGTCTTCAGCAACGGGCTTGCCGCTGACGGCATCGACATATTGGCTGACCACCCGATGCCCGCTCTTGCGATTGAGCGTATGGAACCGGACCTTCTCGCTCTCGGTGGTAGCGGGCGCCATCGCCACCGGGCAGGTCACCAGCGAAAGCTTCAGATAGCCTTTCCAGAAAGGTCGTGGCGCCATCGAGCATCCCTGACAGGAAGGAGCAAAACAGTCGAACGCAGCAGGGCGATCGATTGTTCCAGCAGCGTTTTTTTCGCGCGCCAAGGCCACGGCATTAGCCCATTGCCTGAGACGCCCTCCGGGCCAGCAGCAGAACCGGGGCCAATCGCATGGTTCGGCAAATGTTACCAAGGTGAGACGAAACAATTGCCTCCTATCGTCGTTTCGCCAGTAAGGAATTTTGGTCGAGGAGCGCGACCGGCCGGGGTGTTTTCGACAATCCGGGCCTGAGCAGCGCGATGCCAGGGTCAAAAGGGTGAAGACCATGCGCTTTGACGCCTTGGGATTCAAAGATCGAACGGATGCGGGGCGCCAGCTTGCCGCCGCTTTGGTCAGGTTCGCGGCAACCGATCCACTGGTGCTGGCGCTGCCGCGCGGCGGCGTGCCGGTTGGCTTCGAAGTGGCGAAGGCACTCCGTGCTCGGCTCGACGTGCTGCTTGTGCGCAAGATCGGCGCGCCGGGCCATTCCGAATATGGCATCGGCGCGGTCATCGACGGGGAAAATCCGCAGCTCGTCCTCAACGAGGAGGCGATGGCTTTGGTCCGGCCGTCAGACGAATACGTCGAAGCAGAGAAGCGGCGGCAACTGCTCGAAATCGAACGTCGCAGAAACCTCTATCTCGGAAGCCGGCCTGCGGCTTCGGTCCTGGGCCGGACCGTCATCGTCGTCGATGACGGCATTGCGACTGGAGGCACGGTCAGAGTGGCGCTCAAGGCGCTAAGGAAGGATCGCGCCGCGCATGTCGTGTTGGCCGTCCCGGTCGCACCTCGGGACACGCTGGACCTGATCAAAGCCGATGCGGACGAAGTGGTCTGTCTCGCCACGCCTGAGCCGTTTGTTGCGGTGAGCCGGTATTATGAGGATTTTGAACAGACCACGGACGCGGAAGTGATCCGGCTGCTGCGTGAGGCAGAGCAGTTTGAGAGCAGGTCGTCGACGCGATCTGTCGAAGGAGCACGCCATGGCTAGCAAGGACCGACAACCGATGGCGATCGTCGAGCGCGGCGATATTTCTGCGCGAACTCAAAATGACCAAATCGCGCCATCCGATAGAACCGCTCTTCAGTGGCGAATAGGCCTGGCCTGAGCCAAACGGCCTTGCGCTAGCAGCCGACCTGAAGCGCGGCCCCGGTCAGGGCCGCGACACCGCGCGCCAGCGGCGGTTGAGCCGTCAATCGCGCAAACGATTGGCAGCGTGATCCTGGCGCTGCTCAGTCGCGATCTGCCTGGAATCCAGACCGCGTTGCTTCGTGTGCTGGGCCTTGTCGCGGTTGGACAGGACTTTGTTTTCCTCGAGCTTGTCCTTTGGGGTGGTGGTCATGGCGCCTGCACCGGAACCCTTTCCCCGCGCACCCGCTCCGATGTGCTTCTTGCTACCTTTTGCCATCGGCTTGCTCCAATTCTTAGTCGTCGGGACGGTTCTTGTGATGAACGCTCTCCTGATTTTCTCCGCGAAGGATGTTGCGATCGTCAGGGTCAACGAGGTCGGGTGTCTTGGACCTGATTTCCGACCCCTTGCGCCGCGCTTCACGTTCCGCTGCTGATCGCTTCAGGTCAGCCTCTGCGTCGAAATCCTTGCCGGCGCCCTTCGTGTTCTCCCGCTTTTCAATGATGCGCAATTGCTGCTCATGGGTTCTGCGTCCAGCCATTGGTTTCCTCCAAGGTGCCTTGCGTTCGATTTTTTGAGGCCCAGATCGCTGGCGGAACCGTCCACTTCCGGTGATTGCAGTTGGCCACGGTCCTTGCCGAAGCGGACCAATCGTGCGCCACCACGATCTGAGCCTGTCCTTATGGCGATAATGGCAGGGCGGCGGGATCGTTCCGAGATGGCGGCCGAATAAACCGTCTATTCGCTCATCTGCTCCGGGCTGCTATCCGCATTTGCCATGATCCGTCAGTCTTTCTCCCCGCGGTGTTCCGATGGAACATCAGAGCATCTCCGTCGTTCGGCGACCTATGTCCACGTCTGACGCCCCGCCGCAGCGAGCGCGTAAAGCTGCAAGAGAATGGACCGCACGATCAAGGACGCCACGGTCAAACGCTTCTACTACGAGAGCCACGATCAGCTCAGGTACCACCTCGCCGACTTCGTTGCCGCCTACAACTTCGCTCGCAGGCTCAAGACCGTCAAGCGCGATCCAACGGACTCGCGAGCAGGTTACGCCGCCCTGCGCCGAACTGGAACTCGGTCGGGCTTGAGCAGCTCGTATCGATCAAGGGATCAAAAACCCGCACATCTGGCGAAGTCCTGGATGATTTCGGCACATTCTTTCGAGCGCACGATGCGATGAAGGGCTGATCGGAACTTTGCTTCCGCATTCTTGGCAGCCGAGGTTGGTTGGAACATGTCGCCCCGAGTCGAACGCATTCACAGCGATGAGCGTCTCCCGGCCGAGGTCGACGTCGTCATCGTTGGCGGCGGCATCCTCGGCTCTGCGGCCGCCTATTTCCTGGCGAAGCGTGGCCTCTCTGTGGCTCTGCTCGAGAAGGGCCACGTCGCGTGTGAACAATCGAGCCGAAACTGGGGTTGGTGCCGCCAGCAGAACCGCGATCGGCGCGAACTGCCGCTCTCGGTGATCTCCATGCGACTGTGGGACGAGCTGACGCGCGATATCAATCGGGACCTTGGATTTCGACGCTGCGGTCTCGTCTATGCCACTCACGACGAGGCTGTGCTCGCCGGCTGGGAAAGGTGGCGCGAGGTCGCCAGGGAGTACGAGGTCGACACCCGCATGCTGAGCCGGGCGGAGGTGGCCGAGCGCGTCCCCGAAGCGCGCGACAAATGGGTCGGCGGGACCTATTCGGACCGGGATGGTAAGGCCGAACCTGCGCTCGCCGCGCCGGCTATCGCCGATGGGGCCAGAGCTCTGGGCGCCACCATCCACCAGGAATGCGCCGCGCGGGCGCTCGACTTGGCCAATGGCAAGATTGCGGGCGTGCACACGGAGAAGGGCTACATCAGAACCAGCGCGGTGCTGTGCGCCGCTGGCGCCTGGTCCTCGCGCTTCCTTAGGCCGCTCGGGATCAGTTTCCCCCAAGCGAGCATCCGGCAGACCGCGCTGCGTTCCACCCCGACAATCAACATAGGCGAGGCGGTCTCCACACCCTACTGCACGATCACGCGCCGACTGGACGGCAGCTATACGCTTGCGATCAGCGGCAAGGCGAACCTCGAAATCACGCCCCAGGCTATCCGGTATAGCCGGGAATTCATGCCGCAATTCTTGCGTCGCCTGAAGAACGTCAGGCTCGGCATCGGCCAATCGTTCCTTTCGGGGCCGGATTCAATGCCGGCGCTGCTGACCAGCGACGATCGGATCTTCGAACAGAATCGGGTGCTGGATCCTCCACCCTTAAAATGGCTGGTAAGCCAAGTGGTGGAGAGTGTCCGGAAGACCTTCCCCCAACTCGGCGATATAGAGATCGATAGTGCCTGGGGCGGCTTCGTCGATTGCACGCCGGACGCAGTGCCTGTGGTGTCGCAGGTGGACGGGGTGAAAGGCCTCGTCCTCGCGGCGGGCTGCTCGGGCCACGGCTTCGGTTTGGGCCCGGGGCTTGGCTATCTGGCCGCAGAGCTTGTCGTAAACGACACGCCTTGCGTCGATCCTTCACCGTTCCGCCTGTCGCGTCTGGTCGACGGCTCGAAGCTGGACATCGCCGCTATCTGAAGATCAGCCGGAAGTCAGGCCTGACGCGCACCAAGCGAAGTCAAAGTGTCAGCAGACGGGTGAGCGGAATCCCCACGTTCCCTCGCAGTCAAGTCTCCGGGTGCATGAGCGCAACGTGGTAGGAGTTGCACCAGAATCCGCTCGGGCGAGCGCCGCGCTCATCGCGCTCGTCTTTGGCGCAGTTGGAACCGTCGCAGGAGTTCATTCTAGCGTTTTCTGCTTCTGCCGGTAAGGCGAATTGCTCGGCCCATACGCCGCGCCAGCGGCCGGGATGTTTGCCGCAACCTACACACGTGGCAGCGCAAACTTCAACGCCGTGGCCCTGCACTACGGCGTCATGCGGGAGACCGGTTTCTACGGCGCTGGGGTGTCGGCGACAACGTCTTAACCAACCTGTGGGTGGTCGCCCCCTGCGCGGGGCACGCACGGCTTTATCTCACCCAGCTCTTCCACAGGCGGAGCGGCCCCGCACCTCGTGCACGCCGGAGGCGTCAATCTCGGCGCCGCTTCTTATAAGCGCCCTCGCCCTGCTTCTCCCGGTTGTCCTTGGCCTGGGGCGGTCATTGGCCCGGGACAACACACTGGAGGCAACCATGCCCAACACCGCCGAGATCCTTGTCGACACATTTTCGACGGCCGTGCGTTACAGGATTCCGCTCAAGCTTCTGGTGATCAAGAACAACATGCTCAACCAGATCGCCTGGGAGCAGATGATGTTCCTTGGCAACCCGCAATTTGCCTGCGAACTCCAGCCGATCGATTTCGCCCTGGCCGCGGAGGCTATGGGGGGCATCGGCTACAGCGTCACCCGGCCTGAAGACTTCGATGGGGTTCTTGATGCCGCGTTTGCCGCGGAAGGCCCGGTGATCATAGAGGCGGTCGTCGACGCGTACGAACCTATGCTGCCGCCGCGCATGCCGGACGAATATCGCAAGAACATGCTCACAGCCCTGCGGGAAACGCCGGGCCGCAAGGAGATCGAAGCAAACCTCGCTAGGGAGCCGCTGAAGACGATGATGGGCTGAGCTCCCTGGCCGGTCAGTCCTTGGTGTAGGCGCCTGGCTGGCGGCCGCTCTTCGGAGCCTTGGCGTCCTTGGAGCGCTCGGCGATCGACGGACCGGCGCCGGATGTCTTTTCGGTCGCTGCGCTGGGCGTGGACCGCCTGGGCGGGTCCTGCCCTTCGGATTGATGGGTTTTGTCCTCCACCTCGTCCCTTGACCGGGTCAGGCCCATGCCGCCGACAGGCTTCTTGTTGCCGGCTGCCTCCTGCGAGAATTGATCCGACGCGTCGGCATCTTTCTTGGGAGGGTACTTGGTCGCGCCATGTTCGTAACGGGTCTCGTTTTTGTTCATAGCATTTCTCCGGTTTCACGGATTGTGGCTAAACGCTCCTGCTGCGGTACCGCCGCCAGCGCTCCCGACGGCGGCATATTCAGTGCGTGCAGCGCCCGGCCGGCGCGGCTGCCGATATTCGGCACGCTCAGGCGTCCTCAGTCAGGCATCCTGCCATGGCGTGTGCAGGATATCGGCGCCCGGCTGCTCGTCGAACAGAACCGCGCAGCCGCGCGCCCACGCCACCGGCGACAGTGCGTTGGCCACGATTTCGTCCGGCGAGATGAAATCACCGGTCAGCACCCGCAACTCTTCGACGGCTTTGGCCATCGACACCAATCGCCCTGCGGCGCGGTCGGTGGTGCAGGCGTCGATGACGGAAACGAGATCGATCATTTGGAACTGGCCCATCATAGGCCTCCGCAAACAGCATCCCTTCGCAGCTATGAACGTCGCAACGATCTACAATGTTCCCGGCCGGCCGAACGCATCGGCACTAAGCCTGGTCTATCGCGTCCTTGAGCTTGCTCAGGAATGCCACCAGAGCATCCTCCGGCCGATCGGCCTCGTCGGTCAGCATGTCGATACCCCAGCGTCCGAGGACCGCTTCCTGGACGACGCTCGGTTGCGGCATGAAGACGAACGATTTCGGACGATTCCTTTCATAACCGGACCGACGCCAGGTTTCCCAAAGCCGATACAGCAACAGACGGATGTTCATGTCGGACATGCTGTAGCCGATGAACAGGACAGTGCGCCCGAGTGCGTCGGCGCGAAACTTCACATCCAACGGCGACTCGAACGACAGCCGCTCGAAATAGTCGGACTCCGCCAGGACGAGAGACGCGTCGTCGTCGAAATCGCCGTGGTATTTGATGATCTGGGTAACCTCGCCGTTCACCTTGGGGATATCCTTGGCATTGGCCACTTTCACGAACGCGCGGTCGTGGACTTCGAACGCAACCTCAAGGTTTCGATCATAGTTGGTTGTGTAGATGATCGGGAAATCGAGTGACACGATCAGCTTGTGGATCGCCGATCCCTTGACTTTTTCCCGCGAGACGCTCCATTCGCGATCCATCCAACTGCGCAAGGGGCCGAGACTGCCATGCTTTAGCCGGTAATATTCGGCAAGAGCCTGGTAACTGGACTCTGGCCTGTCGACCACGTCTCGATCGAGGCCGAGTTCATCCACCATATGCTCGATGAGCGTCTCCCAGGATGGCAGGCCGACGCTCATCGACACACCCGCCCCAACGAACAAGATCGCTCGTCGCTCTTTCACGGATTGAGCCAGTTGCTCAAGTGCAGACGGCATGGCCAACTCACCAGGCAATGATCCAAACACAACTGCGAAAGCCGCCCTCTGTTCCGCAGAAGCCGGATCAGCGCCAAGTCTGTTCAGAAACCGGGTCTGTTCGGAAAATCGGGTGTGTTCAGCAAATGCGGCGCAGACTGGAACCGCTGAGCCAGATCGAAGTTTGGTGTCAGGGGAGAGACCATGATGGCCGTCCGACGAGATCAGACCAAAGCGAGAGGCGATATTCAGGCCGGGGCGACACAGGACAAGACCCCGGGGTTCGACCCTGCCGCGGCACCTGAAAAGACCGACGCCGAAGCGGCCGGTATGCCAAATCCTGTCGCCGAGGCTCGTCCACGGCGACAGCCTGAGTTCACGAATGAAGCAAGCTTCGGCGATGCGATGCGGCCGGCAGCAAGCGAGCCTGGTCTTCAGCCTGGCAAGAACTGGCCGGTGCTGGTGATTGCCGCAGTCGTTCTCGTAGCGGCCGCGGCCTTCGTGCTGGCAGCCATGCTGCGCTAGCGAGATAGGTTTCGAGAGCTTATCGGCCCCCGGACATGAAACGGGCACAGATATACGTGAGCCATCCCCCGTAACTTCCGTAAGGATCTGGCCGCGCCGCCATGTCACGCCCAAAAGCATAGTTCAGTTCGGTGAGGCCGTGATGAACCTGGCCGATCTGCCGAAGATCGAGCCGATGATGCCGCATGACGACAGGTAGATGCCGGACAGCGCCGAGACCATCACGTCGATGGCACCCAAGTAACTCGACTCACCAATTCACAAGCCACTCATGATCATTTTCCCGACTGCCAAAAGGCTCGGGTAATAGCCGCTGTACTTGGGCAGGCTGCCGGGCATGTCCAGCACACGACGGTGATAGAATATATCCATCCGAACCGGCGGCAGCCGGGCCCCGGGCTCGAAATTGCTGGCCGGGATGAACATCGTCTTGAACGGCCCAAAGCCCGCAACCTCCACAACCGGCTTGCCGCAGGTCCGGCAGGCCCCGCGATTGAAGTTCGGCGGCGGACGGTATTTCTTGAATGAAATATTGCCGGCGTTTTTCAGCACGACACCCTTGGCGCGAACGGCAGCTACGTCCGCAAACGGTTTGCCGTTGAACGCCTGGCAAATCAGGCAGTGGCACCGGAATCTACCCTTCGGGGCAGTACGCACCTCGAACGAGCAAGCGCCGCATTCGCAGGAGCCGTGCAGTGGCAACAATGGGTCGGTCGTCATGTGCTGATGCTCCTGAGCTCGATTTGATGACGGCATGCTGGTCACCGGAGCATCATGTTGAAGATGGTATCGATTGGCTGTCTGAAGGGCGCGCGCAGAAGGTTGGAGGTTCCAACGGCCCCGCTCATAGATCCCTTTGATTTTTGCGATTGCGCTCATGGTCCACTCCGATGTAGACAGGAGAAACTTACGCCCTTGATGTAGGCCTTTAAGTAGCCACTGTCAACAATGTATTCACAAGAAACTTTGAGGTACCATGCAGGACGCACCCAGCCGCCCCTATCACCACGGTGATCTCCGCCGTGCGGTTATCGAGACGGCGTTGGATATGCTTCGGGAGGAGAAGGGCTGGCAGTTCACCCTGCGGGAAGTCGCCCGCCGGGCTGGCGTAAGCCACGCGGCACCCTACAAGCACTTCCCCGATAAGGCCGCGCTGCTTGCGGAGATCGCTATGATTGGGTTCGATCGGCTGCGCGAGTCCCTATCGGCAGCGAAGTCTGAAGCGCCGAAAACTCTGCGCGACGAAATTACTCCGCTAGCTCGAGCCTACGTCGCGTTCGGAACGGACAATCCGGCTCTCTACCGCCTGATGTTTAGCGCGGAGGAGGGAAAAGCGGTGGGAATGCATCTCAATGAGCGGGCGCTGGCGGTATTCGACGTTCTCGTCGAAATCCTCCGGCGGGGCCAGGCCGCGGGGAGCATTCGCAAGCGGCCTATCGAAGGTCAGGCGGCAGCCGGCTGGGGGCTCATCCACGGCATGACCATGCTTGCGATCGATGGACTCCTGGTGCCCGAGAAGGTGGGATCGGCCCCCTTGGATGCGGCCTTGAGCACACTGTTGGAGGGGCTGGGAAACCCAGCACCACAACAATAGCTGGTGCCATCCCGCTCGCCCCGCCTACCGTATATCTGTGCCCTTTAATGTTCAGGGCCTTATTCGTAGCCGAGGGCCAGGTCATTGTGAACATCTGTCGCAGCGATCGCAGCCTGGCCGAAGGCGACTGCGATCTGGTTCAGAGCCTTGACCAGGTCGCCGATGGCATACACCCCCTCGACCGAAGTCCGCTGATGCTTGTCGACGATGACATAGCCCTCGTCGCAGCATTTGACGCCCATTGCCAGCGCAAGGTCGGAACGCACCTGGCATCCCATCGCCGGATAGATGACGTCGAAATGGCGCACCTCGCCGTCCTTGAGGATGGCCTGGTAGCCGCTGTCGGTGGGAACAAACTTTTTGAATGCGTCGCAAATAGCAATGTTCTCTTCCGTGGCCACGCGTCGTGTGCTGGCGGAAAAATCTGGAAGATAGCGTGCGATCATTGTGACGTGCTGCGTATACTGCTTGAGGAACAAGGCCTCTCGCAGCACCTGCGCCTCGTGACCGATGACCGCGACCTGACGATCTATGACTTCGTAGCCGTCACAAACCGGGCAAAGGCGTACGCTGCCTTTGGCGATGGCCTCGCGCAGACGCGGAATTGCAGGCACGACATCGACGATACCTGTCGCCAGGAATACCTTTCGGGCGACGATCCGCCCGCCGTTGGTTTCGGCGCCGAACCCGCCTACGGTCGGCTCGACCGATGATGCCTGATCCTGGATCAGTGTCGCTCCGAACTTGGCGGCCTGGGAACGAAGCCGCTGCAGAAGATCGGGGCCGCTGATCCCTTCCGGAAATCCCGGACAGTTGCGGCTTTCCGCAATCAGCCTCGCGCGCGGTTCACCCGCGTCGACCACGACGACCCGATGACGGAACCTGCCGAGATAGATAGCCGCCGCCAGCCCCGCAGGTCCACCGCCAACAATGAGAACATCCGCTTCGGTCGCGGACGAGGCTGAATGTCGGCGTTTGCGCGCGGGTTGATCCATCCGCGCCGAACGCATTCATGGGAAAGATGTTCCAGCGCCGAAATCGAAGCCACGACATCTGTCGCGGCAAGGCGTTACCACTCGATCGTCGGCCGCGCGATCATCAGCCAGAAAATCCCGAGGACGGCAGCAAAGGCGGGAAAGCCGAAGGCGAACCACAGCCGGAAAAGCCTGGTATACCGGGCCGGCAGCGGGGCCCCCGTTTTGGCGGCTTCGGACGCCAGATTGCGCATTTCCCTCTGCATCCATACCACCGGCAGCCAGAACACACCGGTGACGATATAGAGCGCGATGGACAGCACGATCCAGCCTTCGGAGAGCGAGTAGCCCGCCAGCCAGGCGAGCGCGACGCCGGTTATCGGCTGCGCCACGACGGCAGTTGCCGTGAAGAGAAAGTCGGCGACCACTACGATGCGCGCCACTGCCGCAATTGTTGCCGCATTGCCGGTCCTGTGGGCGAGAAGCATGAAGAACGCGATGCCGGCGCCGGTGCCAAGCAGCACGCTGGCACCGATGACATGCAGGAACTTCAGCACGAAATAGAGCATCAGCGCTCCTCCAGGATCGCCAAGGCAACGAAGTGAAGGACGATGATCGGCAAGACCTTCAGGAATGGCCCAAGTGGCTCGTTCCACAGGTCCGGGCGCAGGAAAGTGCCCACGGCCAGATAGAACAGCGAGAGCGCGATGCCAGCGTAGAGGCCTTTTCGCGCCGTGGGCCGCCAGGCTATGAGTGCGCCGACGACGATGTCGGCAACAGCGCCGGCGATCACGGCAGGCGCCGACAAGATGCCAGCCCCCGTGCTTTGCATGAGGCCGATGCCGTTGCCGTAGCCAGTGGTCAGCGACACAATCCCTGTCATGATCCAGAACAACGGCAGCACGACGTAGATTGCCGGCTTGGTAACATAAAGCCCGGCAAACCATTTTTCCTGCACCGTCGCAGGATTGAGCGCGAGGAACTGCGCCAGGCTTTGTGGCCGCATGCCGGTCAGGGAAATCCAGTCAGTGGGATCTCCGAGCGCCCCCCGTGCGATCTCCCTGGCGGCGTTGGTGCGCATTGGGGGCCGCCAGCCGAGCATCGCGGCAAAATCGCCGAGGCGATAGAGAAGCCGCGCACCCCAGCCCGGCAAGACCAGCCTGGCTGCAGGAGCCCAGCCGAGCCAGCGGCGGAAAGTACCGACAATCTCATCCATGGTCAGCTGTTCGGGACCGGCGAGTTCCAGCGCCAGACGAGACGGACTGCCGGGATTGAGAAAGAAGAGCACCGTCGAGACCACATCCTCGAGTTGCACGACCTGCAGCCGGCCGGTATCTGGCATTGACGGCAGGACCGGCAGCGAGGCCAGACCGCGAAACAATGCACTGGCCCCAAACACAGGCCGGCCGAGCACGACCGAAGGGCGAAGGATTATCCAGTCCAGGTCAAGCGCCATCAGCGCCTGATCGCCGGCATATTTCGTCGCCGAGAACGACGAAGGCTGTGCCCGATCCACACCCATTGCCGAGAAGTGGATCACCTTGGCAACGCCTGCCCGCGCGCAGGCGAGAAAAAGAGCCGCCGCCGCATCGCGATGGACTTGCCCGGTCTTTTCGCGCGGGCTGTCCTGCAGAACGCCGGCACAGTTCACCACGGCATCGACGCCAGTCAGATGCGGCAGCCAATCTTCAGGGCGTAGCGCGGCTGCCATATCCAGCACCAATGTCTGGTAATCACGGGCGGCATTTGCCCGCGGGCTACGCGCGATGCCGACCACCTCATGTCCTTCGGAGACGAGGCGGGCGCAGGTCGAAGCGCCGATCAAGCCGGTGGCTCCAACAACGAGAATTCTCATCGGACCCCGATCTCCGGCAGCCACGAGATCGTCGCCGTTCTATTCGGCGCGTATCTCCTCCACGCAGTCGATGTTTTTCCGGCGCTGCGAAAGCACACGTCTTTCGGCCAGCTGCTCAAGGTTGATGATGACCATAGGCGTTCAAGTCGAAGGTGGCGACGTTTACTGCTGTCCATGGTGCGCGCTTGCAGCGTTGCTCCCACACGATTTTCCTCCCGGCGCCGCATGACCAAGGTCTCTAACGCGATGGGGCGGAATCCTCATTCCTGTACTCATGAATGAGACCAAGGATTTGCGAGCGGACCAACTCGCGAGCCTCGGGCTGAACGAACGGCATCAACAGTTCGACCCGTTCCTCGACGCTCTCTGGGAGATCCGCAGCAGGATCGACGAGGTCGTTGCCGTGCGCGTAGAGATTTTCCGTCAATTTCTTATCAAGCTCGGAAAAAATGCCCATTGATCTGCTCCAAACCAGCTTCTCTGCTTAATTGAAGGCTGACGAAAATGTTCCCCGGATGATCGATCACAACAGCTGCTTCTCCGGCCGAAGCGCTGGGACTGGTCCAGCTCCACTTGTCCGGGCGGCAAGGAATTCAGGCAGTATCTTAATGTGGGAGAATTAGAGAGACATTTGCGCGAGGTGCGAAAAAGCAACGCCAATACAGCTGATTAGTGACGACATAGGTACTCTCGCAGATGTGGTATTGGCCGTCCGGCGATTCCTGCACACGGTCCCGTGGGATGTTGAAATTATGCGGCAAGTAAGTGTAACCACCGTCTATCCTGGACCGTACCGACGACCGAGGTATGGCGCGGCAATCCGAGCCACCGCAACACTTGAATTTCGTCAGTGGGTCAATCCTGTCCTCGTACCAATCATGGGCGCTGGCGGCAGTTGCGGTGGCGATACACATCGTGAAGACGAGGCTTCGCATGGCGTTCCCCAGGTATTTGGCAGGCGCTGCTCGTTCGAGCGTCCATTGTATATTAGCGTTCCATTAGAAACACCATTGGCCTCCGACCGACCAACGCAGCTCCAGCAAGCGATGCTCGCAACTGGGCGTGGTCTCATTCGTTTCCGTGTCGGCCAGGACGCGGTGAGAATGCGTTGGATTGAGGGCTAAATGCGCGCTCCCGATTATTGCGGTAGGCGATAGCTGCAGGTCCGTTTGTTTGCAGCCCCACATTGAAATCCCGTCACACTTGTAACTCTCACCTCTCCGGCTGCCCGAGATAGCGTCTTTTTATCGAAACCATGGAAACGGCGAATTCGACCGCAGGACCGGAAATTACGATGTTTGCAGCAAAAGAGAAAGCCACTTCGTTGCTCGGGCAGGCGGTCGGTTTTGCCCGCTGGCTCGGGCTCGCCGCCGCACCGACCTTTGCCCTGATGGCCTGGATTTCTACTGTCGGCTCGAGCATGACCATGTGCTCTGCCGCCTCGCTTTTCATGCCGATCAACGACATGGCCCTGATGTACCTGCTGATGAGCCTCTTTCACGTATCGCCGTGGCTGAAGCTCTTTTCCGCCCGTTCGCAGCACTGCAACACTTCCGTCGCCCAAACCCAAGGAGACTGACAATGCAACACGCTGTTGTTTCACGCGATAACTGGCTGACCGCCCGCCGGGACCTGCTGCGAGCGGAGAAGGAACTTACGCATCTTCGCGACAAGGTCGCACGCGAGCGGCTCGCCCTGCCCTGGGTGCGTATCGAGAAGGAATATCTGTTCGACACACCAGATGGTCCGCGTGCGCTCGCCGATCTCTTCGACGGCCGCTCGCAACTTCTCGTGCAACATTTCATGTTCGCGCCGGGATGGAAGGAAGGCTGCCCGAGTTGCTCGTTCATGGCTGATCACACCGACGGCATGAACAAGCATCTGGCGCATCACGATGTAACCATGATCGCCGTCTCGCGCGCGCCGCTTGCCGAGATCGAGCGCTATCGCAGGCGCATGGGCTGGCAGTTCAGATGGGTGTCGTCGAACGGCAGTCCGTTCAACTACGATTTCCGGGTCAGTTTCACGCCCGAAGAGGTCGCCACCGGGCACATCGACTACAACTACGGCGAATGGCGGGAAACCGGCGAGGAATGGCCTGGCCTGAGCGCCTTCTACAAGGATGAGGCTGGCACCGTCTTTCACACCTACTCCACCTTCGGCCGCGGTGTAGAGGTGATGATGGGCACCTACGCCATGCTCGACCTCATGCCCAAGGGGCGCAACGAAGCTGAGGGAATGGACTGGGTGCGCCGCCACGACCGCTACGCGTAGACCCGCGGGGACGTTGGAATGCGTTCACTCGTGAGAACTGCTACCTTCAGGACCGAATCCCGCAAAGCTAGGCTGCGCGCAGTCAGACGATCCCTGCCCGACGGTCTCGAGTAGACCCGAGATGATCTGCAAGGTCTTGACTGAAACTTCCTGCTCGCGGTCAAGCCAGAATGGGATCGGCATTGTAGCCATCAGCCTCGCTTCTTACGAATTTCCGATATCGCCGCCCTTGGGCCGGCGGGCCGACCAAACACTTCGGCGCTTGCGGCTTCGAGCTCGCTCAGAGACCTGGAGAGGGTCGCGCCCCAGACGACATGGACGGCCAGCATCAGAAGATTTCGGTAGAAGGGGTGCCGCCAGGCTGGCGCGAGGATATGGGCAGCGGGAATCCATCCGAGATAGCTGAGCGCCCACACGCCCAGGCCATAAAGGATGCCGTTGCCACGGTGCGTGGGCAGAAGCGCGAAAATCGAGCCGGTCAGGGCTCCAAAGCCGAAATGGGCAAGCAGCGTGCTGGTTCGCGCGCCCTGCTCGTCACCGGCGGTGGCAACGCGCTCGACGATCTCGCGCGGTGGCAAAGGATAACGGTCCCGGTTGTCGAGCAACGGATGAAGGCGCCGCATGGCGATGGTCATCGCCAGCGTGGCCGCAAATCCCGCCAGAGCTCCTGATACGATCCGCTGCAACACCTCCTCCCACGATGATACTGCCAAACGGCAGTCTGGCGCGATTGTTCCGGACTGCCGCTGCGCGCGAGATCGTGGGCGGCCACTCGCCGCAAGGAAACGCGACGAGACTGGCCTAGGGACAATGCAGGAAAAAGTGATGTTGCCGCCGGCGGGCTACTGCTTAGTCGGCGCCGCGGCGGAGTCGGCGATCGCTTGGCTTGCCAGTTCCGCCTTGATGTCGCGCGCCAGTTGCAGATGCTCGAGCACCGTCGGCAAAGTCTCGGAGGCGAAATGCTGAAGGTCGGCATCCTGTCCCGACCCTATCTCCCATTCAAGCAGCTGCACCGTCTTCTGATGATCGGTGATCTGCCCGCTGATATAGGCAATATCAAACCTCGCCCCGTCGAGCTTTTCAAGCTCGGCCCGTTGCCTCTCGTGCTCCTCGTCGAGCCCTTCCGGCAGCGGGATCTTGTTGGTCTCAGCGAGAGATTTCAGTTTCGCGTTCGCCGCCGAGTGGTCGTCGACCATGCGGCCGGCAAATGCCGTGACGGCGGAGTTGTCGGACTTTTTCGCGAGCTTGCCGAATTCGACCTCGGCTGCGCCGCCGGCGGCGGCGAGCTGCGCGAACAGCCGGTCCTGGTAGTTGGTCTGATGAGGCGCCGGCTGTCCCGGCGCCTCCATCCTGGTATCCGGGGCCATGCCGGCCGGGTTTCCGATCTGGGCCAAAAGGGGCGATACCGAGAGAGGCGATGCGCAAAACACCGCCAATCCCAAAGCAGTTGCAAAGACACGCATGAGAACCTCCTTCGAAGCTCGGTCGGCCTGCCACAGTCAAAGCGCGAGCATATAGGCAACGAGGTCGTTCTTTTCGTCCTCGGTGAGCTTGGTGCCGAGCACCAGGTTGAAAAACTCCACCGTATCGGCGAGCGTCATCAGACGGCCGTCATGCAGATACGGCGGCGTGTCCTTTATGCCGCGCAGCGTAAACGTCTTGATCGGTCCGTCCGGCAATTCCACCATGTCGTTGAAGGTCTGCCCCGGTCTATAGAAACGCTCCAGCTTCAGATCGTGCATGTTGTTGTCCATGAACGACGTTTGCGGGACATGGCATTGCGCGCAGCGGCCCTTGCCCATGAACACGCGCTCACCTGCCAGCTCCTGTTCGCTGGCCAAGGCGGGATCGAGCCGGCCGAACGGATCGAGCTTCGGCGCCGGCGGAAAATCGATGATGTTCTGCATCTGCGCCATCATCGCCACCTGGTTTGTACGATCGGGCAGGTGGACGCCCTTCCTGGTGGCGCTGACATGGTCGCCGTTGAAGTATGCGGTGCGCTGCTCGAACTCGGTAAAATCCTCGACCGAGCGCAGCGACCGTTTCGACCCATGGATCTGCTGGTTGAACAGACCGCGCAGGCTGGTCGTGTCAAGACGGAAGCGCGCGGCCTGCGGTCTGACATCGGGCGTCAGATGAAAGGCAGCGTTGGTGTTGAAGTTGGCATGGCAATCGAGGCAGGTTACGCCCAGGCTCTGCGCCGCCACCTTGCGGTCCTCGGTCTGATTGAATTCCTCCTGCGGGAATGGCGTCAGGAGAAGCCGCAGCCCTTCCATCTGAACCGGCGTGATGATGCCGTTCATGATTTCATAGTAGTTGCGGATCGTCAGCAACTCGCCGCGGGAAACGTCGCCCAGTTCCGGATGGGTAGTCAGGAAAATCGGTGACGGGAACTCTGGCGTAAGGTGATCGGGAAGATCGAAATCGACGTCGAAGCGTCGGAGATCACGCCCCTCCTGCCGGCCGATCTCGCGAATTTCTTCTTCCGGAAAAACCTGTCCCCCGGTCGCCTGTTTGACATGCGGCAGCGGCAGAAGACCGTTGGGCAGCAGGTTGCGGTCACGGATCTCGCCAGGGCTCATCTCTGCCAGGCCCTGCCAGGTCTGGCCCTTCGCCAGCTTGACCCGGACGCCGTGCTGGACAGGTTTTGTCCCGCCCGACATCATTGCGCCTGGTATGGGGCGATCCGACAAATCGTATCGCTCCTCCAGCAAAGCCATCTGGCGCGCCATCACGCGCGGCTTCTGCGCTTCGTCATCAGCCTTGACGGCGGAGAATGGACGGGCGGGCAGTGGTCGGTAGGTTGTATCGGGCGGCAGTGGATCCGATAGGGCGCTGAGGCTGGCGGCCGCAACGATAAGAGCGCACGGAATGCCTGCATTCAACACTCTGCGCATTTTTCCCTCCATGGCTGAAGTGCCCCGAACCGCGCTGCGCGTGATTTGTTCCCGCCGCGAGCGCAATCGCGATCGACCAGTTCGTATGCGTACGGTGCCGGAACTAGCGAGGCTCACCTGGCGACTCCCGTTTGCCCCGCCTTGCCAGCGCCAAGCCGCCAATCAGCATCAGCGCACCCCAAATCAGGAACCCGATGTCCCAATAGATCCACTGGTCCTGCGGGACGGTTTCGTTGACATGGTGAATGCCGAGAAGCTGGTGATTGATCACCCCTTCGACCAAATTGAACATCCCGAAGCCCATGAGCATCGTCCCAAGCAACATCTTTCCCGACCACCAGAGATGAGATTTGTGAGCGGTGCGCCAGAGCACGACCAAACCAAGCACGACGAAGATGTAAGTGCAGGCGTGGAACAGGCCATCGAGAAGCGTGTTGAACCGAAGGTCCTCAACACTGTTGGCGGGATAGCCGGCGCTGGTTGCCATATGATGCCACTGCAGCAACTGGTGCAGCACGATTCCATCGAAGAATCCGCCCAGGCCAAGCCCGAGCAGAATACCTGCGGACGTCGGAAATCGGCGATGCTGCGAAGCCGTTGTCGCCATCCCTCGCTCCTTTGGCACCCCCAACTTTGGGCCAGACCATGTGTTCCCTACCCTACCCCGCCTTTGGTATGCGTGGCTCCAGGTCGCAACCACGGCGTAACAATTGTTAGCGCGGGCTCACCGCCTAAACGACTCCAGCGTTTGCGCGCGCCTTCCTCGCGACAGGCTGCATCGCCGGCACCAGACTCCAAGCCTTGGGAGATCACTGAAATCAACATCGGCGCGGATTGTCGACTGCATGGGTGGGGCCGGCTGGACGCGCGGCGAGATCATGCGCTCGCTACCCCGGCTGATCGGTGCCGACAATAAGACCCAAAAGGAAAATGCCAGGCTTGAAGACGAGCTTGCAATCGTTCGCGCCTGACGCGCGGCGGCCGGCAGGCTTGACACGCTACTGTTGCCAAACGCGTACACTTCACAGGTCGCGCGCACTTACACGGCAAGCTGGCGCTTGATAGCCAACTCAGGTGCTGCCGCCCCATCTAAGCGGGAGACTGAAATGGCACAAACCAATCAGAATTTGGAGTATCGGCTCCAAGTGCGATGTCCTGAATATCCCCAGTGCCGATTGCGGTCACACGCCAGACTACTCGTAAGTGAGCTGACCGAGCATGTCGATTTGGATGCGCTGGACTGGCTTGTGCGCAAGTAGGTCGGGCGAGGCTACGTCCGAATCGCGCCGAAGATCGACCCGACTAGTCCTCCTTCTTCAAATCTTCAGCTTCGTCCTTCAGCCGCTGCCAGTCAGCGCCGTGCTTGCGAAGCAATGCCCGCGCTTGTTTGGGCGTCACGCCTGTCACCTCCGCGAGGTGCTCAACTTCTAGTTCTGCACCCTTCTTAACTCGGCTCGCGTCGCTCGTGCTCTTGTCCGCCATCTGTTGCGTCCTCCTTGGCCCAAGGTCGTTGGCAACGAATGTTGAACGTTGTGGTTCCGTCCCTGTGGAACTAACTGCCGGCCGTGTAGTTCTACCGCCGAAGGAGATCTCAATGCTTCGATTCTTAATCAGTCTTGGCGCGCTGTACGCGGCATTTCAAATTGGCCGTGAGTTCGGCCGCACCGAGTCGGAGGTCATCCAGATTCCACCCGACGATCGTCGTGCGACGGGAAATGGGACAGAGTTCGGCGAGCGGACCTAAGGGTTCTGGTAGCCCCCTAAAGCTTGCGCTATCTACGCGACATTGGCGCCAGCAAAACCAGTTACTCCTCGTCGCCGAAATCCAACGAGGACGCGGCCTGCTTCGGAACAACGCCGCGGCGATGTGGTTTTGTAGGATGACCTACAACGAAACGACCAACCCCGTCCTAACCGGTATCAGGGGGCGTTGCCCGCGCTGCCAACAGGGGCATCTGTTCAGCACGTATCTCAAGCTGGCGCGGCGTTGCGAGGTATGCGGATTGAATTTCTCGTTCGCCGATCCGGCTGACGGGCCGGCCTTCTTTTCCATGTCAATTGTGGCATTCCCGGCGCTGGCTTTCGCACTATGGTTTCAGCTCACGTATGAGCCGTCCTATTGGATGCATGCGCTCACAACCTTACCCCTCACCGTTGGCGCGTGTGTTGCATTGCTAAGACCCCTCAAAGGCTGGCTAGTTTGCTCGCAGTACTTCCACAAGGCTGAGGAAGGCTCCATCGACCGAGAATGGCATGCAGCCGAAGCTGAGCGCCAACGGCAGCAGCCGCCGAATACGTGAAGTCTATGAGGCCAAGAAACGTATGTAGAGCTGCCGCACCTTTTGGCCCGCCAAATGCTCCCAACTACCTCGGTTCCTATTCGTCGCTGATACCGGCACAGAACTATGTCGGATATGGCCATGTTCGCCGCGGAGGTGCTTTATATGCAGCTTCACCGCCTCTGGCCCACTGCTTCGCCGGCCGTTTCTTCAACTCTTTGGGCGGTAGACCGGCGTTGTCCTGATCGATAATCGCATTCTCGATCTCAAGCTCACTGGCGGCTTCGAATGAGCAGTGTATTTGCGCGCCCAATCTGCATCGGTTTCCCTGAAGACCAGGGTAGGCACGTTCGGAACAAATCCGCGATCCGCCGCTTGGAGAACTCTGGAGCCATCGGCATGGGCTCGCGAGGACCAAACGTGGCGAATTATCTGACACTGCCTACGACTACATCGAAGGATCGGATCAAGGGTGGTCGTGGAAACGCCGCGTGGTACCGAAGCAAAGTTGACGTACAAACCCAAGAAGAAGCTGTTCGAGTATACGCGGCCGCTTCCAGCGGGCCTAGCCTACCCCTACGACTGGAGCTTTCTGCCTTCTACACTGGGCGATGATGGCGATGCGATCGACGGTCTGGTTATCCATGAGGCAGCCAGCGCTCCCGGTGTTGTCATCAAATGCGATCTGCTGGCGGCCCTTCGTGTCATGCGGACGGAGAACGCCGAGACCGTGAGAAACGATCGCTATGTATTTTGCCCGCACAGGCAAGATGCGCATAGCGGGTCTCTCCTTGGCGAGAATGTTCCGGATCGGTTGCGATCCGAGATTGAGCAGTTTTTCCTCGCGTCAGTGTCCGGCACCGACAAGCAGATCGAATTCGAAGGGCGGCACGATTCCAGCCAAGCTCTCCGGAACATCCATCGGGCCATGAGAACTTTCGAGCGGAAACAGCGAGCGGCCCAATATGAGAGGAATGTAGGCTTGAGAACACAGGCTGCCTGGGCGCCGGTGGCGGGCATTTGCGCCGCCCCTTACCGCAGACAATGCTCTCCCGGAAACTCGCGAGATCGCCAGCTCAGACCTTTTGACCGTCGAGGCTCTGGCAATGCGAACGGGCATAAGCAGTGACCAGGCACAAGAACTGATCGATAGGCTTGGCAATGATCGCGCGGCCATCGAGGAAGCCGCGCGGAGCCTTAAGGCGGCGGGAGGGTGACCTCAGCAGCCAATCCCTGTTATCTCACGGCTCGGAATGTTCGCCGCGCCTTATTCGTCTTGTAGGTAAGCCCAGTTGGTGCCTCAATCGGCGCCGGTCCAAATAAAAAGGACAACAGCCAACCAGGCCACAGGTGGCAAACACCACGACCACCCGGTCCGGCCGCGGGCGGACCATTTCGAGTATTGTCCAGTGTGCGGACAAGACTTCGAGAAGCGCGACCTGGGCCAGCTGGGTCATCGTGCTAAGATCGAGCGCCAGTTGCTGCAGCCTGTGAATTAAACTGCGCCTTGCGGAGACCGCCAGGAATGAGTGGAAAGCGCCAGGTGCAGCGTGCCTACTACGACTTCTTCGAATTCCTCTTCGGTGCCGGTGCCCCAGAAAGAGCGGTTTCAGTCCTCAGTCGTCGTTCCCGGAGCCGAGCTGTCTTTGCATCTCGTGCCGCGCGCTCGACCTCGATCAATTCCCGCGCAGCATCCGTCGTACGCTCCTTTCTGTCTCGTTTTTCCTTTTCAGTGAATGCTTGCCTTTGCCGCATTGTTCTCCCCGATCTGACAGCACAGCGCTGTGTTGCCGCACCGAACCATCGTCGCCAGATCGGATTCCACCCGCACAGCAAAAAGGTTGCCATATCCTTCGGCACGGCGGACTGCATCACATCGCCAACGACCGCGCCCCGAGGGAATGGGAAGGACGCGGGCTGATCGGAGAGGGTTCAGCACTAGGTCAAAGTGTGCCCGACCCGAACGCATTTGGCTCGGCCGGGTCCCCGAACGAAAGACAAACCGCCTGCTAACAAGCCCCGTCCAACGGTCGTCTCGCAAAGAAGCTCTACTCGTCCGCCCTTCTGCCATGTAATTTGCAACAATCCGAGACGCGAGCACTTCACGTCGTTTTCCAGATTGAGCCTCGACCCTTTGGCCGGTCGAACATGCGGCTCAGTAGCGCCATTCGGAGGGGCGGGACGCACCCCTCCTTTAGCTTGTCGGTATCGCCACGACACCTGCGCCCTGCCCACCGCCAGAACCTGCCCTCGGTCTATTCAGCCAAGCCTCCTCGACCGTCTCCCCGAATTCCAGGTCGGAAGAATGGACGAGGTCAGCAACCGGGAGCGATCACGGCTGAGTTCTGGAGGAACGAGTTCCAGAACTTCTATCCCGTCCAGACTCCAGCCGTGCCTGCCTGCCACAGCGGCGCTTGGCCTGCCGTTCAGGAACAACAACGCCCAAGCGAAGTTTGGTGGTCCAGGAGGTAACGACAATGCGCATACTGACAACATTCTTTGGATACTTGTGGCGCTCGAACAGCAAGTCGCCGCCCGACCTTGCGCCGCCCGTCGACGCGATTGTTCGGCTGCTGAAAGAAAAGCAAAAACTCCCTACAAAGAAAGGACTTGGTCGACCAGATCAGACTACTGGCGGCTGACCGCGCTGCGACGCAGGATGTGGCGACGGGGCAGACGGCATCACCCGTCACCCTCTGTAGCTTGGGGGACGGATCGGCATCATGCCCGGCTATCGACGGCGACGCCGAGAGAAGCAGATCAGGTTCGCGCCACTTAGCCACCGCTCAATTCCGGCTGGCAGGTCACATGTCTTTACGCGCAAGGCCGCGCGCAGCCTCAAGAAGCCGCTGCGGTCACCGAAATCCTGAGGTTGCCGGCGGCTCGACCGTGCGGGCGGTTACAGAGGAGTGTTGCGATGTCGAGCCCATCACCGGCTACACGGTTCCAAAGCCCCGGTCACTGAAAATCGGCATCGGCGCGAAGTTGCCTCCCTAGATCCGGCGGATGGCAAGGGCGACATCGGCGGAGAACGGCGGCAAATCAAGCTTCAGCCAGCCGTCCGAATTCGCTTGCCATTCCGCTGTTTGCCTGCCGGCCGCGGTGTCCCAGGCGATGACGCGATAGGTGCCGCGAGCCAACCCGGGCAGCTCCAGGACGGCAGGAATGGGCGCAGTGCCGGCACGCAGCATGCCATTTCGCCCGATCGTGTCGCTGCGAACCAGCCAGACCACTGCCTGGGAATCGTCGCCGCAGGCGACCGGCGCGATGTCGGGACCGGAAATCCGCATCTTGTCGCCGAGATGGACACGCCGGAACGAAACCCAATCTATCAGAGGCAGGAAGTCGGCCAGCGAACGCTGCGCCCGCCGCATTCCGGGGGTGAGCACGTGCGGGGAGCGGTTCGGCCACCGCATGCCGCCACCGGCACCCCCCGAAGCCAGGTGAGCCCATTGCAGATGGCGGAAGTATTCATCGTCGAAGGGTTCGGGGAGCGTGATCTTCTTGTCCTTGAACGAGTGGATCGGGCCGTGCTCGGAATCGAGAAAAGGGCGACCGTCATGAATTTCACCAAGCGCCTCTCCGACGATCCGCGCCATGCCGAGCGCTGGCGCCACCGTGTCACTGGGGTCGTCGATCGTGCCCTCCTCGTAGAGATGGAGGGAGGCGAAGTCGAGGTCGGGGTGGCGGAAGATCGGCCCGGGCAGCGGCATGTGAGGCCGCCAGCGAAGCTCAGGTCCGAAAAGCGAGACGGTCTGCGGGTGAGAGCGACCGTAAAGTGACGTTTCCAGCCGGCGCACAAAATCGCTGACATCATGGATGAAGGCGCCGAATCCATCCGCGCTGCCCTGAGCCTGCTCGGGATGGATCTCGTTCCAGAGGTCCCATGCGAAGAAGGCTCCGCTGCCGCTCCATCTGCGAACCACGAATTCCAGCCTTGCCTTGATCGCGCGGCGCGTCTCGGCGCAGACCAGGAATCGCGACGGGTGGTCCAGCACGCCTCCGTTATTGCGGTTGTAGGGGTGGTGGCGCCAATGGAGCCACTGCCAGAACGTATCAAAGGGAGTGAGCAGGATTCTTAAGCCCTGCTTTTCGCAAAGACGAAAGAGGTCGTCCCACAATTGCACCATCGCCGGCACGAAGCGGCCCTGCGGCTTCTCGAAGTAGCGGTGGCGAACCTGGGCATATTCCAGCATCAGCCTGAGGCATGTGACGCCGCTTTCCTTCAGCCAACGGAGATGATTTTCCACGCCGGCCATATCGGCGCGCCGGAACAGGCCATTGAGTTCGGGCCAGCTTACCGCATCATTCTGCCCGATCGGCGTCCATGCCTCGCCGTCCTCGGTGGCGAAATAGGAACCGGCTAACTTAATCCAAGGCAGGCCGGCAGCCGGTCTCGGCGCAGAGTCTCCCACTTCCCCGACCAGCGGTATCGCCAATCTAATATCGTTCAAAGGCATGCCCCGAATTTCGTCGCCGGAGCGGTATAACTGCCGCGGTGGCAAAATGTTTCGCCAGGCTTGGCAGGCCGATGATCTTTACCCCCATCTTGGGTACAACGATGCCCTGTCTCGACGCCGCGGCGCCCTGCCTCAAGAGCGGCGCGGAGCTGGTGATGTCGACCGATCACCAGAGAAGTTGCAGGCGGAACCCTCGCTGCGGACATGACGAGGGAGCGGAATTGTCGTGCGTCGCTTCGTCGACAAGGGCAGAAATGCCAGGTTGGCGGGTCGCCTGCCCGACCAGAAAAACTTTAGCCGAAGGGGAACCTAACGGTCGCAGGCAAGTTCGGTAGGCCGTGTGGGGGAGATTGCGCGTGTCGTTGCATCTCATCGGCTTTATAGTTGTCGTGCGTGCGATCTTCTCCTTCCTCGGATTCCATCATCAAGCCCGACAACGATTGGCGAGGCGCGGCTTCAGAGCGACAGTCTGTCATCCGGAGGTCAACGTCTGCTCACCGACAACACCTGGACTCGGCTCCGCTCACGCTCGCTTGGTCAACTTTCGACGCTTGCACGGCATGTACCGCTCAGGGGACGACGTGATGGAGGCCCGAAAGCAATTGTGGCGGTCGAGAATGGCAATGGCCGGTCGCCTGGCGGGAGCGTCGGCGCGAGCCTTGGCCGACGGGTCGCACGTATGAGCAGCGATCCGGCGCGTCCGCCAGGCGAGTACCGGTCCGCGTTTGCCAGCTTCTTCATGGCTGGTTTCGAGTGTTCATCCCATCGGCGCGGCGACGGAGTGCGCCTCGATTTGATCCGCGCGACCGCACACGACACGCACGCCCTCGGCGACTATCGCAGTTGTGCTGCCCTTGGGCTTCGCACGATTCGCGACGGCTTGCGCTGGCACCTGATTGAGACAGCGCCAGGAGTTTTCGATTGGTCGGGTTGGATATCGATGATCGAAGCAGCTCAGGCCGCCGGGGTGCAGGTCATCTGGGATATCTTTCACTACGGCTCGCCGGATCATGTCGACCAGGGTGGCTCAGGCTTCACCGAGGCCTATGTGCGATTCGCCGCTGAGGCTGTCCGGGTTCACCGCTCCGTTGCCGGGACAGCTCCCCTAGTATGTCCCATCAATGAAATCTCGTTCTTCGCATGGGCGATAGAGGTCGGCTATTTCCCGCGCGTGGGGCCGAAGAAGCGGGGATGGTTCAAGCGGCAGCTTGTGAGGGCAGCGGTTGCGGGCGTCAAAGCCATGCGGGATGCCGAACCTGATTGCAGGTTCATCTGGGCTGAACCGCTAATCCACGTCGCTCCTCGCGACCGCACTCGCGCCGAGCAGCGGCGCGCAGAAAATGTTCGTCAGGGCCAGTTTGAAGCCTATGACATGCTGACGGGCCGTGCCGAGCCCGAACTGGGCGGCAGCGAGGACTGTGTCGACGTCATCGGGCTCAACTTTTATCCGCACAATCAATGGTACTTTCAGGGGCCAACGATACCGATGGGTCACCACGAATACCGGGCACTTTCGGACATGTTGGTCGAGGTCGCTGAGCGCTACAGGAAACCTATGTTTATCGCCGAGACGGGTGCTGAAGGGTCAGGCCGGCCGGCATGGCTCCATTATGTTTGCGATGAGATCCGTGACGCGATGAGCCTTGGTGCGCCGATTCAGGGCATATGCCTTTACCCGGTGACCGCGTATCCCGGCTGGGACAATTCGCGCCACGCGGAAGTCGGCTTATTCTCCACGATTCATGCCGACGGTTCGCGCAGTCTTCGCCAGCCGGTCGCCAATGAATTGGAGCGCCAACGCACATTGTTCTCGGCGGGTGTTTCGTAGCCGTCGAAAAAAGGCGCGCGACCATTGGCGACTTTCGCGGCGGATCACGGCAAGGCACGACTTGGCTACCACTATCCGAGATCAGTATAGATGTTCGCCGCGAGCCGTGCCCGACGAATCGAGCATCGCTCGGTGCGTTGGCATCTGCGCCACGCCATTTGCCGGCAGGCTTTGTTGAATGCGCGCGAACGTCGCCAACGCTTGACCGACGACCTGATCCATATTGTAGTAGCGGTACGTGGCTAGGCGCCCGACGAACCACACGTCGGGGCACGCCGCTGCCAGTGCTTGATAGCGTTTGTACAGCGCCTCGTTTTCCGCCCGCGGCACCGGGTAATAGGGATCGCCGATATCGGTTGGATATTCGTAAGTCAGGCTGGTCTTCGGGCTCTGCTGACCGGTCAGATGCTTGTACTCGGTAATGCGGGTATAGTTTTCCGTCTGCGGATAGTTGACAACGGCGACCGGCTGAAACTGCTCGCAATCAAGCGTCACGTGTTCGAACCGCAGTGACCGATAAGGCAGACGACCAAGGCTCCAGTCGAAATATTCATCGATCGGCCCGGTGTAGATCATCCGCTGAAAGGGGATCGTGTCGCGAATTTCGCGATAATCGGTTTGCAGCATGATCTTGATCTTTGGCTTGTCCAGCATGCGCTGGAACATGCGTGTATACCCGCCAGCCGGCATATTCTGGAAGATGTCGCCAAAGTAGCGGTCATCGCGGTTGGTCCGGGTAGGGACCCGCGCCGTCACCGACTTGCTCAACTGGGCCGGATCGACACCCCACTGCTTCCTTGTATAGCCGCGAAAGAATTTTTCGTAGAGTTCCCTGCCAACGGTGCTCACAACTACGTCTTCAGCTGTCCGGACTTCCTCGACCGTTTCTCGCCGGGATGCGAAGAACTCCTCCAACTGCTCGGGCGTCAATTCAAGATCGTACAGACGATTGATCGTGTCGAGGTTGATCGGTATCGGCAGCAGTTTTCCGTCGACCGAAGACAGTACGCGATGTTCGTAAGGCCTCCATTCGGTGAACTGCGAGAGGTAGTCTATGATCGATTGGGCGTTGGTGTGGAATATATGCGGCCCATAGCGGTGGACCAGAATTCCAGCTTCGTCGTAACAGTCATAAGCGTTGCCGCCGATGTGATTTCGCCGGTCGATGAGCAGGACGCTTTCCTGCCGTTGCGATGCGATGCATTCGGCGAGCACGCTGCCAGCGAAGCCGGCGCCGACAATCAACCAATCGAACATGGTCAGGCTCCCCGGCGCAAAGGCACAATGCTTTTCATTGCATAGGCGCGCTGGATATGGGCAGCCATTGCGTCCCACGTTCGTTCCCAGGACATGTTGGCGAGGTAGGCATCGACTTCCTTCAACAGGAAATTCCGGGGACGTGACAGAAGGGACCGAAGCTTGGTTTCGATGTCTTCGGCGTCAACAATGTCGACCAGGCCTTCGGCGCCATAGGTGCGCACGACGTCCACAATCGCCGTGGAGACCACCGGCAGTCCGGCGGCCAGGAACTCAGGAGTTTTGGTCGGGCTGATATAGCGTGTCGCCTCGTTGAGCGCGAAGGGCATCCAGCCGGCGCTCCAGTGCCTGAGATAGCGAGGCAGGTCGGCGTAGGGCTTGGCACCCAGCCAATGTAAATTACTTGCGCGCGGCAAGCTTAGCGGGTCGATCTTGACCACCGGGCCGAGCATGACGAAATGCACTTCGGGCATTGCCTCAGCCGCCTGTGCGATCATTTCAACGTCGAGCCGTTCGTCGATCACGCCGAAGAAGCCCACTCTCGGGTGAGGTATGTGTGCCTGGTCTACAGGGTCATCGCCGGGCTCTCTTGCCTTGTGGAAATGCGCAACGTCGATGCTGCTGGGGAAGGGAAAAATCGACTTGTGGAGGCTTCGTTTGGCCTCGTACAGACTCTGCCCGCCCGTGAACACGACATCAGCGCGCTGGAACAGCGCCTTTTCCATCTGCGTCAACTCTGCCGGCGCGTTCTTGAAGGCGGAGAGTTCATCCATGCAGTCGTAGACGCACACGTCGTAGCGGAGATGATCGCTGAAACGCAGCGCCATGGGCGTGTAATACCATACAGTCAGCCGGTCATGCGGCGCTGAGGTGAGGATCTGGTCGACGAACCTGCGCTGGATGGCGTCCGCCTTTGTTGCGCAAATGCCGGCCGGAAGAACCGGGGTTACGATTGTCATTGCAGATCGATCGTTCACCCGGATCGAAGGATAGCATATTTCCTCGTAGACCGGCTCCTCAAAGTAAATTAGCTGCTGCTGTTTTGAGGCGTGCGTCAGAATATGCTGCGGGCGTTGGTGCACGAAATCCCACCTGAGGTGAGAAAAGCAAAGTATAATAGACGATTTTATCGGGATATTTGATTTATTTTTTTTGCCACCCGCTATTTTCATGTAAGATTCCTCTGAATTATAGTTCGTAATTCTCCAGATTAACATATGTTAATCGAAGCACGCTCCTGATGAATCCTTTATCCGCACATCTAACTTTCATTTGAGTAAGTTGTTCCATGGATTTTAATTGGCTGTAGCCGCCGAGCCGGCCACTTGCGCAATTGTTCGAAGAGAAGCGGCCTGCTACCAACACCCGACGGACATGTCGCCTCGGCCAAGGCGGAGGCGCTTGCAGCTTCATATCTCGCCAAATGTGGCGCATTGCCACAGAACGGCTGAAATCCGCTCAATCGTTCAACAACCATTCATGAGCGCAGGTATAAGAGTTAATGAGCCGCGCATGATTCGTTTTGGTCGCCACAGATGGCCGAAGAGGGCAGCCACCGTGAGAGAGCCGCAAGGAATGAAGTTTAACTTTGAAACCAACGTCTTTCCGTTGTTTCACCCGCAGTCCGTGGATGATCTGAAGGATCCTTGTCCGGTGTTCGACGGCGAGATTTGGCACGTCTTCGGTTCCAGCGGCACTGTCACGACCGAGAGCTGGAAAATACTACATGCCACGGCTCCGGACCTTTATGGGCCGTGGACTGAGCATGAGGCGCTCGAGTTGCCGGTAACCGGATCGGGCATAGCGGCGCCCGGCGTCATTCATGAATGCGGCGTCTTCCATATGTTTATCCAGACCGAATTCATGAAGTCGGGCGGACGTTGCGAACATGCGGTTTCCAATGATGGATTCAACTGGGTGGTGCTGAAACCGGCGATATTGTCCCTGCCGGGCACCGATGAGGACGGGATCTATGATCCCCATCCGGCGATCATCGGCGGCAAGCGCTACATCGTCTATTCAGGCATGCCTAAATTCACCAGGGTGCCGCAGCCTGACGTCTATCTGGCGCGCAGCCAATCCGATTCCTGGTTCGGGCCGTGGAAACGTCTCGGCAAGATATTGGACCATCTCGACGTTCCCCATCACAATGCGCGCGAGCATCCGGACTACGAATGGGGGATCGAGGGCGCCCAACTGGTCGAACTGCCCGACGGCCGCGTGCTTCTCAACGCCACCTGCTTCCTTCCCGAGGGTCCGCGCGGAAGTCGTCAGCGCGTATTCTTCGCCATCGCCGACGACGTCCAGGGTCCCTACGTGTCGGTCGGCCCCGTGCTTGATCCTGGTGAGCCTGGGGAGAACGGCCATTCGACGGTAATGATCGAGGGCGGGAAACTGACCTTGTTTTACCAGAGCAGACGTGAGGCAACGAACCATCGCTGGCGTTTCGGACTGGCAAGGTGCGACCTGGATCAGCAAGTCCTTTCACGAGTCGCCTAACAGGGACGACGGCACGAGGCGTCGTAGCTGCGCCATGACCTTTCATCCGCGTTCCTGTCGGTCGAGGCGTCCCCGTTGGTCCAGGCAGAGCTACCCGAAACATCTTCCACAAACTAGGGCAAGACTCGAAGGGGTAGCCGGGCTGCAGGTGCTCAAGCCGAGTGTGATGGGGTCCCCACGGGTCGATATCTATGGTCGCAAAGTTGGCCACTCGTTGCGGCCAACTGGTCCGCAGCCTCGGTCAGGCATCAGTTTCGAGTGACGCTTTCAGTGCGTGACGACGATTGGCTTTGGTGCCGATCAATTTGCGAACGGCGTTGCCAGGTCTTATGGCCCGCTCGGCCACGCGTTGCCAATCTCTGGTCAAAGAATGAGATGCCATGACCAACTTCAGGGCGACGGGGGCTTCTCGTCAGCCATCTCTTGCTCTCGCCGCTCAAGCTCCTTGTGAAGCTTTTGAGCTAATGCGACAAGCCTCGGCGACAGGGTTTGATCGCCTTCCAGTCCTAATCGCTTGCGCAGGCTCCGACGATTGTCTTCCGAACGGACCAGATCTCGGAAGCCACGATCGCTCTCTCTGGTTGCCATGGCTGTCACCTTCAGCTTTGAACGCAACTCGTCGATTGCTAAAGGGTTCCATGAGGGGGCGGATTATTTCGCTAAATCGCGTCGCGGCTGAATGGATTCACGGGACGCTAAGTTCTTGTTCTATGCATGTCGTAGTCGCAAAACCGCTTACGCGACATGGATTAAATCTTTCGAGGGGTGATCGGACACCTAAGCGGGACTGAGCGGATACTCTTCCTGCTCATCGAAAGCTACGAACAGACCCAGGGCAGCAGCGACTTCGAGGATAGCTTCGGTCAGATCGTCATTGGATGCGACCAAATCAGGTGCAGCCTGCCGAACCAGGTTTAATGCCGCTTTGACCGAGACGGTATCCCCAAAGCCGGCCCTGTTGAGAACTGCGGCAATTGCCTGATCTAGAATTGGACCGACACTATGGACGATGCTCATCCACCTTCCCCCCCCGGGAATGCGAGACAGTATAATAGCGTGTCTGGGGCCGCGATGCAACCGATGCGCGAAATCGCATGGACCAGGGGCTGCTGATCGGGCGCGACACAGGAGTATCTGGTGGCAATCTCCGAGCAGCGATCGGGTAACCGGCTCGCGCGAGGCCTCTTCATTCCAATCGAGCGCTTGATCCGCCTTCACGCCCGCCCGGAGCTCCTTTGCACCCGCAACGTGTCCCCTCACCCGCGGTCCGCCGAGTCCAGAGCTGCCTCCTAGCCCGCTGCCCCACGGCGTGAAAAAGATCTTCGAAGAGGCCCTCGGGGCAGCGGGCTTGATACGCCGGCGCAAACGAGCGAAACGCCCGCACTTCATCCTGCTACCTTACGGCGTGCCTGCCGGCTATTTGCGCAATTGCTCAAGGCCGGACATGAAGCCAACTGCCTTAGTCGGGTGTCAGCTTGCAGCCGCTGATCGAGTGAAGACGATCGTCACCTTCGTCCCTTTGCTGGCGCTCGAGTCGACCGCGAGCCGCGCCTTGGCGTTCTCGGTCAGCGAGTGCGCGATCAGGGCTCCGAGCTTGCCTGGCTTGGGCCACGTCTCGCCTTCCGGCAGTCCAATTCCGTCGTCAGCCACTATGACCCGGCAGCCGTCGCCATCGACGATGCTGTGCAGCGTTATCGTGCCGCCTTCGCGCCCCTGGAAAGCATGTTTTAGCGAATTGGTCAGCAATTCGTTGACCACCAGTCCAGCCGGCATGGCGACGTTGATTGACACCGGATATGTGTCCACCCTCATATCGAGGCGGATCCCCTCGACTGCATGCGAGCTCATCACCGCGGACGCGATCTGGCTGAGATAGACGCCAAGATCGACCTCTTCCTTCTGCTCGTCGGCCGTCAGCGTCTGGTAGAGGATCGCCAGGGCGTCGACGCGACCGGCGAGCCGTTCAAACCGTCTCCGGTCGGCCTCAGTCGCATTGCGGCTTTCAAGCCGTATCAGGGCGGTGATCATCTGCAGGTTATTCTTCACCCGGTGCTGCAGTTCGCGCAGCAGCGTGTCTTTCTCGCTGACACGCTCCTCCACCGAGGGCTGATCCGCCGCTTCGCCATGGGCGGATACGTCGACCAGCGCCACCAACCGGAAGCAGATCTTGCCGTTGTCGTCCTCGATGACATTGGAATAAACGTCGACGATCGGCAACTTGTCCTCGTTGTGCTCCAGCCTGTAGGTGCCGACCAAATCGGTCTCCCGGACCACGGCCTCGGCCAGCGGGCGGTCCTTCTGCTGGTAGAGGCCTGTGCCCGAAAGGGCCGACCAGTTTTCTCGAGTTAGCCTAGCGACCGTCAGGCCTGACAGTTTCTCGAACTCCGGATTGGCGTAGACTACACGCTCCTCAGCGGCCAGGTCTGCAACGGCTATGGCGATCGGCACCTGGTCAAGGAATTTCTTGAACTGTTCGCTTTCCAGTGCGGTTGCGAGTTCAGGTGTGTCAAGCAACTGCTCGACCGCATCGGCCTTGTCTGAAGTGGATGTCATTTGCGCGCCTGTTCTGGGCGTACAATATCAATAATGCAGTGCGCCCGCCATCGCCAAAGCTGGAGTTGCATCGCGCCGTGTCAGGCATCTGACCATAAGACGTGCCTCGCGCAACGGCCCTGGGTAAAACGACATCTTCCGATCGGCCGGCTCCGGCATGCTGACGGCGGGCCAGCGGCTCCGCGAAACCCACCGCGCAGCCGGTCCAGCCCGCCGAGTGAATCGGGGTCCCACGTTCTGCTCAGCTATTCAAAGGAATAGGTGAAACCTCCTTCGGAGGCTCCGACCGTCACCTTCGTCATCTTTTCGCCCTCGAGCGACCGGTTCAGCACGCCACGGCTCAATTCGGGCAGAAGCGTGTTTGTCAAAATGGCGTCGATCATTCGGCCGCCGGATTCGATCTCGGTGCAGCGGGCTTTGACCAGATCCATGACACCGTCACCGATCACCAACTCGGCATCGTTGCTCGAGCGCAGCCGGCGGGCGATCTTGGCGAACTGATGGCGGGTGATCGCTTCGATCATCATGTCCGAGAGCGGGTAATAAGGGATGGTCACCACCCGGCCAAGAAAGGCCGCTGGGAAAACTTTCAGCAGCGGGGCGCGCAATGCTGTGTCGAGATCGTCGAGCCCCGCCCGCACCGTGCCGCTGCTGGTCCGGTCCATGATGACTTCGGAGCCAACGTTCGAGGTGAGCAGGATCAGCGTGTTCTTGAAATCGATCCGGCGGCCTTCACTGTCGTCCATCATTCCCTTGTCGAAGACCTGGAAGAAGATTTCGTGCACGTCCGGATGCGCCTTCTCGACCTCGTCAAGCAGGATCACCGAATAGGGCTTGCGCCGGACCGCCTCGGTGAGGATGCCGCCCTTGCCATAGCCGACATATCCGGGTGGCGCGCCCTTCAAGGTTGAGACGGTGTGCGCCTCCTGGAACTCGGACATGTTGATCGAAATGAGGTTCTGCTCGCCGCCATAGAGCGTCTCGGCCAGGGCCAGCGCGGTTTCGGTCTTGCCGACGCCCGAGGGACCGCAGAGCAGAAACACCCCCACCGGCTTTTCGGGCGCGCCGAGCCCGGCGCGGCTGGTCTGCACGCGCTTGGCAATCATTTCCATGGCGTGATCCTGACCGACCACGCGCTCGGACAGCGTGACGGCGAGCCGCAGCGCCTTTTCGGTCTGGCTCGTCAGCATCCGGCCAGTCGGGATGCCGGTCCAGTCCTGCACCACCGCCGCCACGGCGTTGCGGTCGACCGACGGCAGGATCAGCGGCGTCTCGCCCTGCGCTTCTGCGAGTTCGGCCATCAGCTCGCGCAGCCGCGCGAGATCGGCAGCCGGGTCGGGTGGAGAAGGACCGGCAGCGGCCGTTGCTTCCGCATCGGGTTCGGGCGCATCGGGTTCGGGCGCATCGGGTTCGGGCGCTTTGATCTCAGATACATCGGCGCCTGCGGTTTCGGCCACCGCCCCCGAAGGCTCCACGGCGTCGAGCGGCACACCCTCGCCGCGCAGCCTGGCGCGCAGTTCGAGTATCTCGCCAACCAGCGCCTTTTCCCGATCCCAGCGTTGCTGCGCGGCAGCAAGCGTGAGTTCGGTCTCGGCAAGCCCGGTTTCGACCCGAGCCTGCCGGTCGGCCACGTCGATGCCGATCGCTGCCTCGCGGCCGATGATGGCGCGCTCGACCTCCAGCGCCTGGCGGCGGCGCATGATGTCCTCGACCTCGGCCGGGGTGGCATGCTGCGAAATGGCGACACGGGCGCAGGCGGTGTCGAGAAGGCTCACGGCCTTGTCGGGCAGTTGCCGTGCCGGGATGTAGCGGTGGGACAGGCTGACCGCCGCCTCGATCGCCTCATCGAGTATCTGCACCTTGTGATGCTGCTCGAGGACACCGGCGACACCACGCAGCATGAGAACGGCGACCGCTTCCGACGGCTCATCTATCTTGACGACCTGGAAGCGACGGGTAAGCGCCGGGTCCTTCTCGATGTGCTGCTTGTATTCGGCCCAGGTCGTCGCCGCGATCGTGCGAAGCTCGCCGCGCGCCAGCGCCGGCTTCAGCAGATTGGCCGCATCACCGGTTCCTGCCGCGCCGCCGGCGCCGATCAAGGTGTGCGCTTCATCGATGAAGAGGATGACCGGCGTTTCCGAGGATTGCACCTCGTCAATGACCGCCTTCAGCCGTTTTTCGAATTCGCCCTTTACGCTGGCGCCCGCCTGCATCAGGCCGACATCGAGCATGCGCACGCTGACGCCCTGCAGCGTCGGCGGCACGTCGCCCTCGGCAATGCGCAAGGCAAAGCCCTCGACGACCGCGGTTTTGCCGACCCCCGCCTCGCCGGTCAGGATCGGGTTGTTTTGCCGGCGCCGCATCAGGATATCGACGATCTGCCTGATCTCGGGATCGCGGCCGACGACCGGATCGATCTTGCCGTCGCGGGCGCGCTGGGTCAGGTCGGTGGCATATTTGGCCAGCGCCGAATCCGCGCCCGGAGCCCGCCGCGGTGTTTCGGCGGCGGCAACCGCAGTCGAGGCGCCGGCTTCGAGCGAACCCTCCATGACGTCCGCGAACCGCGCAATAACGGCCTGCGCATCGATCTTGTCGAATTCGCCGCTGATCTTCGACAGCAGGCCTTCCAGCACCGGCGTCTTCAGGCAGGCGAGCAGAATATGCGCACTGCGCACTTCCTCGACGCTGAATTCCAGTCCCGCCAGGCCCCAGGCCTCCTGGATGGCGTGAAAGATATGATCGGAAAATTCCTCGATCGAAGTGGCGCCGTAAGGCAGCTTGTCGACGGCGCGGGTCATATCGGCCGTGAGCCGGCTCGCATCCACCCCGGCGTCTGCCAGTATCAGCTGCACATCCGATCGCTCTGAAAGCACCAGCTGCTCGATGAAGTGAACGAGCTCGACATAAGGATTGCCGCGCAGCTTGGCGGTGTCGGCCGCAGCCTTGAAGGCGCGCAAACAGATGGGGTTGAGCTTGCCGACCAGTTCCTTGCGTTTAAAGCTCTGCGACGACCGGCGCTGTTCCATCGAACTTGCCCCTCCAATCTGCCAGCCAACAAACTGCCACATAAGCAGCGACTTGACAAAGAGCGTTTATGAGCGGGGCGTCCGGGTGTGCGATTCAGTCGATTTCTTCCGTCCCGGCAGGCGCCGGCGCCATCGGCTGCAACGCCATCGAACGCCCCGCCTGATGGCGATGCGTTCACCGACAGGGTTCGACAAATCCGCCAGCACTTTTGAGCCCAGCGCGCCGGTTGCAGGCTCGTATTAAGATTGAGCATCAACTAAATTGTGGTAAAGTGTCGCAGTGTGGTAACGTTGGGTCAGGCACGGCCCACGAGCCGCGCGCTGGGGGATGGTGTGCTTGATCTCGCACTCTGGCTGAATCCGCTGGACGGTGAAAATCCGTCAGGGGAGGATTTGCGCAACGATCCAGCCTTTCATGAGCTGGAGCGTCTCACCGAGCCGCAGGTCAAGGTCGTCCATGGCGGCCACAACCAGCCCTCGTCGCAAAGCACCATTCCGGTCGACTGGCCTGCCGTCCTCGACAAGGCGGAGGAATTGCGTGCGCATGGCCGGGATCTGCGCCTGCTCGTCATTGTCACGCGCGCGCTGGCCAATGAGCAGCGGCTCGCCGGGCTCGCACATGGCCTGACCCTTGTTGCGCGGAGCTTCGATCAGCATTGGGAGACCATGCACCCGGCCCTGCGGCCCAGTGCTTCACCACGCGACGCCGCCTTGCGTCGCATCAACGCCCTGCTCGACCTCCAGAATGGCCAGGACGGGCTGCTGGCGGACTTGCGGCGAATGATTTTCTTCGCGCCGCGCCCTATGGGGCCGATCAGCGGACGCGATCTGGAACAAGCCGCACTCGACGAGCGGGTCATGCTTCTGGAAGCGGCTTCGGGATTGAATGCGGCGGAAAAGGCAACGCTGGCCAGCGCGCACGGTCAACTGCTGAACCGGGTTCATAGCGGGTGCAAGGCGCAGGCCGATCAAGCCAATGCGGAGATGATGTCGCTCATTGCCGATGCTCATGCGGCGATCACGGCTCTTGATGCGGTCGAGACGGCTCTCAACGGCCGTCTGCAGGGCGGTGGCGCCGCTGTTCCGGAATTGAAACGGTTTCTGCAGCGTTTGCTGTCGACCCTCGAACGGAATTCGGCAATCGAAACGGCGACGAACGGCGCGGCCGAGCCAGCCCCCACGACTGCAGATCCGGAAATGCCTGCTCGAAACGGTCAAATGCCTGCAAAGGGCCATGGAGCCGATACTATGGCAAGTGTGGCGAGTTACGCGGAACCGAGCACGGGGCTGCCGGAACGGATTTCCTCGCGCGACGACGTCGTGAAATGCCTCGACCTCGTCGTCGCCTTTTATGACCGCACCGAACCGTCGAGCCCGATCCCGCACCTGGCCCGCCGGGTGCGCCGGATGGTGCATATGGATTTCGTTGAACTGATGGAAGATCTCGCCCCGTCGGGGCTGAAGGAATTCCGGCTGCTTGCCGGCGTTCCCGATGCCAAGAAGACGGCCCAGAAGGATGAAAGGTAACGAGCCATGGCAGCTGAAAGCAAAGCGAAAGTCATCGAACGGAACCGCGCTCCGCGCGTGCAGATCGCCTATGACGTGGAAACCTATGGCAGCCCGACGACGATCGAATTGCCGTTCGTCATGGGCGTGATGGCCGACCTCTCCGGCGCTTCACAGACCAGGGAAGCGATGAAGTCGGTACTGGACCGCTCCTTTGTCGAGACTGACGCCAACCGCTTCCCCCGTTTCATGGAGGCGCTCGGGCCGCGCGTCAAAGCCCGTGTGAAGAATACGCTGCCCCAGGCTGAGGGCGCCGAGCGGGACGAAGAGCTAGCACTCGATCTTACCTTCACCAAAATGGGCGATTTCGCCCCGGACAAGATCGCCGAACAAGTCCCGCAATTGGCCGAGATCCTCAAGATGCGTCGTCAGCTCGAGGAGCTGCTCGGTTTCATGGACGGCCGTGTCGACGCCGAAAAGCGCATCGCGCAACTTCTGAACAACGAGCCGCTTCTCGGCAAGATCGCCAACCAGGCATTATCCGACGACGACAAGGTTCAGGAGTAAATCATGGCCGAACAACAAAAAACCGCAGCCGTCGCCGCTGAGGCGGAAGCCATAGACCTCGGAGAATTCAGCGGGCTCCTCGAGAAGGATTTCAAGGTCAAGAAGGACGACAGCGAGAAGCTGCAGCAGCTCGTCCGTAATCTCGCGCTGGCGGCGCAGTCCCGCTCCGATACCACGACCATCTCGTCCAACGCGATCAAATCGATCAAGTCGCTGATAGCAGGCATCGACAAGATGCTGACTACCCAGGTGAACGAGATTCTGCATGCGCCGGAAGTGCGCGAAATGGAAGGCACATGGCGCGGCCTATGGTATCTCGTCAACAACACCGAGACGGATCAGAAGCTGAAGATCCGGGTGATGAACATTTCCAAGGTTCAGCTTGCCGACACGCTTGAAGACTACGAAGGCCAGATGTGGGATCAAAGCCCGATCTTCAAGAAGGTCTATACGGACGAGTATTCGATGCTGGGTGGCGAGCCGATCGGCTGCCTGATCGGCGCCTACGAATTCTCGAACCATCCGCGTGACGTCGGCCTGTTGCGCAACATCTCGGGCATCTGTGCCTCCGCGCATACGCCGTTCATCGCAGCCGCCGACCCGCGGCTGTTCCGCATGGACAGCTGGCAGGAACTGCCGAACCCGCAGGACCTGCAGATGATCGTCTCCAACCCGGCCTATGCCTCGTGGCAATCGCTGCGCGAGAGCGAGGACGCGCGCTACATCGGCCTGACCATGCCACGTGTTCTGGCGCGACTGCCGTATGGCTCGGAAACCGTTCCGGTGAAGGGCTTCACTTTCGAGGAAGAAGTGCAGGGCGACCACAACAAATATGTCTGGATGAACGCCGCCTTCCCGATGGGCGTCAACATAAACCGCAGTCACAAGCTCTATGGCTGGGGCACGCAGATCCGCGGAGTCGAGAACGGCGGCACAGTGATCAACCTGCCGGTGCACTCCTTCCCCACGGACGACGGATCGATCGCGATGAAATGCCCGACGGAAGTTGCCATCGACGACCGGCGCGAGGCGGAACTGGCCAAGCTCGGCCTGATGCCCATTCTGCACCGCAAGAACACCGATCTCGCAGCCTTTATCGGTGCGCATTCGCTGCAGGACGACGAGACGCGCGCCGGGCGGCTGGTCGATCCCGACGCCCAGTCAAATGAACGGCTGAGCGCCAACCTGCCCTATCTTTTCCCGGTTTCGCGCTTTGCGCACTACCTCAAGGCCATTGCGCGCGACAAGATAGGGTCGTTCAAGGAGCGCTCCGACATGCAGATCTGGTTGACCGAGTGGATCAACCGCTACGTGCTGGCCAACCCGGCCTTTGCCGACGACAAGGCGCGCGCCAAGCGCCCGCTTGCCGCCGCTGAAGTCCAGGTGGACAGCGTCGAGGGGCGGCCGGGCTACTACAACGCCCGCTTCTATCTGCGCCCGCATTACCAGTTGGAGGGCATCAACGCCTCGCTTCGACTGGTGTCAGAACTACCGTCCGTAAAGGCTTGATTTTGCAGCAACATCCACCTTGTTTTGTTTTGAAAGCGCTGGAGGAAGACAATGCCCGTGAAAATTGATGGTTTTCTAAAAGTTCCGGATATCAAAGGGCCAAGCGTTCGAGACGGCCATGAGGACGAAATCGAAGTCCACGGGGTCGATTACAAGATAATCGCGCCATACGATCCGAATTCGCTCTCACGCCGCGGTCGCGTGTCGCTGGGGATGATCAAGTTCACCAAGCATTATGACAAGTCATCGCCCTATCTGAAAAAGGCGCTGTTCGACAACAAGGCGCTGGACGAAGTTGTGTTCTCCGCCCGCCGGACCATCGATGGCGAGACCAGCGATTATCTGGTCGTCACCCTGACCGACGCTTCGATCATGGAATACGACATGTCGCAGGCCGAGGACGAGGAAGACCTGATCGAGGAGGAGGTCAGCTTCGCCTACAAGAAGATCAAGTTCGTCTATGACAAGGATGACGAAATCGAAATGGATGTCTATGTCGGCAAGTGAGGCGCGGCGGCCCGGCGCCGACAAGCTACAGGTTACCGGCAGTTCGCGGGCGAAACGCGAGGCGGTCCAGCCCTCTCTTTGGGACCGCCTCGTCAACGATCTGCCGGGCGTCACCTCCGAGATCGACGGGCTGCGCCAGACCTTGCAGGACGAGTTGGGCGCGGACCGGCTGGACACGCTGCTGGCGGGCAGCGCGCGGCTGATCGACGCCGACGCGGAGCTGACTCCCGATCAGAAGCGGCGTCTGCACCGCCTGGCCTTTCAGACCCAACACCGCGCCGAGATCGAAAGCCGTGGCGTGGTTGTATCGGCCCGCGTCCTCAGGGAGGCGGTGCGGCGCGACATCGAGGCCTTGTTCAACACCGAGCGTTTTGAAGCTGTTCCGCTTCTTTCCGATTTCGAAAGCGAACAGGCCGCAGACAATCCGCCGTCGCTGGCCGATTTTCCGGAGGTGCGCCGAAGTGTGGTCAACTACGGCGTGCCGTCGTTTTCGGGCCGTTCGTCCCGCGACTTTGATCGCGAGACCCTGGCGCGCGAGATCCGCTCGGTCCTTGCCACCTTCGAGCCCCGTCTCAAGGAAAGCGCAACCAAGGTAACGGTGACCCTCGGTGACAAAAGTGTCGGCCTGAAGATCGAGATAGACGCCGTTCTGATCATGACGCCGACGCCGGAACGCATGCGCCTGCGCACCACGATCAATCTCGATAACGGCCTGGCGCGGACCGAATTCAGGGACAGCTGAGATGGATCGGGTCTTCGTAGAATATTACGAGGAGGAACTGACCCATATCCGCGGACTCGCGGCGGAATTTGCCGACATGCATCCGGCGGTGGCGCGCAATCTTTCTCTCGATACCGTCCCGTGCCCGGATCCGTATGTCGAGCGGCTGCTTGACGGCGTCGCTTTCCTCGCTGCACGCACCCGGTTGAAAGTCGACGCCGAGCGTTCGCGGTTTTCACGCAGCGTGCTGGATGTGCTGTATCCCGATCTGGTTACCCCGGCCCCGGCTACGGCAATGGCAGTGCTGAAACCCGGCCAGCAGGTCCAGTCGATGATTGCCGGCCATGCCATCAAGCGGAACACGCGGCTGGTGTCCAGTCTGCAACCCGGCCTGTCGACGCGCTGCACATTCACCACCGCGCAGGAAATCACGCTGTGGCCGATAACCATCAATTCGGTCAGCTATTTCCAGGATCGCAGCGGGTTGGCGGCGGCCGGCATAACACCGATCGGCGGCGCAGGCGGCGAGGCGGCGCTGCGCATCACGCTGGGTCGGACCGGAAAAGGCAAGCTCGGCGAACTGGCGCTCGACCGGCTTGATTTCTATTTTGCCGGGCGCACCAAGGCGCCATTGCTGTTCGACGCGATTTTCGGCGCCTGCTCGGCGGTTGGCGCCCGCGCCGAGGGCAAGGCCAATCCGCTGTCGCGGTTGCCGGAACCCGAAATGGTCGGCATCAGCGACGACGAGGCGTTGATGCCTCGTACCCGGCCGACATTCGAAGGCTACCGCCTGCTGCGTGAATATTTCATGATGCCCGAGCGCTTTCACTACGTGCGGGTTTCAGGACTGCAACCGGTCGTGCGCCGATGCGAGGCCGGGGTCGAGATCATCTTCATGTTCCGGCGCCCGGTGCCCGAGCTTGCCGATGTGACGCCGGCGGATTTCGAACTTTTCGCGACACCGATCATCAACCTGTTCGAGCGTGACTGCAACGTCATCGAACTTGATCCGCGCAGAACGCGGCAGGTGTTGCATGCCGACCGCACGCGGGCGCGCGACTTCGAAATCTATCGGGTGACCCATGTCGAGGACGCCGACGCCGAGGGTCCTGACGCCGAAATTCCAGAACTCTTCAGCCTGGGGCAAAACCGCAGCAATGGCTGGGTCTATTCCACCGAACGGCGCCCTCGCCGGGCCACCGAAGATGAACGGCGCGACGGACTGACCCGCACTTCCTACACCGGAGACGACGTTTTCCTTTCGGTTTCCCGGCCGGCCGGAAGCCCGGCGAACCGGCCGCTGAAGCGGCTCGACATCATGGCGCTTTGCACCAACCGCGATCTGCCGATCCTCGACGACAACCCTACCCTGACGCTGGAGACAGGCGATCCGGTCGAAACGGTCCGGCTTATCGGTGCTTTGCGCCCGCCCCAGCCGGCGATCCCGGCCGCGCTGCCCGCCGGCGCCGAAGGCGAATCTCGAGCCGACAATCTCGCATGGCGGCTCGTGGCGCAGTTGGCCCTCAACTTTCTCAGCCTCGCCAAGGAAGGCCGCGGTGTCGATCCGCTGCATGCGCTGCTCGATCTTTATGCCGACCGGGGAGATCCGAGCCTGGCTCGCAACGTGCACTCGATCGTTCGCATCGACTCGCGATCCGTCATCGAACGGCTGCAGATCGATGGGCCGATGTGCTTCGGACGGGGCACGGAAGTGACATTGCATGTGGACCAGTCGGTCCTGGCCGGGCAAAGCACATTGCTGCTTTCAGCCTTGCTTGCCCGGCTGTTTGCCCGTCACGCCGGGATAAACGGCTTTGTGCGGACCCGCACGCGGTTGCTGCAGAAGCAGGAGGATGTGCCATGGCCGATGACGCCCGGCAATCGCTACCTGATCTAGGCAAGCTCGACCCGGTCCGGGCCGAAGAACTGGATGATACGTTCGACTTCTTCGAACTGTTGCGCCGGCTCGAACAACGGGGCGGGCTGTTCGGCCATTCCGGCCGCGCAGATCGCGAGCCGGCAAGGCTCGGGCAGCATGTGCGTCTTAGCTTTTCCGCCAAGGACGTGGTCGAATTCCGCGAAGCGAAGGACAAGACGCCGGGGAACGACGGGGTGCCGGCCCGGGTCACGGTTGCCAATCTCGGGCTGATGGGACCGGAAGGCCCGATGCCGCTTCATTTGACACGTTGGGTGCTCGATCGTCTGTCGCAGCGCTGGTTCACCGGCGCTGACGCACGGCAGACCAGCGACACGACGTTCGTGGACTTCGTCAATATTCTCCAGCACCGCATGATCGCCCTGTACTATCGAGCCTGGGCCGACGCGCATCCGGCGGTACAGGTCGAACGCGCGGTCGGCGGCCGGGTAAGGGCCATGCTTGAAGCCATGGCGGGAACCGGACTTCCCGGTACCCAAAATCCCGATCTCGACGCCGTGAAGCTTCGCCAGGCCGCGTCGCTCGCCAGCCAGGTCGACGGTCCGGAGCGGCTGACGCTGTTCCTGGCGGAAGCGTTCAAGGTGCCGGTCGCGATCAAGGAGTTCGTTGCCACCTGGATGACCATACCGGCGACGCTCCAGACCCGGCTTACCCAGGCTTACGCAGTGCTGGGTCGCGGGGCGACGATCGGCCCGCGCGTTTTCAGCCGCCAAAGCAGGATCGAACTCCGCGTCGGCCCACTCGGCTACGAGGAGTTCAAGTCGTTCCTGCCGGGCGGCCAACGCCTGAAGATGTTCAAGCAGGCGGTTCGCGATATGGTCGGGGAATCGCTCGACGTCGATCTGCGGATCGTGCTCGCGCGCGAAGCTGTGCCGCCGCCGCGTATCGGAGCGGTACAGCTCGGCCGAACCACCTGGCTTGCGCGGCCCACCGAAAGGGGCGATGCTGACGATATGCGGCTGCGGACGATCGTCGGATGGCGGCCGGAAATGGCGGAGGTCGCGGCATGAGTCTGCTGCTGACGCTGGAGCACGGGCCACGCACCCAGGCGGTACGGCAGACCCGGCTGGACGAGGGTGAACTGGTGATCGGCCGCAGCGCGGACGCGGACTGGCAGATTGACGACCCCGACATGTTCGTTTCACGCGCCCATTGCAGGATCACCGGCGGGCCGGATGGGTATTTCGTCACCGACACATCAAGCAGGGGTTTGTTCATAAACGATTCTGACAGCCCGCTCGGCACCGGCACGTCGGTCCGTCTTCAGAACGGCATGCGGCTGAGGCTGGGCGACTACATCGTATGCGTCGATCTGCAGACGCCGGTCGCTCACGCGCCAGCGGCCAGCCAATCGTTCGCCGAACCGTCACCGCCGGCATCGCGAGCGCCGGTAAGCATCGGCCGCGATGACTTCTTTTCAGCCACGGTCGAAGAAGAGCCGCGCCGGCCGCGTCCAGCCGATCTGCCGAACCCGTTCGAGCAACCCGTTCCAGGAGCGTTCGAGCGCGCCAACCAGCGCAGTTCGCCTGCCTTCGACGATCCGTTCAGCCTCGACCCGGTATCGACACCCGCGCCGAATGGCGCCGGCTATTCCGAACCACGTCGTGCGCCGGACGCCGCAGACCCATTCAGCTTCGATCCGGTGCCTTCCGGTGCAAGCGAGCCCGTTCCAGGCCAGCCCGTTTCAAGCCAGCCCGTTTCAAGCCAGCCCGTTTCAAGCCAGCCCGTTTCAAGAAAGTCCTCCGAATTCGATGACGGTTTCGGTTTCGGGCCGGCCGCGTCGCCCGATTTGAGAAACGGCGCCGGCTCGGCCGGTCAACGCAAACACATCGCCCCAGAGCCGCAGCCGGCCAATCCCTGGGATTTGCCTGGCCCCGCGGCAGCTATCCCTTCTCCGCCACGTGCCGCGCCCAGGCCCGCCCCCTCCCCGGCAGCGGCGCAACCGGCGAACATGGCCCTTCGCAGCGCTTTCCTGCGAGGTATGGGCATCGAGGAAGCCGAGTTTCCCGGACGCGACAGCGTCGCGGAAATGGAGAAGTTCGGTCGCGAGTATCGGCTGATGATGGAGGGCCTGATGCAGCTGCTGCGCAAGCGGGCCGAGGAAAAAGGCAACGCTCGCGTCGCCCAGACGGTGGTTGGGGCCTCTGAAGTCAATCCGCTCAAGTTTCTGCCGACGGTCGACGACGCAATCGTGACCCTCATCGCCGAGCGCAGCCCCGGATTTCTAGGCGGTGAAGCGGCAATCGCCGACGCGGTCCGCGATCTCGCGCAACATCACGTGCGCGCCTGGCGAGGCGTGCAGTCCGCCTTGCGGCGAATGATTGACCGTTTTGACCCGGCAGCGATCGAGGAAGAGCTCAAATCGAGTTCCGCGATCGGCATCGTGCTTTCGGGCGGGCGCCGCGCCAGGCTGTGGGAGCTTTACCAGAAACGCCATCGTGACATCGCCCAGAGTGCGGAATCGAGCTTTTTGGGCGAAATCGGCGCTGATTTTCGGGATGCATATGAGGAGGAGTGAAACATGATCGATCGCCGCGAATTTGTCGTTGCCCTGGGCGCAACCGGGCTGCTTGCTGCTTGCCAGAGCGGTCCGCCAAAACCATCCGCGGTGACCGTCAACCTGACCGGCGCGGCCGGCATGAACCCGGGACCCGGCGGCGGCGACCGGCCGGTGACGGTCCTGGTGATGCGGCTGCGCAGCACCGGCAAATTCAATTCGGCCGATTATTTCGCGCTGCAGGGGGATGCCGGCTCCGCACTCGCAGGCGATCTCATCGGATCCGACCAGATCTCCGTCGGGCCTGGAAAGACCGCATCCAAAACCATCACGGTCGAGCCGGACGCGGCTGCGCTGGGCTTCGTTGCCCTCGTTCGCGAGCCCGGCGGCCGGACCTGGCGTACAACCAAGTCGGTGTCGTCGGGATCAACAGTTACCGTCAACGTCACGCTTGGCAGCGGCGGCATTTCCGCCTAGCGGCCAGGGCAAGGGGTGCTCGATGCAGGAAGTAGCGGCATGAGCGATGCAAACAGGGTGCTGTGGTCCGAAGGCCTGTTTCTCCGGACCCAGCATTTTCAGCAGCAGGATCGCTTTTTCGAGGCGACGGTGCGCGGCGCGTTGCAGGCCGGGCAGCTGCATACGTTCGGCTTTCAGCAGCTGACGCTGGACCAGGCAATGCTCGATGCCGGCCAGGTCTCGATCCTGTCGGCACGCGGCATCTTTCCAGATGGAACCCCCTTCTCCATCCCGGACCTGATGGACGCGCCACGACCGCTGCCGGTCACCGCCGATACCGGCGCCGGACCGGTGCTGGTCGCCCTGCCGCTCGAGCCTGCCGGCGGTGTCGGCTTCGATCCGGCGCACGCCGCATCGACAGGCGCACGCTATCATGGGCGGATCGTTTCGGTGCGTGACGCCGTCCAGGGCGGTTCGGATCCTGAAGAAATCGAAATCGCCCGCCCGCAGGCGCTGCTGATTGCACCGGGAAAATCGGTTGGCGGCTACACCGCGCTGCCGATAGCCGACATCAAAGGGATTCGCGCCGACGGCGGCGTCTCGCTGGACGAGGCGTTCCTGCCGCCGACACTGGTTACCGGAGCGGTGGCCTGGTACCGGCAGCTGCTTCTGGAAGTTGTCACCGGCCTCGACCAGATCGCCGAGGCGCATGGCAAAATGGTCATGGGCGGGCCAGGGCGCAGCGTCGAAGACCTGCTGATGCTCAATCTCGCCAATGCGGCGCGTCCGCGGCTGGCGCACATGCTGGCTCAGGATGTCTTCCACCCGGCCGAGCTATACCTGGAGCTTGCCGGTCTTGCCGGCTCCATGGCGACCTATGGCTCGAGCGCGCGACGGCTGAGCGAGTTGCCGGCCTACGATCACATGGCACCCGGCCCCGCCTATTCGGCGCTGGCCGACGCCTTGCGCTCGCTCATCCTGAGCCTGCGCTACATCGAGCCTAAATCACGCGCACTGCCGGTCATGCGACATTCGACCAATGTCTGGAAAATCCGCATCGACAACCCGAAGCTGCTGGTGGCCAGCCGGATCGTCATCCGGGTCGGCTCCGAGCTGTCGGAAGATGCGTTGCGCAAGATTTTCGTCAACCAGGCGACTGTCGGTTCGGCCGATCAGTTCGAGGGCCTGTGGAAATCCCGTCTACCCGGCATTCCACTGAAGCCGCTTCATTCCCAGCCGCGCGAAATCCCCTACGATGGCGATCGGCTGTGCCTTGAGCTGGATCAGAAAAGCGAGCACTGGGCCTCGCTGCTCGATGCCCCCGGCTTCGTCATCGGCGTGTCGGGCGTGCTGCCGAGCGAGCCGCAGGTCGACTGCTATTCGGTAAACAGGTGAGATGATGAGCCGGGATGATCCTTTCGGACTGTCGGAGGATCGCGAACGCACGCGCATACGACTGACCGGCGCGCCGATGCCGCGACCGATGACGCCACTGTTGTCGGGTGTGCCAATCAAACGGTCGCGCACCCATCCGAACACGCTGGTCAACGCATTCGCGCCGCTGCTCGAGTTCGCGCCCGAGCTGGAAAGCGCGCTGGCGCCGGAAAACCCGGAAGCGTTGCGCACCCGGTTGCTCGATGAGTTGGTCCGGGCGCGTGACGCGGCAATGGCGGCAGGGTCCTCCCTGGAGCGCGCCGACCAGGCAGCCTGGGTGGTGGCGGCATTGCTCGATGACCTGGCCCTGAACACGCCATGGGGCGGCGCCAGCGCATGGCCGCGCCAGCCGCTTGTGGTGATGCTGCGAGGCGATGTCGATGCCGGCACGCAGTTCTTCACGCGTCTCGACGAACTGGAGCGGCATCCGAACCGGGATCGCGAATTGCTCGAACTGCAATATCATTGCCTGGCGCTCGGCTTCCGCGGCAAATATCGTGTGCCAGGCCGGTCGGGCGACCGCTCGCTCAATGCGGTTCGCGTTGCTGCGGCGCGCTTTCTGCGCGATGCCGATGCCGACGGCGCGCCGCTGTCGCCGAACTGGAAAGGCGTGATCGCATCCGACGAGCCTCAGCGCTTCATCGTGCCGATCTGGGTGATGGGGCTCGGCGCGGCGGTTCTCGCCACTGCAATCTATCTCGGGCTGTCGATGGGACTGAGCAGTCAGGCGGTCGAGCTTTCGACGCTGGTTCGTGCTTTGCCGCCGCCAGTCCGCGGCGAGATCAGCCGGACATCGCCACAGGTCGACGCGCCGCCGCCGGAGGCGGTGGATTTCGCGCTGGTGCCGGAGTTTCAGGCCGGAGCGCCGGCCAATCTCAGGGCTGCGCTAAGCGGCACCGAGAGCGTTTCGCTGGCCAGGCTGATCATCCAGGCCTCCAACCCCGAACTGTTCCAGTCGTCGCGGCCGACACTGACGGAAGGCTTCGAACCGCTGATCGGGTCAATCGCCAAAGTGATCCTCGCCAATCAGGAACTGATCGGCAACATCACCGTGGTCGGCCATACCGACAGTATTCCCTTGCAACGATCCAATCCGCTTTCCACCAACCAGCGGCTGTCGGAAGCGCGCGCGGCAACCATTACCGAGATGCTGGTCCAGAACGGTGTGCCGCAGGACCGCATTCGCTTCGAAGGACGTGCAGCTACCGATCCAGTGGCCGACGACAGCACCCGCGCGGGACGGGCCTTGAACCGCCGCGTCGAGGTGCTGGTCGAAAAGAGGCTGTGAGATGTTCATCCTGCGCTTCATCTGGGCGGTTCTGACATCGCGCTGGCTGTGGACGCTGATCGGCATCGCGCTGCTTTCTCTGGTTATCTGGGTGTTCGGCCCGATCGTCAGGGTCGGTGCTTACGAACCCTTCGCCTCGGAAAATGTCCGCATCGTCATCATTGCGCTGCTGGTCATCTTCTGGCTGATCTGGCTGATCGTCGCGCAGCGCCGGGCGATCCGGGCCAACCGCATGTTCGTCGCCGAAATCGCTGCGCCCGTGGTGGAAAAACCGCTGAGCCCCGGCGAAGAGAACGTCGCCGCCGTCGGCGCCAAGTTCGCCGAGGTTATGGTCGAATTGAAGCGCCGCAAGCTGGGCGGACGCAAGTTCCTGCGCGAGATGCCCTGGTACGTGATCGTCGGGCCGCCGGCCACCGGCAAGACCACGGCCTTGCGCCAGTCCGGCCTGAACTTTCCGATCGACCTCACCGACGATCTGCAGGGCGTTGGCGGCACCCGCAACTGCGACTGGTTTTTCTCCGAGAACGCGGTTCTGATCGACACGGCGGGCCGCTACGTGCAGCAGGAGAGCCAGCCGGACGTCGATGCGGCGGAATGGCTGGGCTTCCTCGACCTCTTGAAAAAGCATCGCGGCCGCCGGGCGCTGAACGGCGTGATCGTCGCGCTTTCGATCGATGCGCTTTCAGAGGGCGACGAAGCCATCAAGGCGCATGGCCGCAAGATCCGTCGGCGCCTGGCAGAGCTCAACGACCGGCTCGAAATCCGCCTTCCGGTCTATCTGATGCTGACCAAGGCCGATCTGATCAAGGGTTTCGAGGCTTTCTTCGGCGGCCTGTCGACGGCCTCGCGCGAGCAGGTCTGGGGCACGACCTTCGCGCTGGATGCGCGTGTCGACGCAAAGACCATAGAACGGGAAATTGCCACCCTTGCGACGCAACTCGAGCGGCGGCTGGTGCCGCGCCTGGAGGACGAGGACAAACTCGCCGCCCGCGCCGAGATTTTCAGGTTTCCCGCTCAGCTCACGAGCCTGTCCGAGCCGATCCAGGTGCTGGTCGAGGCGATGTTCGGCGAAAGCCGCTACGAGGAAGCCGCCTGGCTGCGCGGCCTCTATCTGACGTCGGCGACCCAGGAAGGGGCGCCCATCGACCGGCTGACCGCGGCGCTGTCGTCATCCTTCGGTCTTCCGCCGCGGCGCGCGATGCCGGCGCCGCGTGTTGAAAAACGCAGCTTTTTCCTGAAGAACCTGCTGACCGAGGTCATCTTCAGGGAAGCCGGCCTGGGGACGTTCGATCCGCTGGCGCAGCGCCGCCGCGCCTGGATCTGGCGTGGCGCCGCGGCCGCCTGTGCCGCCGCCGCCTTGTTGGCCGGTGCGATGTTCACCTGGTCCTACTATGACAACCGCAATGCGATCGCAGCGCAGGCGGGTCAGTTCGAAGCGCTGCAGGCGCCGCTGACCGCGGCAGCCGCGAGCCCGGCATCGGTGGAGCAGCCCGCCATCGACAGCGCGCTCTATGCGATGGCCGAGGTCGCAAACGCCCGTACCGCACCGCCGAGCAGCGCCCAGGACCTGCTCGGGCCGTCGGCGTCGGCAGAGCTGCTGCGGGCGCAGGCCGACACTTACGACCACGCTTTGCGCAACGTCCTCGAGCCGCACATGGTCGCCCTGCTCGAGGCGACCATGTGGCGGCAGATCCGCGATCCGGATTTCATGCTGGGGGCGCTGAAGACCTATCGCATGATGACCGGCCTGTCGCAGATGGACGCCGACTACGTCCAGAGCTGGTGGGTCAACGACTTGCCGGAATTCGCACCGGCGGCGCCGTTTCCGACCGCCGACGCGGAAGAGCACCAGCTTGCCGCGATCGGTCGCATGGCGGTCGACGACAGCTACATCGCCGCCGATCAGGCGCTGGTTGCCGAGGCGCTGAAAACGGTTTGCACGATTTCGCTGCCGGCGCGTGCCTACAGGCAGCTGCTGGCCGACCCGGCGGTGGCCGGCCTCAAGGAATGGATCCCGGCGAATTTCGCCGGTCCCAACGGCGCCAAGGTTTTTGCACGGCGTTCCGACAAAACGCTGCGCGTCGGCATTTCGGGCGCATTCACCTATTCCGGCTTCCACGATGCCATTCTCGACCGGATCGAGGATGTCGCCGCCCAGGCGGCGCTCGATCGGGCGGTGTTTGCCGGAGGCTGTTCGGAAAATTCCGAAACCTCGGTCTCGGCGCTGTCGGAGGATATTCTAAAGCTCTATTACGAAGACTACATCGCGCAATGGGACAGCATCCTGCGCGATATCAGGCTGGCGCCATTGGCCGACCTGAATGTCGCCAGCGAGAACCTAAAAGACCTTTCGAGCGCCGATTCCGCGCTGAAGCGCCTGCTTACGGCGGTGGTTCAGGAGACCGAACTGACCCGGTCCGATGAAGCGCCGGCCGACAACAAGGCGGCAGCCAAGGGCACCTCGAAACTGCTCGGCAAGCTGGGGAAGCTTGGAAAGATCGTGAAAACAGGCGCAAAACTGCTGCCGCGCGCAGGATCCGCCAACGAGGTGGACCTTACCGGCAACCTGGTTGCCGAACATTTCAAGCCGCTCAAGGGGGCGATCGCCGAGGTCGACGGCCAGCCGCCGGCACTCGACGCCGCGGTGGTGGCGCTGACCGCACTGTCGAACGTGCTGCAGACGGTCACGGCCAATCCCGACCCGCAGGACGCGATCAAGAAGCAGGGTGGGCTGGCCGAACTGACGGGAGCGGTCGCCAGGCAGGCGCAGATCCTGCCCGATCCGGTCGACGACTGGCTCGGCGGCATCGCCGGCGACACCAGCGGCCTGACACAGAAGGCGGTCACCTCGGAACTCAACGCCATCTGGCGCGCCGACATCCTGCCGTTCTGCCAGGCGGCGCTGAACGACCGCTATCCGTTCAGCCCTGAAAGCGCGGTCGACGTCAATGTCCGCGATTTCGCCCGCCTGTTCGGGCCGGCCGGGATGATCGACGCCTTCATCAACGACCATTTGATCAGCTATGTCGACACCGCCAGCCAGCCATGGAAATGGCGCGCCGATTTCGGCCTCGACGCGGCGGCCCTTGCGGCGTTCGAACAGGCCAGGCGGATCCGCGACGATCTGTTTCCAGGCGGTACCGGCCCGGTGATGAGTTTCACGCTGCAGCCGACGGACCTGTCGCCCAACGTGACGCGGGTGACGCTCAATCTCGATGGCCAGAACCTCGTCTACTACAACAACGCGACGCGGCCGCAGCCGATGACCTGGCCCGGCAAGGACGGCACCGGCGTCATCTCGCTGGCCTTCCAGCCGATCGACGGCTCGCCCGAAGTCATGTTGAACGAAACCGGCAGCTGGGCGTGGCTGAGGCTGCTGCGCAGCGGCCGCTTCACCGGCACCTCGCTGTCCGACGTCTACAGCCTGCGACTGGGCACGCAAGGTATGTACGCCGATTTCGAACTCAAGGCGGCAAGCGTCGAAAATCCCTACAATTTGCAGATGTTCAAGAAATTCTCATGTCCGGCGCAGATATGATCCTGCCCGGCTTTTACGGCAAAATGCCCGCCACCGGCGATTTCGTCACGCGGCGGCTGCCGGGGGATTTTGTGCGCATATGGGACCGCTGGCTGGCGCAGCACATCGTGCCTCTGATCGGCTCGGAAACCTGGCCGCGCACCACCGCGCTGCGCTTCCTGGCCGGTCCGGCTGCTTTCGGCGGATCGGCAGGCATTATTCTGCAGAGCGCCGACAGGGTCGGCAGGCAGTTCCCTCTCAGCGTCGTCGTTCAGCTTGCTGAAGCACCCGTTCGGCTGGCCGACGCCGATGCTTGGTTTGACGGGATTGAAGAGGCTGCCTTTGCTGCCCAGCGGGGCGAGCTGACGCCTGATGAACTGGACACTGCGTTGGCCGAACTGCCGGTGCCGCCCGTCGAGCCGGGGGCAGAGGTCATCAGCGACATGGTGATGTGGACTGACCGTTCAGACATGTTCGATGTTGACCCGCTATCGCCGCAAGCGACGCTGGAGCAGATCTTTGTGGCAAGCTGGGAGACCAGCTGATGTGGGCAATATCCAACGGTACAGGATTCCCGGCTATGGGAAGCTGGGTTCAGGACAAGGCCGCGAACAAGATCTGGCTGGTCTGCGTGAAGGCTACCTTCGACATACTGGCCGACGGAAGCACGCGGCCCTCGGGGGACCAGCTGCCACCGTTCATACAAGGGCAGCCTCTCGACGGCGATTATGCGAAAAGCCTGATCTATGAGGCCGATTTTTTCGGGGTAAAGCCGTGCACGGACGTGCTTGTCAACGGCACCGCCTGGTCACCGAACGGCAAGCCGACCACAGAGCTCGATGTAGGATTCCAGGTTGGTCCGGTTCAAAAGCGCCTGAGCGTATTCGGCAATCGCTGGTGGACGGTGAACCTTGCCGGACGACGTGTCATCGCGAGCCCCGACCCGTTTCTCAAGATGCCGATCCGGTATGAAGCCGCATTCGGCGGCTGGGATCGCACTGCCAACAATCCGAAGGATCATCGCCTGGACGCGAGGAATCCGGTCGGGCAGGGCTTCATCTCCAACCCGAATGGCTGTCTCGGGCGGCCGCTTCCCAATATCGAAGATCCGGCAAGCCTGGTTTCTTCCGTCGCCAGCCGCCCCGCGCCGGCCGGCTTCAATGCCCTGGCCTGTCATTGGTCGCCGCGCCGGGAACTCTCAGGCACCTATGACGAGGCCTGGCAGAAGTCGCGCTTCCCGCTTTGGGCGGAAGATCTCGACTCTCACTACTATTGCTGCGCGCCGCGGGATCAACAGATCGCCGGCTATCTGCGCGGCGGCGAGCCGGTACAGCTCATCAATCTCTCGCCGAACGGCCCGATACGATTCCATCTGCCGCGACTGGTGTTTGGCTTCACGACGCGTATCAAGCGCGAGACGATTCACACCCGGGGCACGCTGGCGACGGTGATCGTCGAGCCGGACGTGCCGCGGGTGATTATGGTCTGGCAAAGCTCGCTCGTGTGTAATCGGGATATCGACTATCTCGATCAGACCATCGTACGCTTGAAAAAGCTCATCTGATTGGGGGGAGTATGTCGGCTACTGGCACTGCGTTCTATATCCCCAAGGCGACGATCTGCCTGGCCGGCATTGCAGCGCGAACCCCGGTAGGCCTACGCCCCGAAAGCGCTGCGGCAGCGGTACGGGCGGGAATATCGGCAATTTCCGAGCATCCCTTCCTCATCGACCGGGACGGCGAGCCCATTCGCTTGGCGCAGGATGCGCTCATGGGCTCTGATGTGCCGCTGGCGGAGCGCATGAGGGAACTGCTGCTTTCTATGCTGCTGCAACTACCGCAGGCTGCAGCGCTGTCGACCAGCGGCCTGAGAACGCTGCTGGTCATCTGTACGCCGGAGCCGCGGCCGGGGCTGCCGGATGGCATCGCCGAACTGCTGGGCCGTGCCGCTATTGAACGCTTCGGTCCGGCGAACCTGCGCGTGCAATCCCTGGCCCACGGACATGCTGCCGGAATCTTTGCGTTCGGTATCGCCGCCAAGGCGATCGATGAAGGCAAGACGGATCTGGCGGTGGTGGCAGGCGTGGACTCCTATCACGACCATCAAACGCTGGATTGGATGGATCAAACGGGGCGACTCAAATCCGAGGTGAACCGAGACGGCTTCTTCCCAGGAGAGGCGGCGGGCGCGTGTCTGCTGGCACGTCGCAATCTGATATCAGAGCTGGGCCTGGGGGCCTTAGCGCGGCTGAGCGCCGTCAGCACTGCGCCCGAGCGGATCAGCATCAAGCGACACGGGGAGGAGGAGGTTTGTGTGGGCGAAGGGCTGAGTTCCGCCTTCCTCGGACTCGGGCCGATCATTGACGCAGACCGGCGCAAAATCACCGACACCTACTGCGATCTCAATGGACAGCGTTACCGCAGCGAGGAGTTGGTCTACACAATCCTGCGAGTTCAGCATCTTTCAGCTGAGGCAACTCACTATTTGCATCCGGCCGACTGCTGGGGCGATGTCGGCGCGGCGTCAGGACCGCTGTTTGCGGCGCTGGCCCACGCCGCTTCCAGCAAGGGCTACAGTCACGGTTCGCGAGCGGCGCTCTGGGCCGGTTCCGAAGGCGGCCAGCGCGCGGTGACGCTGCTGGACTTCCCTGACAATCCGCTAAGAAAGGCCGCATGATGGTTTCCGTTGGGGTCAATCCGCCCAAAACGCCGGTGACCGAGGGCAGCATAGACATGGCGCCGGCGGACGTGCCCAATGTATGTAAGATGCCGGGACCGCCGGCTCCGTTCGTGCCCGTTCCGCTGCCGAATTTTGGACGTTCCGCCGATAGGCTGTCGGATGCCACCTCGACGGTCAAAATCGAGGGGAAGAAGATAGCCATCAAGGGCAGCTACTACATGAGCGCGCCGTCGCCCGATGTGGCGAGCCAGGGCACCGGCGGTGGCGTAGTATCGTCGGCTACGCAAGGAAAGACCGAGTTCGTTGCGCCCGGCTCGATGGACGTGAAGGCAGAAGGCAAGAACATTCAACTGCTCGGCGATCAGATGACAAACAATGGGAGCTAAGAACTCCGCCACCTCGACCGGAAACAAGCAAGCTCCGGACAACAAGCCGATGCACAAATGCGGCGAGTGTAAAAGCTATGGCAGTCTCAAGAACAGCGGAAAGGCAAGCCGCGCCGACGGATCCAGGGTCTGGGAACGCGACCATATCCCCGCCAAGGCCACGCTTTTCAAGCGCGCGAAGGTCATGTTCAATACGATGTCCGCAGATGTCTACGAATGCGCAAAGGGAAAGATCGAATCCCGCGGCATGGCGATCGTGATCCCTCGCAAGTCACATCGCAAATTCAGCAAAACCTGCGGCAGCAAGAACACAAAGAAGCAGATCAGACAGGATGCGAAATCGAAGGATAGTATGACCGCTGCTGTTAACCGAGATACGAAAGCGCTGCAGGACCACCTCAACGACACCGATTGCGGTCCGGCCTACGCAGATGCGGTCAAGGAACTCAAGAAATTCGATTTCGATCAGATGATCAGAGATGCTGTAGAAGAGTGCAAGTAGTCACAAAATGTAACAAGGTGGACCTCCAATGACTCAGCTAAGTTACAAGGATTGGCTCGATCTTTTCGGTCGCACGGCCGAAGACCCCGCGGTGAAAGCTTTGCTGCGATCGGCCGGGGTCACCAAGAGGCTCGTAATGCCTCGCGACGAATTGGATCTTCTCGTCGACATCCAGGGCATGACCGTGAACTTCCAGGACGCAGAACTCTTTGAAGACCTGCCTCCGGTCGGGTCAGGCAATTGCGTTCTTACCGGGGTGGTTCTCCGCCTCGAGAAGAACAAGGCCTCCACCTACGTGGGGCCGTTGCCTTACGACATAAGAAGAGATTCTTCTCAGTCTGATCTGCGTGCCCGGTTTGGCAAACCAAGCGAGTCGGAAGGCGACATCGGGTGGGATCGCTGGATCGTTGCGGACAATCTTACGCTGACCGCCCAGTATACCGGCGACAGGTCCTCGATCGAGGCCTTGATGCTAAGCCTGCCGGAACCCGACTAGCCGCGATTGCGATCGACATTCATGGATTTCAGCAGATCAGTTGCCCTTCTTGGTCGGCCATCGACGGATCCCGACGTGCAGGCGCTACTTGCAAGCCTGAACATCATTCGTCAGCCCTCGATGGACATCGACGAAACTGACGAGGACCCGGTTCTTTCGGCCGAGGATTGGCTGATCAATCGACAGCTCGGCATTGAACTCGGGTTCGAAGCGCGCGCGCATCTGCTCGGCGACGATGATTTCGATCCCTACAGTGAACCCATGCTGCTGTCGCAGGTGTACTTCTATCGCGAGCATGATGAGGTGGAACCATATCGAGGGCGACTGCCCTTCAACATCGGGCTCGATGAGACCCGGGACGCAGTGCGGGCGAAACTCGCAGCCTACGAATCGACCAGGCGATCCTATCTGCGCGATACCTGGGAGATGCCAGAGTGCCGGTTGACCGTCAGCTACGTCGACAACGGCGCGCGGATCGGGTTCGTGCTGTGCCTGATGCGCCCACCCATCATGGCCGCTGATGTGGACGATGCCGCCTTGGTCCCCACGATCGACCAGATCGAGCGGGTAATGGGCAAGCCGCTAGCCGATCCGGAGGTCCGGTTGACCTTCGCGCCGTTACGTCTGGACCAGAATCTGGAAGAAGACGAAACCGGATCGGTTGCCAGTTTCACCAGGCATATCGGGATCGAATTGCGATTTCGCTATATAGATGGAGGTCGCGACCAGATGCTGGCAAACGTTCTGTTTTATCGCGAGCACGAGGCAGAGGGCGCACGTTGGCCCGGGCAGCTTCCGAAAGGGCTTTCGCTCGACGACTCACCTGAACAGATGATGCAAAAGATCGGTCGCCCGCCAGACCATTTGCTGGATGAGGAATTCGAGGGTTACGCAACCTGGCACTTCATAGAATATTCGCTCCAAGTGAAATACAGCACAATGGAAAATTACATCCTTTGTGTGCAAATGGCGGCGGTCGATGCCTCTCTGGCTGCGTGAGCCTTACAGAGTTGCTTCGTCTTCCATGCGCGACTATGCTTCGAACGGTTACGAAAAGGGGTATGCAAGTGAATGATCGCCCCGACTTCTCGCACGCAGGCAGCAACCTCAGCAACGGCCTCGTTATCGGCACCTTCGTGGGACGCGACAGGTCAGGCGACCCGATTGTCTCGGTCCCTCACGGAATCGAAAGCAGGCTGGTTTCTGCGCGCGCGGCCACCACGCTGGAGGCTTCGGATTTCGGGAGTGATGTGGTGGTGATGTTCGACAGTGGCGACCCAGACCGCGCGATCATTCTGGGCCGCCTGCTGCGTCCTCAGCCGGTTGCCGCCAAGGACGTCGCCGTGACCCTGGACGGCGAGCGCCTGGAGCTTTCCGCTGAACGCGAGATAATTCTTCGTTGCGGCAAGGCCAGCATCACGCTGACCCGCACAGGCAAGATCATCTTGCGAGGAACCTATATTCTCAGCCGCTCGTCCGGCCCCAACAAGATCAAAGGTGGCTCGATCCAGCTTAACTAGGGCCTCGGATGTCGCGCCGCGTTATCGAGCATATCGTCGAACAACATGCCGAAGACGCGGCCTTCCTTTGGCTGCAGCGTGACAGGGCGGTCGATGCTCCCGATCAGTACCTCAAGAATTTGAGCAGACTGGACGACCGGCTGGAGGCACATATCGACGGTCTTCGTGTTTCGGGCGAGTGGGGCTGGCAGGTAGCCGAGACGGCCTTCGACCAGTATCAGGAGCCGGGCGAGACTTTCGTGGCTGCCGTCCTTGCCTTCGAGAGCCTGTCCGAGAACAGGATTGGCTACGTTCTAAATCTCGCCGAGGCATCTCCAGATTTGTTCCGAGCCACAGTATCGGCCCTGGGTTGGGTCGAGCCGTATCGAATTCAAGAATGGGTACGCTCCCTTTTGGAGGATCCGCGCCCCATCCGGCGCCTGCTTGGTTTGGCCGCGTGTTCGGTCCGGCGGATCGACCCCGCGATGCGCCTTTCAGAGTTGCTGAACGATACCCCGGCGGTGCGCGCCAGAGCCTTGCGCCTGGCCGGGGAAGTTGGGCGCGTCGATCTGCTCTCCGACATCAAGGCGGCGCTTAATGACCCGCACGAAACTTGTCGATTTTGGGCCGCATGGTCCTGCGTGCTGCTGGGAGACAGGCATGAGGCGCTGGAAATCTTGCGGATGCACGCCAGCCTCGACGGGATTGGTTGGAAGGGCGTGCAACTTCTGTTGCGAGCCGCAGATCATCAAAGAGCCGTGCAATGGCTGCTTAGTCTGCGTGGGGATCGTTCGAAGGAACGTCTGATTGCTGCCGGGGCGGGCACCCTGGGGGACCCCATCTTCGTGCCGTGGCTGACCACACGCATGCGCGACCCGAAGCTCGCACGGCTGGCCGGCGAAAGTTTTGAGACCATAACCGGAATGTCAATCGAGCGCGAAGGGATGCATATCAAGCCGCCGGCTGACGTGGATTTCGAGAATGCGTCGCCAGCCGACTATTTCGCTCGCGACGAGGATCTGGTCTGGCCCGATGTCAGCAAGATTCGCGAATGGTGGCGACGCAACCAGACGGACTTCAGTCAGGGTAAAAGGTATCTGCAGGGCAAGCCTCTGGCGGCGGCGAGTCTGGCGGAGGTCTTTGCAAACGGGACGCTGCGTCAGAGGCGATGCGCTGCTCTTGACTTGGCGTTAAGTGCGCCGGACGCCCCATTGGCCAACAGCTCGGCACGTTCGCTCAAGCGGCTCGCGCCAGCTGGCTGAGACTCGACAGTGGTCCTGTGATCCGAGCGGCCCGCCTGGCGCCCCGCTCATTCATTCATTCCGACTATTTGATGTGTCCTTGGCGCTGTCCCCATTCCAGGACCTTGCCGGCAAGGGGGACACTTACGGCCTGATCACCAAAATATTCCTCGAAGCGAAGCCCTGCCGCGCCAGGGTCATTCGTAAAGAGATCGCTCTCCTGCCGCGCCTCGGGAAACAGTTCAAGAAACGACGCACCCGCGGTCACGGCAAGGGCGGGATTGCCCATCTGTTCAATCAACCACGGCAGGATCGATCGATCGCCCAGCATGCCCGCCGCTCTCACCCCGAGGGAGGCGCTCTGCGGCGAGGTATACAGCGAGCCTATCCAGCTTCGCGCTTCCTTCATCGGCGTCGCCTTCACCGCAGCTCGAAGCGCGCTCAGCGCGTTGTCGTCGCCCTGCACTGCTACCCTCCTCAGTTCAGGAACAGCGAAGTCGCCCGAGCCAAGTTCGCTCAAAGCCCAGGCCGCCCAGAAACGCACCTGCTGGTCCTCATCGGCACCCGCGTTCCTGACTTCGCCCGTCAGATCGGTGCGACCGAGCTTCGCGACCAGCCGAAGGGTCGCCGCACGTACTGACGTGTCGGGATCGCGCAATCGCAACGACAGCATCTGTTTTGGATCGACGCGGTGTTCGACGCAGGCCGACACGCCCAGGAACCGCTTGAACGGGTCACGCGCGTCATCAATCCACGCTCGCACCCATGGCGCAATTACGCGAGGCGCATGCCATGCCAGCGCGCCGAGCAGGCCCCCTGGGCCGTCGATCGCGGTGCGACCCATTTCAACTGCCTGCGCAACATAATCGGCACTCTCGAATTCGAGAGCCGTCCAAGACACGACGAAGAGTTCACCCTTGCCGGGCGATGCCTGATGGAGGGCGAGGACACAGGGCCAAGCCGCCCGGCTGGCGACCCTTATGCCATCGAGGCTTATTTCCAATCTGTCGTCTATGGCCGCCACGGCGTCCAGATCTGGAGGATCGTCAAGGGCTAGACTGTCCCTTTGTGCCCACAACGATGCCGCCTGCTCAGCATGCTGCCCTACAATATTCTCTAGGATGATCATTTGGGCAAAGCAGCCGTTCTCTCCCGGTACGCGATGTTGTTAAGGCGCTACCCCGCCATCAGTGAACTGACAACAAGGCTTTCCTCTAGTTTTCGTGGATTTTGGAACCCTTCATGGTGATGTCGCTCGATGCCTTGATATTGATCTTCCCGGATCCGTTGACGGTAATGTCTTTGCCCTTGATGATGATGTTTCCGTCCTTCTTCATGGTGATCGAGGCACTCCCACACGTCAGCGAAATCGAATCCCCGGCGTCGATCGCAAAGTTCTTGCCGATCTTGAAACTGCCGTCGTTGGCAACATCCACGGCACTGGCCTTGCCGACCTTCAGGGTGTGCCCGCCGCCGATGTCGGTGGCGTCATCGGCGCCGATTTTGGCCGATCTGGCCTTGCCGATCTGCGATACGTGGGCGCCGCCGACGTCGAAGCTTTGGTCAGCACTGACCTTTACGGTTTGGCTGGCCCCGACTTTCCAGGTATCGGAGGCACCGATCTCATGACTCTGACCGAGACCCACGCTGACCGAGCGGGTCGCCCCGATGGTGTTCATCTGAACCGCCCCAACGGTTCGGGTTTCGGCAGCACCCACAGAATCAATTCGCGCCGCGCCCACCGTGATCGTCTGCACAAGCGCCACAGTCTGCGTATGGTTGGCCCCGATTGTCTCGGTGGAGTTTGACCCAACATTGATCGTCTCGTTCGACCCCACCGTCAGCGAACGGTTCACTCCCACCGTCTCGGTGTCGTTGTTGCCGATATCCGTGGTCTGGTCGACGCCGACCTTGACCGTCTTGTTGTTGCCGACGTCCTCGTCGAGGTTGTGGCCGACGGAGTGCTTGGCGTCGTGGTCGATGCGGTCGGACTGGTCGTGCTGCACCAGCTTGGTGCGGTCGTTCTTGATCAGAAGGTTGTGATCCTTCTGCGCCTGGAAATTGACCAGTTCGGAGCCGGCCTTGTCCTCGAACATCAGCTCGTTGTAACCGCCGCCGCCTTTCGAAGAGTCGGATTTCCAACCGGATTGCGTGGCGTTGCCCGGCAGTCCGTATGGCGGCATCTGCGAGGCGTTGTAGACGCGGCCGGTGATGATCGGCAGATCCGGGTCGCCTTCGATGAAGTCGACGATCACCTCCTGGCCGATGCGCGGTATCTGGATGAAACCCCAGCCGCTGCCGGCCCAGGTCTGCGACACCCGCACGAAGCAGGAGCTGTTCTGGTCCTTCTTGCCGAGACGGTCCCAGTGGAACTGGACTTTTACCCGGGCATATTTATCGGTGAATATTTCCTCGCCGGATGGGCCGACCACCGTCGCCGTCTGCGGGCCGCGCATGATCGGCCGTGTCGTGACCCGCGGCGGGCGATAGGCCAAGGCGGTCGGCGCCACGCCGAGGATCACCTTGAAGTTCTCGCTTTCGACGTCGGCAAGGGCTCTGTAGCCCGGATCGAACAGCCTGTATTCGGCGCTGACCACCAGATATTCCTGGTTCTGGTCTTCCCTTGGGAAGCCGTCCAGCTTGAAGGTGCAGCCGGAATACAGGCCGCGCACGGTGCCGACTGCAGCGATGCGCTGGTGCACGGCCTGGATTTCCTCGCGCCGTATCGCGGCCAGGCTGTCGCCGCGGCCGACGTCGAGATGCGCGCCCGGCTGGCGGTAGTTCTCGCCCGCGGCCAGCTTGTGACTGAACGGCTGGGCGGATTTGGCCATCAGGTCGGCGCCCGGCTTCTCGAAATCATAGTCGGTATGGACATAGGCGCCCGGCCGCACCGAGCTGCCCGGAATCCATTCCGTGATGTATTCGACATCGCGCCGGGAGCCCTGCCCTTCAAAGTGATAGGGCACCTTTTCATAGCCCGGCGCCGGCTTGAGCTTGTTCATGGCATCGGCGAGCACAAGCGTGTGCTTGCCCTCGTCATGCTCGAAGAAATACAGGATGCCTTCGTGCTCGAGCAGCCGCTGCACGAAATCGAGATCGGTCTCGTCATACTGGACGCAGTACTCACGCGGCGGATAAGACCCTTGCAGGCGCTTCTCGAATTTTGCCGTGCTGTATTTCGAGAAAACCTCCTCGACGATTTCGATGACGCTCATGTTCTGGAAAATACGGCAATCGGTGGTATTGCCAAGAAACCAGAGCCATGGCCTGATGACGGCTTCGTAGTAAGCCAGGCGGTCCTCGATCCGGGCCAGCCGAAACTCGGAGACAAGGCCGCTGAACCAGCGTTTGGGATCGGATTCACCTTCGATCGAAACCGCACCGCCCAGCATCTTCAGCGGATCGACGTCGGGGCTGTTGCTTACGAACCCGACCGTATAGGCCAAACAACGACTGATCTCATCGCGCCCGACAAGATGCGTGAAGGTCAACAGGTCAGCGCCAACCGGCGTCTGCACAACCGTGGCACGTTCGTTCGGCATGGGTCGTGCCCCCTCCCGCCGCTCGTTTCTGCCTGAGCCTAGCACATGTCTTGCACCGACCAAAGGGGACCCTTGGCGGCTGCAGCCTGGTCGCCTGTCGAATCATCGACTTGAACGCTTCTGTGCCGCCGCGCTCAGAAATTGCTGGTATAATGGGGTGTCCTGGGCGAGTTTCCCGACAGGATCGACGGCGATTTTGAATGTTCATCAGGCTGCAGATCAACAATGTCGTCTCCCTGCCCGCCGGTCTGTCGACTGGCTACTCCGCTCGTGATCGCAGCTTTGAAATCGGCCGCGAGGCCTGTGACTGGACCTTGCCCGACCCCGACAAGTTCATCTCCGCCCGACACTGCGAAGTGCGTTACCAGGGAGGCGCGTTCTGGCTGCACGACATCTCGCGCAACGGCACATTCATCAACGGATCGACCCAGCGCATGGCCGGCCCTCACCGGCTCGGTCAAGGCGACCGGTTGCTGATCGGCCGCTATGTCGTCCTGGTTTCGATTGATGACGAGCGCGCCGCGACAAGTGATCCTCGAAGCAGCCACGGTTCGACGCAGCGACAAATGCCTGTCGCAACCGGCGGGCCGCAGAATTTCGCAGACCAGGCTTTCTTCGAGCCGGTGGAGCAACGGCCCGGGCAGAGAGCACCGGTGGCTTCGCCGCCCGCGCCTCTCGCTACGACCAGAGACGAGGTGCTGCGGGACATCGCGATCGCAGCCGGCATCGCGCCGGAACTGCTTCAATCGCGTGATCCGCATGAAGTGGGCGCCGAAATCGGCGCGGTGCTGCGGACGGTTGTCGAGGAGCTGGCCCAGCTGCTGAAGGCTCGTGCGGCTGCGAAAATACTGGCCAAGAGCACGCACCGGACGATGATCAGCGCTGCCGACAACAATCCCCTAAAGTTCGTCCCGGGAACCGACGACATCCTCGAAATCATGTTTGCGCGGCGCAGATCCGGCTACCTTGATGCCAGGCACAGTGTCGAAGACGCGTTCCGCGATCTCAAGACGCACGAATTTGCCACCTATGCAGCCATGCAAGCTGCGCTCTCCCGGCTGCTTGACGATTTGTCGCCTGAGGCGATCAGCAAAAAACTCCCACCGACGTCGTTCACATCGAAGAAGGGCCTGGCCTGGGACGCCTTCGTCGCCAAATGGCGGACCATGGAGGAAGCACACGAAAACGGAATGCTGGACATATTCCTGGCCTATTTCAGCGAAGCCTATGCCAAAGCCGACAAGCAAAAGTAGACCGGGAGCACTGAACCTGGCAGGTGCCCCGAAAATCGGATCGGTTGCTGCGCTTAGCTTCGGCTGCGGAGCGGATCACGTACCAGGTGGAATGTATCCCTGGCGAGCCCAAAGATACGGCGCTGTCGTTGGCGAAGAAAAATCCTTTCGCAGCGCTGCATCTGGTTCCAATCGACCGTTTCTAAGCTTACGATCATTTTCGACAGTTCGCCAGCGGGTAAGGCTGATTGACCTGGGGGTCTGCGGCACATGTCATGTTACGGCGGGTTAGAAAGATCTAGTCGATCTTCCTCCAGACACTGCCCTCGTCAGCAGCGCCTGCAGTTCCTGCGCCTGCAGTCCCTGCGCCCGGCCGGGGACCGTCTTGCCCTGATGTGGCGCACACGCCGCACTGACGCGTGGACGGACGTATGGCGATGAGCTCGAAGGACGATCCTTTCGGCCCAGCGGGCAAGACCGTTTTTCGCGCACCGCGCCGCGCTGAGAAATCAGCGCCGGCTCCTCACAGACCTGTTCCCGACGACGAGCAGCCCGGTTCCTCGCGGGTCAAGGATTCAACGGTATTCGATCCGAGTGTCGCTCGGCATGCACCGCCGGGGTGGACATCCGGAACCGTGATTTATCAGGGGGCAGACCCCGGCGCAGCGGCGGCAACCGGCTCAGTTGCGGCGGCGCCGGGCATTCAGCAGGACATCCTGCTGCATGCCACGGACAACGTCAGATATTCCGCAGCAAATCAGATCCTCGCCGCGGCCGCTCCTTTGCTGATGCTGTTTGGCCAGCTCAGGCTTATGGCTGTCGAAAGGCAGGCGGAGCAACTGGCGGAACATGTCGCCGAGGCGATCGAAAAATTCGACCGGACAATGGAGAAAGCCGGTGTTCCCGAAGAAGATGCACGGATCGCAAAATTTGCTCTCTGCGAAACTGCTGACGACCTCATCGGCAACCTGCCTTGGCCCCAGACAGACGCCTGGGCGCAGCACAGCATGCTGTCACAGTTCTTTCAAGTCGTGCCCACCGGCTCGGGCTTCTACCAAGCGCTGAACAAGATACTGGCTGCGCCGGAGGCACACTACGATTTGCTTGAACTGATGCATGCCTGCCTGTCGCTGGGGTTCGAAGGCCAGTACCGAGGCCTTGCGCGCGAGGACAACAATCTCGAACGCGTTCGACGCGACGTCTACGAGACGCTTCGTTACTTCAGGGCGCGCGCCGACGACGACATCTCGCCCCACTGGCAAAGCCTGGCGGTGTCCAGCCCACAGTCGTCGGCCCGGTTGCCGCTCTGGGTGATTGCGGCGGCTGCGTCGGCGCTGCTGACGGCGGCATTCTTCGCATTGCGGATCTTCATTACCAACGAGGGCGATGCCCTTGCCGGCAGGTTGCTGGCGCTCGATCCGTCGACGCCGATCGCCATCGAACGCGCCAGCGTGGTGCCGTCGGCTGCGCCGGTGAAAGTCGCTCCGCCTGTCGCCCCTACCCGTTCCCAGCTCGACCGCATCCATGCGGCACTGGCCAAGACTATCGCGCGCGGCGGGCTGAGCGTCGGCACGCAGGGCAGGTTCATCATCGTGGAGATCAACAATGTCCTGCTGTTCCCGTCCGGCAGGGCCGAGATAAAACCGGAGTTTGGACCAATCGCCGCGGACATCGCCGCCGCGCTGGAACCGGAGCCTGGACCGATCATGATCGTCGCCCACACAGACAATGTGAAGCCGCGGAAATCGAGCCCGTTCAAATCCAACTTCGACCTTTCCATCGCCCGGGCGAAGGCCGTCGCAGCTGTCATGGCGCCACGGTTCAGCAAGCCTTCCCGGATCACCGTCGACGGCAAGGGTGAAGACGAACCGATCGCCGACAATGCGACGCCGGAAGGCCGCGCCCAGAATCGCCGTGTCGACTTGATGATCCCCAAGGAGGAAACGCTGTGAGCACGGCCATTTGGAAGCGCCGATGACGCGCTGGCTGCTGCGGATATTCAGCGCGATCGCGTTGGCCGGTTTCGCGGCAGCCGTCTGGTTTGCCGGACCATTGATCCGCTTTGCCGACACGCGTCCACTGGCACCCGTCTGGCTGCGCGTGACGATCATCGGCGTGATCGTTGCGATCGCGACGCTGCTTTATGGCGTGCGTTTCTGGCAAAAGCGAAAGGCGCAAAAGGCGCTCGAGACGATAGTCGCCCGCAACGACGACAGGGACGACGACTCGCAGGTGCTCGAGACTCGGATGAATGAAGCCATCGCTGCGCTCAAGCGGTCGAGCGGCAAGCGCAATTTCCTCTACGAGGTTCCCTGGTACGTCGTCATCGGCCCGCCTGGTGCCGGCAAGACAACGGCGTTGGTCAATTCGGGCCTGAATTTTCCGCTTGCCGGTTCGGGCGACGCCCAGCCAGTGGCCGGCGTTGGCGGCACACGATCCTGCGACTGGTGGTTCACCGACCAGGCGGTGCTGATCGACACCGCCGGGCGCTACACCACGCAGGATTCCAATGCGCAGAGCGACAAGAAGAGCTGGCTCGCCTTCTTGTCGCTGCTCAAGGGATACCGCACCCGGCAACCGATAAACGGGGTTATTCTGGCCATCAGCCTTGCCGATCTCATCAGCCTCGATGATCGGCAGTTTGACGCCCATGTCGTCGAAATACGCAGCCGTCTGCGCGAAATTCACGAAACACTGAAAATCCAGTTCCCGGTGTACCTGCTCTTCACCAAGGCCGACCTTGTCTCCGGTTTCATGGATTATTTTGGCGGCTTCAACGAGCAGCGCCGCCGCAAAGTGTGGGGCGCGACATTCCAGACCGCCGATCGCAGCAAGAACATGGCCGGTGAGGCACCGGCCGAATTCGACGCACTGGCAAAGCGCCTGGCGGAGGAGATGGCCGACCGCCTGCAGGAAGAGGCCGATCCGGTCGCGCGCATAGCCATCTTTGGCTTTCCAGCTCAATTCGACGCGCTGAAAAGCCGTATTGCCGGTTTCGTCGCCAGCATATTCGATCCGGCCCGCAGCCAGGTGAATGTCAGCCTGCGCGGATTCTATTTTTCGTCAGGCACGCAGGAGGGCACGCCGATCGACCAGGTGCTGGGCGCAATCGGTCGCAGTTTCGGCAGCGCTTCTCGCGCCCATCTTTCCGGCACCGGCAAAAGCTTCTTCCTGCATGATCTTCTGACCGGCGTCATTTTCGCGGAATCCGGCTGGGTTTCATACGACAAATCGGCTGAAAGGCGTGCAGCGATCGCCAGGTATGGCGGCCTTGGCGCAATAGCATTGATGGCTGCTGCGGCTCTGGGCACCCTGGCCCTGAGCTTTTCAGCCAACAGGTCGCTGATCGCTTCCACCACGCAAGCTGCAAGCCAGTATCGCGAGACGGCAGACCCGCTCCTCAAAAGCACTGAAGTCGCCGACGTCGACCTTGAAAACGTCATCGGCCCGCTCGACCAGTTACGCGAACTGCCGGCCGGGTTTGACACCGGTGCCTTGCCGATCCCGATCCAGGAGACGTTCGGTCTCAGTCAGCGGCAAAGACTGCTTTCGGCATCAAAGACAGCTTACCGGCAGGCGCTGGAGCGCATGTTCCGCTCGCGCCTGCTGCTTCAGGCCGAACGGACGATCCAGGCCAGGATGGCTGATCCCACCGCGCTCTACGAACCGCTGAAGATCTACATGATGCTTGGCGGCAAGGCGCCCAAGGTCGACGACGAACTGATCGTGTCGTGGATGAGGCAGGACTGGGAGCAGAACCGGTATCCGGGTGAAAACAACCGCGAGGGACGGGCGCAACTCGAAAAGCATCTGCGCGCCATGCTGGCGTTGGACGACGCCTATGATCCGGTTTTCGAACTCAACCAGCCACTTGTCGAAGCCGCTCAACGCTCGCTCGGACGCATGAGCCTTGCCGATCGTGCCTCTGCCCTGGTGAAGTCGGCGGTATACGCCGCAGCACTGGACGATTTTTCAGTCTCCGTCAAAGGCGGCCCGGAAGCGCAGCTGTTGTTCGAGCGTGTCGATGGTGGCGATCTGTCGGGCCTGCGCGTTCCCGGTATCTACACCTATAGCGGCTTCAACAACTTCTATCTCGCACAACTCTCGCGCATCGCGCAGATGCTTGTCGATGACCAGTGGGTTCTCGGCGGCGGCGCCGAGCAAGGCGGCATCGACCAGGAATTGCCAAAACTCGGTCCCGAACTTGTCGAGCGCTATGGCAGGGAGTTCGCCGCGGCGTGGAACGGCGTTCTCGAAAAGCTGAAGTTCAAGCCAATGCTGGAGGACAAGCCGGACTATATCGCGCTCTCCGCCGCCGCGTCACCAAGCTCGCCAATCGACCAGCTTTTTACGGCGATAGCCGACGAAACAGCGCTGACGCGAGAAGCTGGTTCCAGTGAAGAGTCAGGCTCCGGGGCCGAAGCCGGCATGCTTCAAAACCAGCCGCAAAACGCTGCAGATATCGCCAGCGGATTGGCCCGCATCGGCATTCAAATCGCCGGCGGCAAATCGCAAAGCCGGGCCGGCACGGGGTCCGCTCGCGCGCAAAACCAGTACCCCGGGGCGAACATCGAAGCGCAATTCAGATCATTCCAGGCTTTGGTGAGCGGTCCCACTGGGCGCCGCCCGATCGATGCACTGACCCAGAATTTCCGCGACATCCATCAAAGCCTGCAATTGGCGGCCGATATCCCTTCGCAAACGGAACGCGCCAACATGAATCTGCAGCTGCAGATATCCACGCTTCGCGCCAATGTCTCGCGGCTGCCCAAGCAACTCGCCCGAATGGTTACTGCGACCGCCGACGAGCTTGACGGCAACGTCGCAGAAACCTCGCTGACGAATTTGAACCAGCTGCTCGACCAGACGGTCACGCGCGCCTGCGAGGAGATGGTCGAGGGCCGTTATCCCTTCGCCAGCGATGGCCCGGAGGATATTGCGATGGCGGATTTTGCGAAACTGTTCGCTCCAGGCGGGCTGATGGACCGGTTCTTCGCACAGAATCTCGCATCGCTGATCGACATGACCGGCCAGGACTGGAACTGGAAGCAGGATGCGCGTTTCGGGCGCGACCTGTCGAAGTCGACCTTGAAAAACTTCCAGCTGGCGGCGGAAATCCGCAACGCCTTCTTTCCTTCAGGTGGTTCGGTGCCGTCGGTCAGTGTCACCTTTACACCGTTTTCACTGCATGGCGATGCCGATACGGCGGTACTCGACGTCGATGGCCAGATCGTCCAAAGCAACCAGGCCGGCAACGCGCCAAGCACGGTGACCTGGCCGAGCGGCATGGCTTCCGCGTCGGCGAGCCTGAGCCTCATTCCCGAAATGCCGGGCCGTGAGTCCGCGATCAAGTTCGACGGTCCGTGGGCACTGAAGCGCCTGCTGGACAAGGCCGATATCACCAGCACCGGCGGCAACACGCAAGCCCGCTTCGTGATCGGCGGACGCGATGTCGCCTATACGGTCCAGGCCAGTTCGGACCAAAACCCTCTCTTCCTTCCTGCGCTTTCCGGGTTCAGCTGTCCAAAGGCGTTTTGAGATGATTTTTGAATTTCCCAACACGGTGCGGCTGTCCATCGGCAACAGATGGGCGGACGTTTATTTCGATACTCTAACGTTCGAGCCTGTGGCAAACTGGCGCGAGCGAGCACCTGACGGGGCGCCGCAGAGGACGCTTGAGAAGCGCTTGGTGGCAAAGTGAACACTGTCGCCCTTCCCTTTGAAAGCTTCGGCGTTAGCCACAGAGGCTGTGTCCGTGAGCTCAACGAAGACAGCTATCTGGTCGAGCCGGAAACCGGCCTGTGGGTGGTAGCCGATGGAATGGGTGGCCATGATGCCGGGGAAGTCGCTTCGGCCAGCATCGTCGATCATCTGGCAACGATCGGCATTGCAAGCTCTGCACCGGATCTGCGCGCGCGCTTCGAGGACCGGCTGAGCCGGGCCAACGCCGAAATCCGCAGGATATCGCAATCCCGTGGGGTAACCATTGGCTCCACTGTCGCCGCCCTGCTGGCGATGGATGGGCGGTTTGCCTGCCTGTGGGCAGGCGACAGTCGCGTCTACCTGATCCGCAACGGCTCGATCTCGCAGATTTCGAAGGACCATACCGAAGTCCAGGAACTTCTCGACAAGGGCATGATCAGCGCAGCCGAAGCACTCGCCTGGCCGCGCCGCAACGTCATCACCCATGCGGTCGGCGTCAGCGACGAGATCGTGATCGATTTCCAGCAAGGCGAAATCATGCCGGGCGACATATTCGTGTTGAGCACCGACGGGCTGACAGCGCATGTCACAGACGCCGAGATCGAGGCGGCGGCGGTGTCGGCGACACCTCAGGCGGCCTGCGAAAACCTGCTGCAGATGGTGCTGGCGCGCGGGGGAACGGACAATGTCACGATCGTGCTCGTCAAGATCGGAGACGGGCGCAATGGGGCCTATCCCGGTCCTTCCAGAGCGGAAGGCTGAGGCCGATGAGCGCCGACGACAAGACGCGGATATCGCCTGACGTGGCCACCACAGCGGTCGGCACGCAACTCAGCGGCATCTATGAACTGGACGAGCGAATCGCATTCGGTGGCATGGGCGAAGTCTACCGTGGCCACAACATCCAGACCGGCGACCATGTCGCCATCAAGATCGTATTGCCCGAGTTCGCCCGTGACCAGACGATCCTGTCGCTGTTCCGCAAGGAAGCGACGATCCTCAATCATTTGTCGCACGACGCGGTCGTGCGCTATCACGTCTTCACGATCGACCCGGGTATCGGCCGCCCCTACCTCGCCATGGAGTTCGTCGACGGCCAATCGCTGTTCGATATCATGGGACGTGGCCCGATGCCGACGGAAGACGTGCGCAAGCTCTGCCATCGTCTGGCTTCCGGCTTGAGCGCCGTGCACCAGGCCGGAGCGATACACCGCGACCTCTCCCCGGATAACATCATCCTGCCAGGAGGCCGGGTCGATCGCGCAAAGATCATCGATTTTGGCATCGCGCGATCGGCGACCGTCGGCGGCGAGACGCTGATCGGCGGAAAGTTCGCGGGAAAGTACAATTACGTTTCTCCCGAGCAACTCGGGCTGTACAGCGGCGATGTCAGCGAGCAATCCGACATCTACAGCCTGGGCCTGGTGCTGGCCGCTGCTCTGCGCGGGAAACCGATCGACATGGGCGGCTCCCAGTACGAGATCGTGGAAAAACGCCGAACCGTTCCGGACCTCTCCGACATCGACGCCGATTTTCGTGGAATTGTCGAGGCCATGCTGCAGCCGGACCCACAAGACCGGCCGATCAGCATGGCCGATATCGCCAGGGCGACACGTGACGACACGGACGAGGAGACAAGGCCGCCAACGTCGATCACACCGCGCGACCGGACGCCGCGAACCGGGGGAACCGCCGCGCCTGGCCCCAGGCTTGCCGGCCCCGAGATTGCCGGCCCCAAGATTGCAAGTCAATCTCCGGCGGCCGCCGGTGAGCAGCGCTTCGTTCCGCATGTCCGGCCGGCGCTTCTGTCCGAGCCAAGGCCGTCGCCAGTTGCCGGTCCTGCTCGGGCGGTCTTGCCAAAGGTCCCGGCAAAGTCCGCCAGGACCCGATCGATCGCGATCGCTGTCCTGGCGACATTGGCTGTCGCGTCGGGTGCAGGCGTTTATCTCAGCGGCGTGATGACGCCTTCCACGCCGACCGCCGGTGATACATCGTTTTTGTCGCCAAAAGCATCCAAACCTGCCCCGACGGCCAGCGCTGCAAATTCGCCGGGCGATGAGCCGGCAAAGGCAGTTCCACCTGAGCAGTCACGAACAGAAGCCACTGCGCCGCCAGCCGAAAGTCAGGCAGGTGCGGCGGCGGATCATAAGTTGGAGCCGGCACGGCCCGCCGAAGTCCTCTCACCATCCGAGGAAAACCCGGAGCCGGCGGCAGCCGTGGAAAGATCGGAGCCGGCGGCAGCCGAAGCGCAGCCGCCAGCTGAAAGTCAGGCAGATGCCGGGGCGGATCAAAGCTTGCAGCCGACGCGGCCCGCCGAAGTGCTCTCGCCAACCGAGGACACCTCGGAGCCAGCGGCAGCCGAGGCGCCATCGCCAGCTGAAAATCGGGCAGATGCCGCGGCGGATCAAAAGTTGGAGCCGACACGGCCCGCCGAAGTCCTTTCGCCAGCCGAGGAAAGCCCGGTCCCGCCGCACATCCAGGTCGCGCCAATGCCGCCGGCCGACAAGACCTCGCCGCCCTCAGCGGTCCGGCCCGAAATTATGGAGAGCCGGAGGCCCGATCGGCCGGCCAGCCAGCACGCGCGGGCCGAAAACCAGACGGATGATGCGAACGCAAAACGGCAGCAGGACGAGCCGGCGGCAGGCAAACAGCCGGGCGAAGCCACTGTTGCCTTGAACGTGCCGAAACCGGACCTAAAACTGCAGCCGAAAAATGGCCTCGACCCCGCTGCGCAACGGGTCTCCTGGGTGCGGGACTTCAACGGCGGCGACTGTTTCTATGCGACGTTGACGTCGGCAGCCGAGGCCGCCGTCGCCATCGAAGGATTGGGCACCGAGGTCCAGCCGTTCGAACGAATGCTGTCCGACTTCCAGGCAAGATTCCGTGTCGAACCGGACATCAGCGTCCGCCTCATTGAGCCGGCTCAATGCGAAGTCACCAACTTTCTGCGCTTTCTGGACCAGATGCCGGCTGACAAGCCGCAGCTTGTTCTCGATCGAACGACAGTGCCGAGCGGCTCGCCGATCGGCGGCTCGCTGGTGACGCATGGCGGCCTTATTTCCAGCGTGCTGCTGATCGACCACAGGGGCATGGCATTCAGCCTCGACGATCTTATCCTGGCGCAAGCGGACAAGGCGACCTTCAACATTCCGATCGATCTTGGCGCAGCCGACAAGGCGGCCGGCAAGGTCGTGCCGCAGATCATCATGGTGATCACGGGTCCACAGGATATTCACGCTGCGGCGTTCTCCGAGCCGACACCAGCCGCGCTGCTGTTGCCCAGGATTCTCGAAGAGATCGACGCCAATCGAGCTGAGTTCTCCGCCACGGCAAAGTACTTCCGGCTCGGCGGGTAGCATGGACGCCGATGGACCTCCGCAGCTCGCGTTTTTCCTTTCTGACCGCTGTCCCGCCCAACAATCAGCGTGACTGGCTTCGCGGCCTGCTTGCCCTGACAGGCCGTATGAGACTTACGGTGATATTGGGCGCGACATTGCTGGCTCTCCTGTCGTCCCACGAAGCGCGCGCCGAATTCACCGTCTGCAATCAGACGCTCGACGTCGTCAATCTCGCTGTCGGCCAAAAGGTCGACAATGCGGACCAGACCGATGGCTGGTGGACCATCGGCGCAAATCAGTGCGTGAACGTCATCCGCGAGGAACTCACCAACCGCTACATCTACATCTATGCGACGGACGTTTTTGGCCATGCGACCCTGACCGGGTCGACCGAAATGTGCATCGACCGGCGGCGTTTCTCGATACGCGGCATCGATGAATGCTGGCAGCGCGGCCATATCGCCGCACGATTTCTCGAAGTCGATACGCTTGAACAGGTGCGGTGGACCTTTTTTCTGACCGGAAGCAATCCGTGACGCACAGTATCGACACAAGCTTCAGGCTGAAAAAGCAGGCGCGCGCCGCCCTGCGCAGACGCAGGCTCTGGCGCAGGCTTCTTGCCGGTCTTGCTGTGGCTGTCCTGTTGTCGATCGCTGCCGGCTTCTATCTCACCGCGGATTATTGGTCGTTTGGCGACGAAGATGAGGAGTTGCACGCCGTCGAGGGAACCGACGATGTGCCAGCCGACGCATCTGTCTATGTGCCTGCCATCATCGATCTCGCAGGCGACCCGATGTGGATCACCCTTGCGCCCGACACCGGCGGCGCAACAAAAAGCCAAGTGATCCCGCGGCCGGCAGAGCTGGATCAGGCCGGCGTTTCTCCGCAGATCGAAATTCTGTCCGACGTGATGCTTAGCGCCAGCGAAAAGTTCATGACGACGATACCGTCGACGCAAGAAGATTTCGCATTCTTCCAGGCGCAGCGACAGACCGCGCCGGCGCCATCCAACGAGCTGCAAAACGACGTTCAGCCACCGCCCGTTCCAAACGAGGCTCCGGTTGCTTCTGACCCGCAGGGGGGTATCGATGATGCCGAAGCAGGCTGGGGCGAAACAATCGATTCAGGCAAGGCAGCCCTTCCCGCGTTCCAGAAAACCCAGATCGAAAACAACACCAGCGTTGCAAATGTCATCAGTGAACATCAACGATACCAGGCTACCGAGGACATTTTCGTAAAGATCCTCAACGACCGCAGCTTGGACAGTGTCGCCCTGGATGCGCATTTCTCCGCCGAGGATGCCAAGCTGGCAGGCGAGGCCCTGAAGGCGCTTTTCAATCGGGAAAGCCTTGAGCCAGGTCATGTCGTCGCCATGCGCGGTTTCAGGCCGACGCGCGAGACGACAACCACGTCCCTCATGCAGGTTTCGATCTACGCCAAGAACGTATTTGTCGGCACGCTGACGCGCAATGCCGCCGGTGTGTTTGTGTCTGGTGTCGACCCCTGGGTCCGCGAAGATTTATTCAACTACTCGGGCGCACAGGCGCAAGGCACGCACAAGAGGCAATACCGGCTGCTCGACGCGATCTACTCGACAGCAGCACGCAACAAAGTCCCGACCGGCGTGATCGGAGAGGCGATCATGTATCTGTCGCGAGGACAGGATCTGGATGCCTTCGCCAGCGAAGACCAGCGTCTGATCCTGATCTATTCGCAAAGGCCGCGTGGCAAGGAAGAGACGGCCGGACGGGTGCTGTATGTTGGCGTCCAGGGCAGCGAAAAAAGCCTCGACTGTTTCGTGTTCCAGGAGGCCGACGGCCAGTTTGCATGCGTCAGCGGCGACGATCAGGTTCGCTCGCTGACAGTCGCCAACGGCATGGTCACCCCGGTCAACGGGGTCATGACCTCGACTTTCGGCCCACGCAAGCACCCAATCCTCGGAACCGTTCGCATCCACAAGGGCGTGGATTGGGCGGCGCCGCTGGGCACGCCGATAGCCGCCGCCTTCGACGGCGAAATCGTCTTTCAGGGTGATGGAAGTGGTTACGGCAATCTGGTGAAGATCTCGCACGGAAACGGCAGCGAGACGCGCTATGCGCATATGCAGAAATTCGCTGACAAGGCCGGTGTCGGCGCGAAGGTGAAGGCAGGCGATATCATTGGCTACATCGGCACCACCGGTCTTTCGACCGGGCCGCACCTGCATTTCGAACTCTATCGCAATGGGCAGGCGATCGATCCGCTGGGCACGGTTACGGCAATCGCGACGGACGCTTCCGCTGTCGAAACGCTGACCGAGCGTATCGTTCAAGTCGAAAGTGGCGGCAAGGCCCGCGCCAAGAACCCACTTTCTTCGGCGACCGGCGCCGGTCAGTTCATAACCAAGACGTGGATCCGGATGATGAACACCTACCGCCCCGAACTGGCGCGCACACTGTCAACCGCCGACCTGCTCGCTCTGCGTTTTGACGCCACCATCTCGCGCGAGATGGTCAGCAATCTGGCGCGCGAAGGCGAAGCCTATCTTCGGGCACGCGGCCACCAGATCACAGCCGGCCGGCTTTATCTCTGTCATTTCCTGGGAATGGAAGGCGCCCATCAAGTGTTGTCGTCGCCGGGTTCGGCGCAATTGAGCGCCGTGCTCGGATCGGCCGTCATTCAAGCCAACCCGTTTCTCACCGGCAAGTCCGCCAGCTATGTCGTGAGCTGGGCCGAAAGGAAAATGGGGCGGAAGCTGAGCCCGGCGATGGTTGAAGTGAGCCAACAAACAACGACAACGACGGAAGTCCGGCAGACATCGCCCGAGTTCGAAAAATACAAGCAGGCGATCACGGCTCTCATAGGCTCGATGCAGAATACCCTTTGAACGTGCTTCTCGAGGCGCGCGAGTTTGCCGTTAGTCCATTGGCGTTCCTGCTGCCAAGTGCTACTATAACCAACTTTTTTTGGGCCTTTGTGAACCAAAACTGTGGTCGAGATCACATACGCCCAGGAGCCATTTTGGCATGCGCAGACATCGATAGTGCGCCCCGGCGGGGCGGAGGGCTGGACCATGAAAGCATTTGCCGTCTTTCTGAGCGGGTTTGTCCTGTTTGTCACGTCGCTTGGAGCCGAGGCTGCCGCGCCTGATGCCAAACGCGTGGCACTGGTCATCGGCAACAGTAAATATGTCCATGCCGTTGCCTTGCCCAATCCCGCCAACGATGCGCACCTCATCGCATCCACGCTACGCAATGCCGGCTTCCAGGTGATCGAGGGGCTCGATCAAGACAATGCGGGCATGCACAGCCTCATCAGTCGGTTTACCGAGCAATCCTACGATGCCGAGCTCGCCGTCATTTTCTATGCCGGCCACGGCATGCAGGTCGACGGCAAGAATTTCTTGATTCCGATAGACGCCGAACTGACATCGCCCGCTCATCTCAAGACCCGCACCGTTCAGATCGACGACTTCATGGCGGCGTTACCAGCCGAGCCGGCGATCGGCGTCATCATCCTCGATGCCTGCCGCGACAATCCATTGGCCAGGACGCTGGCCGCCTCGATGCCGAAGAGCCGTTCCGCCTCGTTTGGCTCCGGACTGGCGCCGATTGAAGCAAGATCGGACGGCGTTGGAACCGGCGGAGTCTTGATTGCGTATGCAACCGACCCCGGCGCCATCGCTTTCGACGGCAACGGCGTAAACAGTCCCTACTCCGCGGCGCTCGCCAGACACCTGACTGAACCTGGCGTTGAAATCCAGAGCGCGCTGACGCGTGTGCGCGGCCAGGTGACCGAAACGACACAAGGTCGCCAAAGACCTTGGCACAACGCATCACTGGGACGCGAGGTCTTCCTGGGACAGTCCAAAGCGGAAGCGGCGCCTGCCACAAAACCGATCGCTGGTGCGTCCGGCGCGATGACACCGGCGCCTGCCCCGGTGACCAACGAGCCTCCTTCCTGGGAGGTTGAGCAGCGTCTGTGGGACGAAGCTTCCAAGCGCAATTCCATTCCGTTCTACGAAGCCTATCTTGAACAGTTTCCGAGCGGCCGCTTCGCCACGGTGGCACGGCTGAACATCGACCAGTTGAACGAACCGAAGGCCGAAGATCGGCAGCTCGCGGCAGTCGATGAGGACGAGGCCAACGCAATTTCCGGCTCAGCCGTTCGCACCTCGGTTGGAGTTTCGGACGAGGTGAAGCGGGCCCCGGGCACCGAGTTGACGGAAAGCGCGATCGGTCTCGATCGCCAGGGCCGTATCGATCTGCAGTTGCGCATCGAAGCCTTGGGCAACGAGCTTGGCCGTATCGACGGAAACATAGGCCCAAAAACCCGCCAGGCGATCGGCATCTGGCAAGCGAAAAACGGCCTGCCGCAGACGACTTTTTTGACACGCGAGCAACTGACGTTCCTGGTGATCCAGACGGATCCAATGATGGAATCGGTGCGCGCCAGCTACGCTGCCGATCTGGCTCGAGCACAGCCGAAGAAACAGGTGCAGCAGGCCCGCACAAAGAAGCCGGTGGCACAGAAGGCCCGCACACAAAAGCCGGTGGTGGCACAGAAGCCCCGCAGGCAGCAGGTCGAGGTTCGACGGGATGTTCCGCCGCCGGACAACAACGACTTCCTGACCAAGGCGCTGATTTTCGGCACCGGTGTGGCCGTGGGTGGCGTGCTCAACAACAACTGACGAGCCAGTTTCAGGCGTGTCGACGCGGGCCGTGCCTCGGTGGTCGGAGCGGCCCTACTCGGTCCTTATCCGCATTTCCACCCGGCGGTTTACCGGATCGAATGGATTGGGGTTGCGCGGACTCGCTTCGCCCAGGCCTGTCGCTTTGATGCGGGCAGGATCGATGCCGTTGGAGGTGAGGAAGGTTGTTACCGATCTGGCTCTGCGTTCCGACAGTCCCTCGTTGTAGCGCTCCGAGCCGGTTGCATCGGTATGACCCTCGACAACGAAGTTCAAAGTGCTCAGGCGGCGGTCCTTCAGTGCCTTGGCGAACTCGTCCAGTTCAGCGCGGGCAGTCGCATCGAGTTCCGCAGAATCAAGGCCGAAATTGATCAGCATGTCGAGGCTGGTTTTTTCGGCAGGCGCTGCCTTGTTCTTGCTGTTGCACTCTTCTTCGGTGCCGACGCAAATTCCACGCGGCGGGCCGAGCTCGCTCGCCGCGTCAAAAAACTTCACGATGTCTTCTGATTTCTGAAGTGGATCAGCAAAAGCGTGGGTCGAATAAAACGCGACCGTAAACACGAAGGCTAAACTGCCCAACCGCATAACGGTTACTCCTGTCTTGAGCATCGATTTCATCGACTGCGGACAATACCAAATTGCGAAGCGGTTGTCTGTCAATAAACGTCAAGCATACGAGTGATGGAGGGCCGTTGCATCTTGCCAGGGACTGGAGACTTGACCCGCCCCGCCCAGGGCTTCAGTGTCGATTGTTCCCGGGGGAAAGCGTGGCGCCATGGCCAATGAGCTTCGATTCAAAACGGCACGGGACCTTTTCATGGCCTGCCCCGCTGTTTCCAGGGACATGGTGGCACTTCCGACCGAACAGCCTTCAATCGAATTTTGCCGCGCCCTGCTGGCCGGGCGGGTGCCCGAGGAGGCGATTACGTTCTGTGCCTATCTGCTACCCGAGCGGGCTGCGGTGTGGTGGGCACATGAATGCCTGAGCCACCTCACCGTTCTGCTCGACAGCAGGGATCAGGAATTGCTCGCGGTTGTTCGTGACTGGGTCAGCGAACCGGAGAGCCCTCACCATCGCCCGGACGTGAGCAAGGCTGCGGCAATGCCGCCAACAACGCCGGCCGCCTGGATTGCCCTGGCTGCAGGACGGCATGGCAACGGTTCAGCTGTGGAGGCGCCAGCCTTGCCGCCAGCCGCCCGCGCGGTGAGTGCGGGAGTTCTGGCCGGACTGGCACGTGTTGCGTTGGAGGACCGCTTTTCAGTTCTTTCCGCGTTTGTCGAAATGGGCATCCAGTTGGCAGAGACAGAGGCGCTGCGCCAATCAGCGGATGCAAGTTAGATCGTAGCCCGTATCCGCGAGCGGGATACGTTCAAATTGAACTGAGCATCCAGCTCTATCTGTTTGATTTAGCCGCATTCCTGCGACGCCAAGTGAACCCACTTGGCTGCAGAATTCTCTAGTTGTTTGGCTTACTTGCAGCAGCCATTCAACGCTATCCTCCCCAGCCACCTCCTCCTC